>JANWZQ010000106.1 GCA_025054835.1 Chthonomonadaceae bacterium
GAGCCCGATCTGGTACTGGAACCGAAAGAGACATACACACTCGGACCGGAAGGATCCGACGAATACCGGTGCTTCGTGGTGCCCTCCAACCTCCAGGAAGACCGCTACATTTCGGCCATGGAGGTCCGCCCGGGGAACAACGCCGTCGTGCACCACGTGCTGGTGTTCCTGGACACCACCGGGAAAGCGCGAGAACTGGACGCGCGAGATCCCACCCCGGGCTACACCGCCTTCGGAGGGATCGGCTTCACCCCCTCCGGAAGCCTCGGAGGATGGGCGCCCGGTAACCTGCCACGTCACCTGCCAGAAGGCATTGGCATCCTGATCCCGAAAGGCGCCGACGTGGTCCTGCAGGTCCACTACCACCGTAGCGGAAAACCAGAAAAAGACCGGACGAAGATCGGGCTCTACTTCGCCAGGAAAGAAGTCGACAAGCAACTGCGGATCATGCCCGTCGTCTCTCTGCGACTGCGCATCCCACCCGGCGAGGCCAACTACGTCACGAAAGCCTCCATGCCCGTACTCTACGACATCACAGTGCACCAGGTCACACCCCACATGCACCTGCTGGGCCGCGAAATGACCGTGACCGGCGTCCTGCCAGACGGCACCCAGAAACCACTGGTTCGCATCCCCGACTGGGACTTCAACTGGCAAACAACCTACGCCCTCAAACAACCGTTGCGCCTGCCAAAAGGCTCCAGCATCCAGCTGGTCGCACGCTACGATAACTCCGACAGAAACCCGCGCAACCCCAGCAACCCGCCAAAACCCGTCGGCTGGGGAGAAGCCACCACCGACGAAATGTGCATCGCCTTCGTGGCCTACACCATCGACGCCGAGCACCTCACCCGGGGCGAAGTCGCCGATGACCTGTTCGACTTCGGCAACACAACCGGACGCGCAGGCCTCCGTGCTGCATTGCGCAACCGCAACGGCAATGGCCTGGAACGCCTGATCAAGTTCTTCGACGACAATCAGAACGGACGATTGGACCCCGCGGAATTCCTCAAAGCCCTGCAGGCTCTGCAGGGGATCCTCGGCGAAGACAACGTCCGACCATGAGATCCTGATAAAACACCACCATGGCAAACGGCCCCTGCGCGTTCAGCGCAGGGGCCGCCCTCCATACACTGTCAGAACTCAATCTCTTCCCGCCGGCGAAAGCGGCAACGCATCCTCAGGAGGAGACCCCCGTTTCGGCAACGTCTCCTGAGGCGCATCCGGAGCATGCGGTTCCTTGGACGCAGGATAGGACACACGCGGGGTCTCGCTCTCGCCCCAGAAAAACTGAAACTCCGGCGCCGCAGTAACAAAGATCGCCTGTCCCGTCCATCGCCACTCCAGACGCGCATGGGGCGCCAGCAGATTCAAAAGCTCCGCCAGCGGACGCGGAGGAATGTTGGCGCTCATACGGAACTTACGGCCCTGAGGCACACTCGGATCGATCACAATCGGTACCCGCGCCTGACGTGCTAGCTGCTGCAACAGGTCCACCACAGGCACCTGCTGACCCCGGGTGTTCAGGCCAACATAGCTGTTCTCCATCAAAAACCGGTGGTAACTCTCGCCCGAAGCTGCCGGACGGGCCAGATCTGCCCCTTGCCCCGATGGAACCGGATCCCCCGGAGACGGTGCCGTGCGGGCGCCCGGAACAGATCCATCACGATCCGGACGCACTCGGGAAAAAACCCCTCCACCAGCCAGACCCCTCATACCGGAGAGAACACTCTCGGACGGCACATCCAGACCGATAGCGCGCAGCTGCTCGCGCACAAGCGTGTTCAGGGCACGCAAACGCGACACCGCGTTCCGGACAGCCTCCTCATCCCGCTCAAACCGGAAGACGCCGGTGCGCGAGTCAACATGATAGCGCAGAAACGTCTGACCGCACACCGCGTTCAGCACCACAGTCAGCGGCTGATGCGACAGACGCAGCGTCACCATGCCAGTCACCGTATGGTCCATGGTGAACTGCCTGTCCACCTGATCAAAAATCGCCTTCAGAACATCCTGCACATCAGCCCGACTGGCCGATACCGACAATCGCGCCGATGTCCCCGATACCTGCAACGAAGACAGAGGAGCCGTCGCACTCACAGGCGACGCAGGTACCGACAGATAGAACTGAGCCTCCGCCGGACACAGAACCGACGTGAAAAGGACAACCGACAGAACACAGAAAAGCTTCAAAACATGCACCCACCATGTCCAGAGACGCATTGCCCGGCCCCCCTGAGATCTCAAACAGGCAACTAGCGCGTGTCCGCGTCCCGTTCCTGCCCGTCTACTGTCTCATGCGTTTCAATCACAATCCACGTCCCCTCGGCATCCTCAACCGTATGGACCGCATAACGCGCCGAGGACTGAAAGCCGCGTTCGTCATCCTGCACAACAACCAGAACCTCCCCCGTGCCCGGCGCCGACGCGGTGATCACCGCATCATCCGCAGCAATCGCCCTCTGCCTTTCCGCCAGCAGCATCCCGGCAGGCGCCGACAGGTCCGCAACCGGCGCCACAGCCATCGAACCCGAAGCCCCGCGATCGGCCAGCGCGTCCCCTGCAGGAAGACGCTTCTCCGCACCGCCAGCCACCAGGGCAACCCGCGGAGAACGCGCCACGGAAAACTCCCGATCCACACGTTTCTGCCGCACAACCTGTGTTGGGCGACGTACAGAACGCGCCACAGGCCCGGCAACAACTCGCTGCCTCTCCACGCGCACACTCTGTGCCACCGGATCCCCGGAACCGGACCGAAGCACACCCGCATTGCCCCGTGGAGACAGCGGCAACGTTGCCAGCGGCACCCGTGGCGTACCCCCGGCAACCGTTTCACGCACCGGAACCACCGTCACAGAACGCCAGAGCACCGCAACCAGCAACACACCGGCACAGGCCGGCACAAACACCCGGACAGGCTGCCACCATGCCCGCAATGCCTGCGGACGAGACGCAGCCAGCTTCTCGTAAAACCCCGCACGCAAATCCCCGGGAGAGGGAATCGCCCGCCCCGCCTGTTCCAGAGCACGATGAGCACGCTGACAGAGCCGCCATTCCTGCTGGCAGAGCGCGCATCGCGCAAGGTGCGCCTGCACGGCAACCCGCTCACCCTCCCCCAGATCGCCCTCCAGATATGCAAACAGGCGCTCCTGCGTCCAGCAACAGGCACGGGAAGAACCGGGATCCAGCTTACCGGGTCGAAACAGCCACATCCGTCTCCTCCGTCTCCTGTGCATCCACCGCATGCGAGCCGCAAAGAGCCGCATAGTGATCCTTGAACGCACGACGTGCGCGATGCAGACGCACCTTCACCGCTCCGAGACTGCAACCCAGAACGTCCGCAATCTCCTCCAGAGACAACTGCTGATAGTAACGCAACACCAGCACATCCCGGTGCGCAAGCGGGCAACGCTGCAACGCCTGCTGCACAACCTCTCGCTCGCTATGCTGCACAACCGCCTGATCCGGAGAAACCTCCGCAACACCGGAGCCGGCAGAGCGCGACGGGTCAAGCAACGGCAGAAAACGCCATCGCTTCGCGCCGCGCGCCGCATCCAGCGCACGATTCAACGCAATCCGATACAACCAGGTCGCAAAACGTGCCCCTCGCCGGAACTGATGCAGAGAGCGATAGGCCTGCACAAACACCTCCTGAGTCAGATCCCGTGCCTCCTCAGCGTTACCGATCACGCCGTAGATGATGTTATAAACATAATCCTGATACTTGAGGAACAACGGGTCAAACGCCGCGACGTCGCCCTCCAGAAAACGGGCAATCAACGCGCCGTCCTCATCAGGTATGTCCGGCCGCTCTTCGCTCATGCATGTCTCCCACGCGGACGCGCAGGCTTCCAGACCGATCATCACAGACATACGCCGCGGCATGAACGCCACACCGCGCTCCCATCCGGCAGGGCCGGGAGATATCCCGCGATTTAGACACAGGACCCGCAGAAATGGTTACAGGCCGTCTGTCCCACAACACAGACGGCCCGTCCATCAAAAGCACATCACACACGAACTAGCGCGTATGAAGCCCGCACTCCAGCTTGGCAAAGTTCGCCCACCGGCCCGCACGCTCATCCTCACCGGGTTGCACCGGGCGCGTGCACGGCCAGCACCCGATACTCAGATAACCACGATCATGCAAAGGATTGTAAGGCACCTCATTCACATAAATGTACGCCCACACATCCTTCCGCGTCCAGTTCGCCAGCGGATTGATCTTGACCAGCTGAAACTTCGAGTCCCACTCCACAATCCCTGCCCGCGCACGATCCGGCGTCTGATCCCGACGAATCGCCGTGATCCAGGCATCGTAACCCGCCAGAGCCCGCCGCAAAGGTTCAATCTTGCGCATCCGGCAACACGCATCAGGATCCGTGCCATAAATCGGCCCCCCGAGCCGCCGCTCCATCTCCTCCACGGTCTCCTCCGGGCGCACCAGCTCCACATCAATCCCATAACGCGCGCGAATCCGCTCGCGAAGCTCCAGCGTCTCCGGAAACTGATACCCCGTGTCCAGATTAAAAACCCGCACACGCGGCTCAATCGCAGCCAGCATCGCCAGCAAAACACACCCCTCGGCACCAAAAGCCGTAGCCATCGTCAAACGAGGATAGTACTGCGCCACAGCCCAGCGCAAAATCTCCTCCGGAGACTTCTCCTCCAGCATCGCGCTCACACCACGCAGTGTTTCCGGGGTAGGACTCGCCATCCGTCATTCTCTCCTGATCCTGACTTTTCTGACTTATTATATCAAATTTCCACCGCCCGGATCAAGCGCGCCAGCGCAGGAAATCCGCGCCACCATCGCGAATCCCGTCCACAGCAAAACCCTATCCGAAACAATCACAGAGGACACCCGTATGAACGTCCGCACAGGCTTCCTGCATCTCGTCTACTTCTACCTGCCAGAAAACGCCGGACCCGAAGACGCGCGGCAACTGGCAGAAGCCGCGCGCAAATACCTGACACACATCCCCGGCGTGCTCCGCCTCGAAACAGGTGTCCCCGCAGGCACCCCCCGCGACGTCGTCGATAACACATACGGCGTGGCCCTGCTCGTCGAATTCGCCGACCGGGAAGCGCACGACCGCTACCAGGACCACCCGGACCACCGGCGCTTCATCCAGCAGTGTCGACCGCTCTGGGCCACCGTACGCGTCTACGACACCCTCCTGCTCACATAACCGCAGGGGCCGCGCACGTCCTGCGCAGCCCCCGGAGAAACAGTCCAGACAATAGGAGTATCAACACCATGAAACCAGAACGCCCCTTCCCGGCAAAACGCCTGGGTATGGCCCTCCTGCTATCAACCATCGCCGGTGGAGCGCTGATCGCCCAGCAAAACCAGCGACCCGGCTACACCGACACACCCCTCATCCCCGGCAGCCGGTGGCGCGTCCACGACCGGGACCGACCGCACCCCCGGGTCATCGACCCCGGCACTCCCGGCACACTGGACCGGCCCGGCAAACCCCCATCCGACGCCATCATCCTCTTCGATGGCAAAGACCTCGCGCAGTGGCGCGCAGACAACGGCGGACCCCCCGGCTGGAAAGTAGAAGACGGAGCCATGGTCGTCGTCGGAGGAAAAGGCAGCCTCGTCACCAGAGAAGAATTCGGCGACTGTCAGCTGCACATCGAGTGGGCCGCGCCCGAACCCCCCCGCGGCAGCGGACAGGGACGCGGCAACAGCGGCGTCCTGCTCTTCGGACGCTACGAAGTACAGGTGCTCGACAGCTACGACAACCCGACCTACCCGGACGGACAGGCCGCAGCGCTCTACGGCCAGTACCCCCCGCTCGTGAACGCCTGCCGCAAACCCGGCGAATGGCAGACCTACGACATCCTCTTCACCGCGCCCCGCTTCAAAGACGGCAAGCTCGAACGGCCCGGATACATCACCGTCCTGCACAACGGCGTGGTCGTGCACAACCACACACAGATCCTCGGCAGCATGGCCCACCGGCAGGCGCCATCCTACCAGCCACACGGCCCGAAAGGACCCCTCGTGCTGCAGGACCACGGCAACCCGGTGCGCTACCGCAACATCTGGATACGCGAACTCAAAGACTACGATCAGCCCTGAGCGCCAGCACAGAACCCGACACAGGCAGAGGCCAGCCCCCGGCAGAACATCGGCGCCTCTGCCTGCCCTCACGCCACACGAAAGCGCGCCACCATCTCCTCATCCAGCTCAATGCCCAGACCCGGGGCCTCCGGCACAGTCAGGTAACCCTCCACCGCACGCAGAGGCTCGCGCAACAAACCCGTGCCCGTGAGACCGGTCGCCAGCGGCGACTCCTCCACCGTGTACTCCACCAGCCAGCCGTTCGGCAACGACGCCGCCCAGTGCAAACTGGCAGCCAGCAACACACCGGTGCTGTAGGCGTGCGGCACACAGGGCAGATTGCGCTGCCGGGCCAGATGCGCAATCCGGCGTGCCTCCGTCAGACCGCCCGCCCGGCTCACATCCACCTGAACCACATCAATCCGACCCCGATCCATCAGATCGCAGAACTCCCAGCAGGTCGCCAGCTCCTCACCCGCCGCAATCCGCGTATCCACAGCATCCGCAAGACGCGCATAGCCCCCCAGATCATCCGGAGGCAACGGCTCCTCCACCCAGGTCAGATCCAGATCCTCCAGCCGCCGCACCCGCGCGATCGCCGTCGCCGCATCCCAGCAGAGACCCGCGTCGATCATCAACGCATTCTCCTCCCCGATGCCCCGACGCGCCGCGCGCGCCAGCGCCACATCCTGCGCCTCACTCTGCCCCAGACCACCCCAGCCCAGCTTCACATACCGGAAGCCCGCATCACACAGAGCCGCCGCACGATCATATGCCTCCTCCGGCGTCGCAGGCATCAGATCACTGGCATAAGCAGGCATCCGACGGCAATACGCGCCCCCAAGCAACTGATACACCGGCAACCCGGTCGCCTTGCCCAGCAGATCCCACAGCGCAATGTCCACCCCGCTGATCGCATGGATCGCCGCGCCACGCCGCCCGAAATAGAGCGTGCCCCGATACATCTTCTCCCAGAGACGCTCAATATCCCGCGGATCCTCCCCGATCAACAGATGGCGCAGACCGGCAGCCAGCGTGTGAGAGTACGGCGCATCAAACACCGCGCGAATCACATGCGGCGAGGAATCCACCTCCCCGATCCCGATCAACCCGACATCCGTATGCACCCGAACCAGCAGCGCATCCTGCGTACCGTTGCACTCCGCAGCAACCTGCGGCAAACGCAGATGGTACGTCTCAACCTCAGTGATCCGCATGAGACAACCTCAAACATCAACAGGATCTCACAACCGTTTCCCGGGAAACGGTTGCGACGTTTCCGAAACAGGAATTTTCCGTGATACCCCCGCGTTTCACGGGAAACGGTACAGGCCGATGACCCCGCGCGAGGCAACAGCACAGCGTCAGGCGCAACCCGTCATAAACGTTCCTGACGCTACAGACCAGACGCGCTGCGAATACTGTCCCGTTGCGACCAGAGCCCCAGAACCAGAAACGCAGCAAACATCAGAATGAACAGGCCAATCGCCCCGGCACGCCATCGAGGCATGCGCAGCTCCGGCGGCAAGAACCGGTAGTGCACCACCAGCACATGCGTCCCCAGAACCACAAAGTTGAACACCGCAATCGAAGCCCCCAGCAGGATCAACCCCCCCGGAGACGACTGAAAAATCGCCCACATGCCAAACCCTGTAAACGCCAGCAGCACCGAATAGTACACCCGGCGCACGTCACCACCCGCCCACCGTTGAATCCCCGGATGCGTGCTCCACAACATATCCGTCACCGTCCGCGCAAAAATATCCGTGTTCCCCAGCTGCGTCGAAAAAAGGATCCAGAACCCGTTGATCAACGTCAACGTCAGGGCCGCCGGACCGAACACCCGCCCCAGCCCCTGCGCCTGATACGTCGCCGTCTGCCAGTTATCCCCCGTGATATCCGCGCCCGCAGGCACAAACGTCAGCGTCAGTACCGCCGGCAACGCCATCCCCAGAAAACAACCCGCACCGAACACCCACGTCTGCTCAAAGCGCGCATAACGCATCCACTCCGCAAAACGTCGCAGGTTCTCCCGGTTCACCACAAACACATTGCCCACGCGCGACAGCGGCACCGCCCGCCCCCCCATCACCCCCCGGGTAAACCCCCCCCTCGACGCCATACCCCACCCCATGTGCCGCAGCCAGTTCGTAAATGTCCCGGTGCCCAGACCGCCCCACCCCCCGGAAGCCCCCCAAGCCCCCCCCC
>JANWZQ010000177.1 GCA_025054835.1 Chthonomonadaceae bacterium
GGTTTCAGGCGTGGGTGGCGCTCTGCTTTGGTGGCAGCATGCTGGCACTGGACCTGTGGATCGGCATGCCTCCCCTGTGGCTCTGGATTGAAGGGCCGTGGCTTCTGCTGTTGAGCCTGATCGTACTGTATCTGACCGGCACTCTGATGAGAAAGGAGACGCGCCTGTGATCGCCGGCATGATCCTTCTGTTGAACAGCCTGGCTCTGATCGGAGTCGGTGTGGCGTTGCCGCGTTTTGCGTTGCAACTGCATCGCGCTATCTCGTCTCTGCCAGAGCCCCTGCGGAACATGGCCTCTATGGTGCCGGGACTGGCCACCGGGCTCCTGTTGCGCACGCTACTGCCCCGCATCGCGCGCCTGTGCCTGGGAGTTGGAGGCGTCCTGGCTGCGTTTGGCGTTCTTGCGCTCACCACCCGCCCGATACCGGTCTGGCTGGAAGCGTTCGCCTACGGCATTGCGGCCTTCACAGTCCTTCTTGTGGTATTCGCCCTGCTGGCACTGCGCCGTCTCGCGCCCTCTCTCAGGGAACTGCGTCAGTTTCTGCAAGGACGTATGCCGGAATGAGCCCGGGCTTCAAGTATCACCTTGTGACTGTGTCTGCGATCTTTTTCGCGCTGACCATCGGACTGGTCATTGGCAGCCTGTATCTCTCGCCACAACTGGCGGAGAGACAGAACCGGGCGATCGATGCACTGCGCGTCGCACTGGACCGGGACGTGCGAGAGCAACGGGAGCGGGTGCAACGTTACGAGGACTTTTTTGAGCAGGCGTTGCCATCGCTTGTGCAACGCCGCTTGCTGGGTGCCAGTGTCGCTCTGGTACAGGTAGGTGACTACCCCGAGCTGACCGAAAAAGTGCGCGACACCCTTCAGCTCGCCGATGCCACCATCTTTTCTCGAACCACCCTGCTGCCCGGGCTCTCACGCCCGGAACCCTTGCTGAAATCCACTCTGAGCGCTGTCCGCAAAGAGGCACCCGGGGTCCCCGCAGACCGTCAGGAACTTATCCGGACCCTTGCCAGCTTGCTCACGGGTAGCCTGAACGCACCGGAAACGGTCATCGAGCCTCTGGCCCGTGCCGGCCTGATCCAGTACGACCGTAACAGCGACTACACTCGCCCGACACGCTTCGTGGTCCTGATCGCTGGCAGCCAGGAAGCGAACTCACGCCGTCATGGAAATCTCGATGCGCTCCTGATCGCCGAGCTCCAGAAGCGCAATGCGATCGTCGTGATGTGTGAGCCCTCCGGGGCTCGATTCTCCGACGTGGAAGCCTATCGCGAACTGAACCTGCAGATCAGCATGATAGATAATGCAGATCAGGATATCGGGCGATGCGCGCTGGTTTACGCCCTGCGCGGTGAGCCGGGCACTTACGGCATAAAACCCGTTGCCAGACGTCTGTTCCCGCCACCGCTACGTCCATGATTTCGGCGCTCATTCCGGCACATAATGAGGCCGAACGAATCGGCCTGACGATCGCGGCCCTGCGTCAGATCCCGCAGGTCACCGAAATCCTCGTCGTTGATGATGGCTCCACGGACAGTACCTCCCGGCAGGCAGAGAATGCCGGAGCGGACATCGTATTCCGACAGCAGTGGCAGGGCAAAGGGGACGCGCTCAACACCGCACTCGCTCTGGCACAGGGTCACATCCTGCTGCTTCTGGATGCGGACCTCGGTGCCACGGCCACAGAAGCACGACTGTTGCTGGAACCCGTACTGCAGGATACTGCGGACATGACCATTGCGACATTCCCGACCCTGCCGGGTCGTGGTGGAGGCATGGGTCTGGTGGTGCGTCTGGCGCGATGGGGTATACGGGCGCTCACCGGACACTGCATGCAGGCTCCGCTCTCCGGGCAGCGCGCAGTCCGCAGAGAGGTTGTGGAGGCGTGCGGCGGCTTCGCGACCGGATGGGGTGTCGAGGTCGCCCTGACCGTACGGGCCCTGCGTCTGGGATACCGGGTGCAGGAGGTTCCCACACGGATGTCGCACCGGGTGACCGGACGGGATCTCGCAGCGGTATGCCACCGCGGGAAGCAATTCATCAGCGTAGCGCGAACCCTTTACCATCTGGCCATAGAACGGGAGCACAAACATGAATGAGATTGGCGGTGATCCCGGTGCTTCTCCGCTTGCGGGCGGATGGCACTCCCTGCTGGACAGAGCAGACCGATTGACTGCGAGGTTGCAGGAGAAGCTCCCACTGCCGGACGTGTTGCCCTCTTCTGTTACCCTCTCCGCACGCGGCCTGATCCTGGCCATCACCGGCCTGGTGCTCCTGCTGGTCCTTCCCCCCATCATGGCGCAGGTATTGCGCCGGACCCGCATGATGCAGTCGAACTTCCGGGGTGACCGGATCCCGAACGGGTTCGGTCTGGTCATCGTGCTCTGGGCCGGTTTCATGCTCTGGTGGAGCGGCCGTCTCATCCCCGTCACGGAGAGCGCTTACCGTCCGTATCTCCTGACCGTTCTCGGTTTCGGCCTGCTCGGCCTGTACGATGATCTGCGCGGAGATCAGAAGACACGTGGCCTGCTCGGGCATTTGCGTGCCCTGTTCTGCGAGCGCAAAGTCACCACCGGTCTGATCAAAGCGGCAGGCGGAGGCATCTTCGCGCTATGGATCGGCCACATGCTGCACACTGGCTCTCTGCTACACACCCTGTGTGCTGCTGGCCTGATTGCTCTGGGTGCCAACGCGATCAACCTGCTCGACGTCCGGCCAGGACGTGCCGGTGCCTGCTTCCTTCTGTGCGGCACAGGCTTGTTGGGCGCACAGATCGCACAGGCTGCTAGTTCCCCTGCTCCCCCGCTGCTCTTCGTGCTGGTTCCCGCGCTCATCGTCTGGGAGCGTGACGCGCGCGCCACGGTCATGATGGGCGACACGGGCAGCAACCTGCTGGGCGCAACGCTTGGCCTCGCTGCCGCACAGACTTTCAATCTCACCGTGCAGGGAGTTCTCCTGACCCTGCTCATTGCACTGCACCTCCTCACCGAGCGCGTCTCGCTCTCCCGGATCATCGAGTCGAATCGTTGCCTGCGCTTTCTGGATCGCCTGACTGGCCTGCGTTGAACGCGCCGGAACGCAGGAAACCGGCCGGCACATCACGAAAAGCTGTGTCGTCCGGATCCCGAAAACAGCAGAGTGGAGTGCGGACCACGATGGGCAAACTGAGTGGCAAGGTAGCCGTGATCACCGGAGCAGGCCGGGGTCTGGGTCGCGCCTATGCGTTGCGCCTGGCCTCTCTGGGCGCGCACGTTGTGATCAATGACCTCCACCTGGACTCGGCACGCGAGTTCCATGAGCCGCTAACAGCAGAAACGGTGATGGCAGAATGCGAGGCCTTTGGCGTACGCGCGATCGGTATTACTGCGGACGTGACCCGAAAGGCCGAAGTGGACCACCTCTTCGAGAGGGTACTCTCCGAGTTCGGACGGGTGGACATTCTTGTCACCAACGCCGGGGGCATTCTGCGCCCGGCAGAACGCGGGCAGGCATCGAGCGTTCCGGAAGAAGACTGGCGGTTCATCATGGATGTCAACCTGACGGGCACCGTGTTCTGCTGTCAGGCAGCAGCGGCTCCGATGAAAAGCCAGCGCAGCGGCAAAATCATCACGGTAGCTTCTCAGGCAGGTTTGCGGGGTAATGCCGACGGGAGTGTGGCGCACTACTGTGTGGCCAAGGCAGGTGTGGTTGCGTACACCCGCCTGCTTGCCGCCGAACTGGGGCCGTACAACATCAACGTCAACTGCATTGCCCCCGGCCTGATCCTGACCTCGCGTGCCAACCTGCAATTCCGCCGCAACGCACCGGAAAATGTGGAGCGCGCCATTCGTGACATCCCGCTGCGCCGTCTGGGAGTGCCCGAGGATTGCGCAAACGTTGTGGAATTTCTGGCGACCGACCTGTCGGACTACGTGACCGGGCAGGTGATCGCCGTGTGCGGCGGTATGGTGCTGTCACCCTCCTGAACGCATCCTGCAACACTCCAGAGTAAAGAAC
Source organism: Chthonomonadaceae bacterium (assembly GCA_025054835.1). Taxonomy (GTDB): domain Bacteria; phylum Armatimonadota; class Chthonomonadetes; order Chthonomonadales; family Chthonomonadaceae; genus JANWZQ01. The sequence continues at coordinate 4,006 of JANWZQ010000177.1, forward strand.
ACCCTGTGAGGGAAGTCCGTATGTCGCTTCCGCTTGTGTTGTGTGCCTACAGTCTTCCTCATGTGATGGGCTATCTGGCTACCCGTGATGGCACGCCGTGCTCGCGCCCTTTGACTGCCACGGACCTCATGGATGCGGCAACAGCCATGGGATTGAACGGGGTTGAACTGCCCCTTGGATCGCTCATTCCCGCTTTCGATGGGGCACAGGTTGCGGTGGCGGATCCCACAGGCGACATCGGCGCGGAACTGTCGCGGCGCGGATTGACCCTGATAGCCGACTACGGTGTGCTGCTGGATCACGATGCTGACCATCTGCTTGCCTATCTCACACAGGCGTCGCAGGCAGGCGCTCGCGTGGTCCGTGCTCTGCTCAGCCATTTGCTCTGTGGCGATCGACGGCCTCTTCCGGGCGGGTGGGAGCGCCACCGTGCTGCCGTTGCGCTCCGCCTGCGCGAGGTGCTTCCCCATGCGGAGGCGCTGGGTGTCTGCATCGCTGTCGAAAACCATCAGGACGCCACCAGCGAGGACCTGCTCTGGATCGCGGAGCAGGTGCGTTACAGTCCGGCATTCGGGGTCACTCTGGATACTGGCAACCCTCTGGCTGTCGGTGAGGATCCGGTTGCCTACACCCGACGCATTGCCCCGCTGGTTCGCCATCTCCACCTGAAAGATTACACCATGTATTTCGCTCCTACGGGCTACCGGCTGGTCCGTTGCGCCGCCGGTGATGGTGTGGTCGACTTTCCTGAGATCCTGCGCATTGTTCGCTCCGCAAATCCCGGAATTCTGCCGGCCGTTGAGGTCGCAGCACAGGCCACCCGCACCATTCCGCTGCTCGAGGAAGACTGGTGGGAGCACTACCCGGCATCACAGGCGCGTCATCTACCGGGTGCTCTGCGCCTGCTCTGGGCCCATGGGCGCCCGATGCATGCGCCCTACTCCAGTGCATGGGAACGCGGCGAGAGCTCCGCAATCGTATGCGCGGAGGAGTGGGACATGGTGCGGCGGAGCGTGCAGTATCTGAGGTACCTGCTGACCGCAGAACCCGACATAGCGAGAAACGACATGGGCGCAACATCGGGACCCGACAACGTATCGGAAAGCAGTACACCGGTCGTTTGACATCCGCCGGAACGACGGATATAATATCACAACCCGTCTTGAAACACCCTCAGGAGCCTTGCTTGAACACGCAGTCCTCTGATACAGGATCCATCACGCTGCTGGAGCACGAGCCTGTTGATGCCAGTTCCACGGATGCTTCTCTGCTCTCTGTGGTCGTGCCTGCCTACAACGAAGAGGCGCGCATCGGCCCGACGCTCAAGCGCATGCTCGCCTACTTCGACACACAACCCTACCGTGTGGAGATCCTGGTTGTGAACGACGGCAGCACGGACCGCACCGCGCAGGTTGTGGAGGCTGTAGCGGCCTGTCGCAGAGAGGTCCGGCTGCTCTCCTACGCGCCCAACCGGGGCAAAGGATACGCGGTACGTTACGGGATCCTGCACGGGCATGGCACGCGCCTGCTCTTCTCCGATGCCGACCTGGCCACTCCCATTGAGGAGATCGAAAAACTGATGGCCCAGCTGGACGCGGGCTACGACATCGCCATCGGCTCCCGGGATGTGCATGGCTCGGAACTGGTGCGCCGACAGTCTCTTTTCCGGGAAATGGGAGGTAAGCTTTTCAACCGGCTGGTGCAGTTGATTGCTGTGCCGGGCATCCGGGACACGCAGTGTGGGTTCAAGCTGTTCACACGCGAGGCTGCACAGAACATCTTCTCTCGATGCCAGGTCGAACACTTTGCCTTCGACGTCGAGGTGCTCTATCTGGCACTCCGCCTCTTCGCTTATCGAGTCGCAGAGGTGCCCGTGCGCTGGGCACATCAGGAGGGCTCCAAGGTCCGCTTCTTCCGGGACGCCCTGCGCATGCTTCGAACCCTGTTTCGCATTCGGAGCACGCACTACGCTGCGATCACCACTCCCATAGAACTGCCCTTGCGATGAACGTCGCCGAGTACGAGCGCATGTACCGCCTCGAGGACACCTACTGGTGGTTCGTGGCGCGTCATCGCCTCATTCAGGCAATCCTGAGGCAACACTACGGTATCCCCCGGGCTTCTTGCGACCAGCGCCTGCTCCTCGACGTCGGTTGCGGTACCGGAGCGATGTCCTGCTACCTGAGCCAGTGGGGAAAAGTTGTATCTGCTGACTTCTCACACCTCGCCCTGCAGTTCTCCGCACAGCGTGGTCTGAAGCATCTCGTAGGCGCAGATGCCATGCGCCTGCCCTTTCGTGCCGCGACTTTTGATGCGATCATCGCGCTGGACCTTCTGGAACACCTTCCTGACGATCGTGCTGCGCTCTGTGAGTTCCACCGCGTTCTGAAGCCCGATGGGATGGTGTGCGCTCTGGTTCCGGCTTACCCGCACCTGTGGAGCGAGCACGACATTGCTCTGATGCATCACCGACGCTACGTCCGTAGAGAACTCGGTGAACGTTTTATCAGCGCGGGTTTCCAGATCCAGAAGCTCTCGCACACCATGACGCTTCTCTATCCTGTTGTAGCCCTGCAACGCCGCCTGCTAGCCAGAAAAACGCCCCGCATTCCTCCGCAAGCTGCCATGCCCTGCTTCCCGGAACCAGTGAACGCCGCGCTCACCTGGATTGTCACCGCGGAGAACGCGCTTGCGCGCCGCCTGAACTTCCCGTTCGGTGTCTCGATCCTGTGCGTCGCATGCAAATCAGAACCCCTTGCCACAGATACATAGAACCGGGTATAATGAGCACGACAACAGAAGATCGATAGTGATCGCCAGGGGTGCAATTCGCTGAGAGAGCGTTTTCGCTCAACCCTGTGAACCTGATTCGGGTAATGCCGACGGAGGGAGGCGACAGATACGTGACACATTCTGTCCGCGCCGCGGCCGTACCTGTTTCCGCACAGAACGCCGGGCAACCGGCGCGGGACAGAGATGGCCAGCCGGTTCCTGACAGAAGACAGTGACTGCCGTTGCTCCCGCTCGTTTCGGAGTAACGGCGTTTTTGATTGACGACCAGCGCCGTATGCTCTGCTACGAGCGACACCGTCCCTTCCCGAGCCAATCCCAACGGAAAGGATGGTTTTCCTATGAAGTGCGCAGCACAACCGCGTTGCAGAGCGTTCACGCTCATTGAACTGCTTGTCGTGATCGCGATCATCGCCATTCTGGCGGCGATCCTCTTCCCGGTCTTTGCCCAGGCGCGCGAACAGGCCCGGCAGGCTACCTGCACCTCCAACGTGCGCCAGATCGGTATGGGCGTGCGCATGTACGTGCAGGACTACGACGAAACGTTCCCCATCTTCTACGCCTACAACACGCGCGACCCTATCACCGGAGCCCGCGCATGGGCCGGTGATCCCCCGCACAAGGGCGTGGAGTTGCTCATCTTCCCCTACATCAAAAATCAGGGCATCTTCCGATGCCCCAACGATGTGGGAGGACCGGGTGTGGCAGACCCGGACTATGGTTGCCCCGGGCGTAATAGCTATCACGCGTGCTACGGATCCAGCTACCGTTTCAGCAGTGGCAGTTTCAGTATTGTCGCCAACGAGTCCAGCCAGAACAACTTCCTGTTTACCGAGTCACGCCCGGTGACCGATGCGAGCTTCGTTGCGCCTGCGGAAACACGTATCATGCGGGATGAGATGATGCCCTGGTTCGGCACCATGGAGAGGTACGGCTACCTGCCGACATGGTACCGGCAGTGGCACGTACGTGGAGGAGGCGTTGTTTTTGCTGACGGTCATGCGAAATTCACCGTCAGCAATCTGGAGTTCGACCGGCAGGTTGTGTGTCCCTCAGGTGGACGCAGTGGCGATCCGGATCCGAATGCCCCGGGCAACGGCAACTCCTATGGAACCTACTACGGTCTCTGTGATTGAAGCCGCTCTTCTCATGCCGGATCACTCCGGTTACTCTGTTGCAGGAAGAAGTTGCCCACTTCGTCCTGCAACACTGCCGGCACATCAACCATGGAAGCGCAGGGATCGAACAACATCCGGGTACTGATCCTGGCTAACGGGGACACTCCCTCCCGGGAGCTCGCTCACAGATTAGCCCGGCAACATGACCTGCTGATCGCTACAGACGGTGCCGTGCACCAGGCTGCCGACCTGCAACTATGTCCCCACATCGTGTGCGGGGACTTCGACTCGGCCCTGCTCGAGAGAGCACAGCAGGATTTTCCAGAAGCCGAGTTCATCGCCACACCCGATCAGGATCATGCAGACCTCGAGAAGGCCATTCAGGTCGCACTGAGCCGGGGCGCCTCGCGCATCACCGTGATCGGTGCGACCGGTGGCCGTCTGGACTTCACACTGGCCAATATGGCGTTGTTGCTGCGCTACTACACGGAGGTGGAGTTGCAGGTTGTGGATGATACGACCGTGGTGCATGTGGTAGGCAGTGAGACAGACCGGGCAGGCGAAGTCGTTCTGAACGCTCACCCGGGCGAGCGAGTCTCGCTGCTCTCCCTTTCCGGGCAGGCACGCGTCTCCATCTCCGGTGTGGAGTGGCCCTTACAGGACTACCCTCTGCCCGTTGGCACGCGTGGGGTAAGCAACGTAGCCAGAGAGCCGCAGGTGATCGTGCGGGCGCGGCGCGGTGCAGTTCTGGTCTTCCATTTTCCCGGAACCTTTTCTCCGTAGCAGAGGCTGTGCTCTTCAGGGCAACTCCAGGAGAGTGATCGCACGATAGGCTACCTGTGCCTTGCCGCCCCCGTGGATCTGCAGGCCAATCACCCCCGTATCCGGAATGCTCGGATCCATCTCTGTGTAGTCCACGGTGAGATGACCGTTCAGGTAGAGGCGGATCCGCCGGCCCTCGCAGCGGATCACGTACTCGTTCCAATCGTCCTGCCTGACGATGGCACGCATCCGGGCCTGATCCGCTGGAGCGAGCACGCGATCACGCCGGGCCTCATCGTACAGGTTGCCCCAGTACCCCTCCCCGATGTCTGCCTGATACCCGCTCACTTCGCCGGGTGGTTGAGTCAGGCGCCTGCTGCGCACCTGTACTCCGGCGTTTACAAATCCCTCTGTACCGGTCAGCTTGAACTCCAGACGCAGAATGAAGTCACGGTACTCACGGGTCGTGCAGAGGAACGCGTTCTGCGGCACCGTTTCGGTCAGAGAGCCTCCCACAATCGCGCCATCCTCCACGCGCCAGATCCCGCCCGTATCCCCTTCCCATCCGGCGAGGGTGCGGCCATCAAACAGTGGTTGTGCCACGCGCACGCCCCGGTAGGGTACCCGGACGGCGATGGGTCCCGCCCACTTCCGTGGAACGGCCCGCCCCAGAGCCCAGTGCACTGCGTTAATGACCAGACGCTGGAAAGCTTCCACCTGAAAATCCTCCGGGTGCCCCATGGTAGTCATGAACACGCGTCCTCCGAACTCAGTACGCGCGGTCCATGCGACCGGGTTGTCCACCGCAGGCCTGTCCGGTTGCACTGCACGCCCC
>JANWZQ010000018.1 GCA_025054835.1 Chthonomonadaceae bacterium
TTCACGTGAAACGGAAACCCGGGCTTGCAGGAAGAGGTGCTGCAGGACCATCCTGCAGCAGCACGCCGGGGCGTTTCACGTGAAACGGGGAGCAAGTATGCTCGGGGATATGCATGGCGTTCCGCGGTAACGCCGCACAGAGCGTTTCACGTGAAACGGAAATCCCGGAGCCACCCTGTGTGGGGGCGTTTCACGTGAAACGGTGACCGCTATGGAAGAGGGATCGCGCCACGGAGCCTTTGCCTCCGGATGACATGCACCGGGCGTTTCACGTGAAACGGTCATGGCAGTATGCCAGCGCAACACGGGCAGCAAGAGCCAGAAGCGTTTCACGTGAAACGGTGACGGGGGCATGCAGGCCATGCGACAGCGCGATCCGGCAGAAGAACAGGTGAGGGCGTTTCACGTGAAACGCCCGGGAGGAGAGGAACGGGAAGATGCGAAGGGCAGGGAAGCGCGCAGGCATCCTGCTGGTCGTTGTGGCCCTGTCAGGGGAGGCGTGGCCCCAGGGCAGCCAGGCCGACTACGAGCGGGCCCGCACCGTGCGGCAATGGATGACCGGGAAAGTGATACGCGTGCCGGTACGACCGCAGTGGATCCACGGGACCTGCCGGTTCTGGTACCGGCGAGATCTGCCGGATGGGCGCCGGGAATTCCTCTTCGTGGACCCGGACGTTCCCGTCCGGCGCCCGGCATTCGACCACGTCCGGATGGCAGCGGCGCTGTCACGCGCGCTGCAGCGGAATGTGACTGCGGAGCGGTTGCCCATCGATGCCATTGCGTATCCCGGGGGTCCGGAACATGCCCTGAGAATACAGGTGGGCGCGCGCACGTTCCTGTGTGCGCTCGATACGTACGCGCTCACTCCAGTGGAGGAGCCGATTGTGTCGGCACGGGTTCTCCCGCTCACACGCCCGCTGGCTTCCCGGCGTACCGGGCCAGAAACGCATCTCACGTTCGTCAACCGCATGGCGCAGACCGTGACGCTTTTCTGGGTGGACACCGAGGGGCGCCGGCAGTCCTATGGCACCCTCGCTCCCGGGCAGAGCCGGGAACAACACACCTACGCCGGGCACGTCTGGGTGATCGTTGGAGAGGACAACAGGCCGTTGATCGCCTTCGAAGCCGGTGACAATCCGACGGTCGCTGTGATCGATGTGACGGAGAACAGTGCGGCATTGACGCAACAGCCGGCGCGTCGGACCGGGGCGGATACGTCGCCCGATGGCCGGTGGCGCGTGCTGGTACGCGGATACAATCTCATCCTGCGGGACCTGCGCGCAGACACCGAGGTTCCGTTGACGCAGGACGGTTCGGCGCAGGACCGCTACGAGGGGCCGATCCTCTGGTCTCCCGATGCCACAAAGTTTGTCGCCATGCGAACTGTGCCGGCGCAGGAGCGCAAGATCTACCTGATCGAGTCCTCTCCGAAGGATCAGGTGCAGCCGCGGCTGCACGCCATTGACTACCTGAAGCCGGGTGACCGGATTGCGCGGGTGCGCCCGGTGCTATTCGATGTGGCGTCGCGTCGTGCCGTACCGATCTCCGATGCGCTCTTCCCGAACCCGTGGAGCCTCTCGGAATTTGCATGGGATGCCGACAGCAAGCGCTTTACCTTCCTGTACAACCAGCGCGGGCATCAGGTGATGCGCCTGATCGAGGTGGACGCCGCTACCGGCGCGGCGCGCCCGCTCATTGAGGAACAGGCGAAAACATTTATCGACTGGACCAACAAGGTCTACCTGTATCGGATCGGGGCAACCCGGGAAGCTCTCTGGATGTCGGAGCGGGATGGCTGGAACCATCTCTACCTCTATGATCTGGCAACCGGCACGCTCAGGAACCAGATCACGCGCGGGGAGTGGGTGGTGCGCGGTGTGGATCGGGTGGACGAGGCGCGCCGGCAGATCTGGTTTCGCGCCGGAGGGATCCGGCCCGGGCAGGATCCCTATCATGTGCACTACTGTCGGGTCAATTTCGATGGCACCGGATTGACCGTGCTGACGGAAGGGGATGGCACGCACGCCGCGGTCTTCTCTCCCGATGGCCGCTATCTGGTGGACACCTACTCCCGCGTGGACCTGCCCCCGGTGTCGGAGGTGCGCCGGGCGGATACCGGGGGCAGGGTGCTGGTGCTGGAGCGTGGCGATGCCCGCGCGTTGCTGGCTACCGGATGGCGCTACCCGGAGCGTTTCGTTGCGAAAGGGCGTGACGGCAGAACCGACATTTATGGTGTGATTGTGCGGCCCTCACGCTTTGACCCGACCCGGAAGTACCCGGTGATCGAGTATATCTACGCCGGGCCGCAGGGAGCCGCTGTGCCGAAAGAGTTTCTGGCAACCATGGAGTTGCAGGCCATGGCGGAGCTTGGCTTCATTGTGGTGCAGATCGACGGCATGGGGACCAATTTTCGCTCCAAGGCGTTTCATGATGTCTGCTGGCAGAACCTGGGGGATGCGGGCTTCCCGGACCGGATCCGATGGATCCGCGCGGCGGCACAGAAGTACCCGTACATGGATCTGACGCGTGTGGGCATCTACGGCACCTCGGCGGGGGGGCAGAACGCGCTGGGAGGTCTGCTGCAACATGGCGATTTCTACAAGGTCGGTGTGGCCGACTGCGGGTGCCATGACAATCGGATGGACAAGATCTGGTGGAATGAGCAGTGGATGGGGTGGCCGGTAGGGCCGCACTATGCACAGCAGTCCAACGTGACGCTGGCACCGAAGTTGCAGGGCCGTTTGCTCCTGATGGTCGGGGAGATGGACACCAATGTGGACCCGGCCAGTACCCTGCAGGTGGTCAATGCCCTGATCCATGCGGACAAGGATTTCGAGCTGCTGGTGATGCCCGGCGTCGGGCACGGGGTGCTGGGCACGCCCTACGGGCGCCGCCGGATGCAGGACTTCTTTGTGCGCCATTTGCTGGGCGTGGAGCCCCGATGGACCGGGCGCGCAACTCCTACCGCGCCACCACGTGCCGGTGCCGCGGGTCGCTCCAACAACGGCAGGACACGTCCGCCCGGTTGACGAAATGCAGAGCGGAGAGGATCTGATGGAAGAGCCGGCATGCTGATCCACTACCCGACACACCTGTTCACCTATCCCGATGTGCCCCTGCCGGAAGTCTGGACGGTGGAGCAACGCTCCGGGGCGCCGGCCCTCACCACGACGCAGGTGCAGGAGCAGACGCGTCATGCTGTGGCCGTTCTGGCAGAGGACCCGCGTCTGAGGTCCGGCGCTTCTGTGGCCGTGGGCGTGGGGAGTCGTGGCCTGGATCATCTGGTCACCGTGGTGCGGGAGGTGGTTGCCGCGTTGCGGGCGCGCGGGTGCGCGCCGTTTCTGGTGCCGGCCATGGGCAGTCACGGAGGGGCGACCGCGGAGGGGCAGGTCGCCCTGTTGCGCGACTACGGGATCACCCCGGAGAGCGTGGGGGCCGAGATCCGGGCGACCATGGAGGTGCAGCAGATCGGGTGGCTGGAGGGCGAGGATGCGGGGCCGTTCGCGTACCATCCGGTCTACTGCGAGCGCCATGCGCTCTCTGCGGACGCTATTCTGCTGGTCAACCGGATCAAGCCGCACACCGATTTCCGCGGTGAGATCGAGAGCGGCATCGCCAAGATGAGCGTGATCGGTCTGGGCAAGCGACAGGGCGCGGAGTCGGTGCATCGGTACGGGGCCTACGGGTTGCGGGAGTTGATGCCGCGGATTGCGCGCTACCTGGCGGCGCACCTGCCGCTGGTGGGGGGAGTGGCCCTGATAGAGAACGAGATGGGGCAAACGGCAGAGATCCATGCCCTGCGGGGCGTAGAGATTGGTAGAGAGGCGGAGGCGGCGTTGCTGGCGCGCGCACGTGCACTCTGCCCCCGGTTGCCGTTTCAGGAGCTGGACGTGCTGGTGGTTGATGAGATGGGCAAAAACATCAGCGGGGCGGGGATGGACACGCATGTGATCGGACGGGGATGCATGCCCAGCATTCCGGAGGCGGAATGGGGAGGGCCGAACATCCGTTTGATCACTGTGCTGGACGTCACGCCCGAGTCGCACGGGAACGTGACGGCACCGGGGCTGGCCGACATCATGCCCCGGCGCATTCTCGAGAAAGCGGACTGGGAGGCCACGTTCATCAACATGCGCACCAGCGGGGAAGGGGGGGTTTTGCGCGCCCGCCTGCCGCTGATCGTTCCGACTCCGGAGGACTGTGTGCGTACCGCCATTGCGACCTGTGGCCGGGCGGAGCCGTCTGCGGTGCGGCTGGCGCGCATTCAGAACACGGCGCGCACGCGCTATCTGGAGATCTCACGGGCGCTTCTGGAGGAGGCGCAGCAGGATCCGACGCTGGTGGTGGCCGAGCACCCGCATCCGCTGGATCTGCATCGGCCGGTGCACCCCGCATGACAGGACAGAAGGACCATGCCCACACAGGAATACCCGGCATATAGCGGCCCGTCTCACCCGGCAGGTACGACCGGTATCCCGATCACGCGTGCCGAGCGCGATGAGATCCTCAGTGTGTTTCTGGGGTTGCATGAGGAGGACTTCCTGCGGCGCAACGCGCCGCCCCCATTTGGCGATCGGATCCCGGTGAATGCTGACACGCCTCAGATCATCGAGCGGCTCTGGGTTTCGGAGACGCGCTGGCGGGAGCGCGCGTTTGCTGCGTGGACGCTGGGGCAGATGGATCTGGCGCCATCGGAGAGGTCCACGGCAGCGAATGCGCTGGCGCATCTGATCACCAACCGGATGCGGACCTCCGGGACCAGTCTGGGCAGTCGTGCGTTGCGCGCGCTGCAACGCACTGCCATGCTGACAACGGCCGGGTTCACCGCTGTGTTGTTGCTGTTTCTGTTCGGTTGTTTTGTGACCTCGCCGTTGATCGATGCCGAGCAGTTGTTCTGGATGTTTCTGAGCGTGCCGCTGGCGATCCTCGGCGGGCTGGCGTGCAGCGTGTACGTGCTGCCGGTGGTGCTGCCGCTCTCGCTGGCGCTGGATGCGGCGCGCAACAATTTCGTCCGGGCTACGGCGGTCACGGCGCTGGGGCGCCTGCGTGTCCCGGAGCGGGTGGGGGTTCTGGCCCATGCGCTGGCAGACGGCAACGGGCGGGTGCGGGATGCCGCCGAGGCGGCGTTGTATGCGGTGTTGCCGCTGCTGACCACCGAGCACTACGGGCGATTGCCTGCCGATACGGTGCCCGGACTCTGCAAGGCGCTGGGGCATCTGTACCATATCACGCCGTTTGCCGGCTCTGTGGAGGGGACCCGGCGTGAGCAGTTGCTGGTGCTGTTGATCGAGGCGCTGGGCAAGGTGGGCGATGGGCGTGCCGCCCCGTTGATGGAGTGGCTTGCCGGCGAGAGCATGTTGCCGCGCGTGCAGTCTGCCGCTGTCGCCGTGCTGCCCGTTCTACGGGAGCGGCAGCGACAGGAGAGCGATCGCGATGCGCTGTTGCGCGCTGTATCGGCGCCGGTGGCGACGTCACAGGAGTTGCTCCGGCCCGTCACTGGATGCACCGGGGGAGACCCGCAGCAGTTGTTGCGGCCGGGGCAGGCGGTTGTGGAGCCTGCCGGGACGCTGGATCCTGTGATCAAGAAGGTGCAGTGAAGGAGAGGGCTATGGGAACGGAAATGACGCGGCGTGCTTTTCTGGAGAGGAGTGCGTGTCAGACGATGGCGCTGGGAGCGGGCCTGGCCGTTGCAGGTTCTGTGCTGCCCGTGCAGGCCAGTAGCACGCGCCGTGCCCGCAGGGTGGGGCCGAACGATCGGATCGTGCTCGGGTTGATCGGTTGCGGAGGCATGGGCGGGTTCAACATGCGCACGTTGATGAACAAGCCAGATATTGAGGTGGCTGCGGTGTGCGATGTGGACGAGGCGCGCATGCCGGGCGATATCAAGGCGGTGGAGGAGAAGTATGGCCGTCGGCCCCGGGTGTACAGAGATTACCGCAAGATGCTGGAGAACAAGGACATCAATGCGGTGATCATCGGCACGCCTGACCACTGGCACGCTCTCAATCTGATCCATGCCTGCGAGGCCGGTATGGACGTGTATTGCGAGAAGCCGATCTCGCACAACATTGTGGAGGCCAATGCCATGGTGGCGGCGGCGCGCCGGTTCGGGCGGATCGTGCAGGTGGGCACGTGGCAACGGAGCTCGCAGGAGTTCCTGAGCGCGGTGAACTACATCCGTTCGGGCAAGCTGGGCCGGATCGTGCTGGTGCGCGCCTGGAAAACGGATTACGCCCGGATGGGGCGCCGCCCGGCAACGACGCCGCCGGCCAGTTTCGACTACGACATGTGGATCGGTCCTGCCGCGCGCGTGCCCTATGTTCCGGAGTACACGCACGGCAACTGGCGATGGTTCCTCAACTTCGGTTGCGGTATGACCGGCGACTGGGGCGTGCACATGATGGACATTGGCCTGCTGGCGATGAGCCGGAGCAATGATCTGGTGATGCCGGTGGAGGTGTCGGCCTACGGGGGGAAGCTGGCGTGGCCCGATGATGCGCGCACGGCGCCCGACACGCACATCGCCATCATGCGGTTCAAGAACCCGGACTTTGTGTTGCACTGGGAGACCGGGCGGGACTACCCCGGGCGTCCGGATCATGGCACCGAGTTCGTTTCGGAGGATGGGCGAACGCTGACCGTCTGGCGTGGCGGGTGGAAGGTCCGCTCGGCTGACGGGAAGGAGTTGCCCCGGGAGGATGTGCCCGGCGTTTCGGATCACTGGCAGAACTGGGTGGATTGCATGCGCTCACGGCAGCAGCCGCGCTCGGATCTGGCATCCATGGCGCAGACGACCATTGTCTGTCATCTGGCCAATGCGGCGTTGCTGGCCGGTGCGCCGGTGCGCTGGGATAAGGCGAAAATGGATATTGTGGGCAGTGCTGGCAAGAACACGCTGGCCTATCAACGGGAATACCGCAAGCCGTGGAAGCTGCCCGTGTACCGGGTGTGAGCGCCGGTGTGCGGCGTGTGGAACGAGCAACCCCCTCTGGCACCGTACACGCCAGAGGGGGTTTTCCGATGCGGGTGAAAGCGTGCAGGGCTACGCTTCGCTGTCGGGCTCTTCGATGTCGGCCCCTTCCACGTCTTCCAGATCGGTGGCTGTGACGTCGGAGTTATGGCCCACGCTCGGGAAGAGGTTGGTGAGCTCGGTTTCCACGTCTTCCGCCGCTTCGGTTTGCAGCGCTTCCCGGTCTTCCTCCAGGGTGATCTGTTGCAGGCTCTCGATGGGGAGCGGGTCCGTGGGGACAGTAGGTGCTCCCACTTCTTTCAGGTCGCCCTCAAGAAAGGCGAGTTGCTCGCGCTCATCACGCTTCAGGGGATCCGTGTTCAGGGGCGTGCCGTCGGGGAGAGCGAGCTCCAGTCCCCGGTAGTAGGGCAGGCCGGTGCCAGCGGGGATGAGGCGCCCGATGATGACGTTCTCCTTCAGGCCGACCAGTTCGTCTTTCTTGCCGCGCACGGCGGCTTCGGTCAGGACGCGGGTGGTCTTCTGGAAGGAGGCCGCGGACAGGAAGCTCTCGGTGGCCAGGCTGGCCTCGGTGATGCCGAGCAGGATCCAGTCGGCGGTGGCTTCCTGCCCTCCCAGGTTCCGCACGCGGGTGTTTTCGTCCTCGAAGACGAACTTGTCCACGATCTGTCCGGGCAGGAAGCGGGTGTCTCCCGGGTGGCGCACCTTGCGCTTGCGGAGCATCTGACGGACGATCACTTCGATGTGCTTGTCGTTGATGTCCACGCCACCGTGGGACTTGTAGACCTGCTGGACTTCGCGTACCAGGTATTCCTGAACGCCACTCGGTCCCTGCAGTTCCAGCACTTTTTGCGGATCCAGCGGACCTTCTGTGAGACGGTCTCCCGGTTGCACCTGCTGCCCGACGGTCACTTCCAGGTCGCCGCGGTAGGGAACGAGATAGGCTTTGCGGAGTTTGACCTGTGTGACGCCCGCTTTGCGGAGGCGGTTGAGGTCGGCTTCTTTGATGGGCTCGCCGGCCCGGACGATCGGTTCGCCGGTATTGTCGCCCGGGGCGTAGATGTCTTCTGCGGCGATGGCGTCGGACCCGAGGGTCTGCGTGCGGTCGGTGATATCCACGGGTGTGTGGATGACGACGTTGCGGAGGCCGCGCGTTTCGATTTCGGCGACCACGCCACTCACCTCGGTGATGATGGCCTGTCCTTTGGGTTTCCGCGCTTCGAACAGTTCCACCA
>JANWZQ010000057.1 GCA_025054835.1 Chthonomonadaceae bacterium
TGCCACGCAGATCGGTTGCATAACCGAACATCTCGGCCAGAGGCACCTGAGCCCGGATCGTCTGCGTGCCCCCGGGGCCGGGCTCCATCCCCTCCACACGCCCACGACGCCGGTTGATATCCCCGATCACATCACCCATGAAATTCTCTGGAGTCACGATCTCAACCGCCATGATGGGCTCCTTCAAGTAGGGCTTGGCCTTGCGTAACGCTTCCTTGGTGGTCTGACTGGCCGCGACCTTGAAAGCAATTTCTGAAGAGTCTACCTCATGGTAAGAACCGTCCACCACTGTCACACGGACGTCCACCACCGGGTAGCCCGCGACCACGCCACTTTCCAGCGCCTCGCGAACACCTTTCTCCACCGCGGGAATGTACTCCTTGGGAATGGCGCCCCCGACGATCTTGTTCACAAACTCGAAGCCCTGCCCGTTCTCCAGAGGTTCGATCTCCAGCTCGCAGTCGCCATACTGACCGGCGCCACCGGTCTGCCGCTTGAAGGGCACGCGCGCCGTTGCCTTGCTATGAATGGACTCCCGATAGGCAACCTGCGGCGCGCCGAAATTGGCCTCGATCCCGTACTGCCGCTTCAAAATATCGATCTTGATATCCAGCTGCAGCTCGCCCATACCGCTCAGAATGGTCTGACCGGTCTCCGGATCCGTGGTGACACGGAAGGTCGGGTCCTCGGTCGCCAGCTTGGCCAGCGCCTGACCCAGCTTGTCCTGATCCGCCTTGGACTTCGGCTCGATCGCAATGGAGATCACCGGCTCCGGGAACGAGATCGACTCCAGCAGGATGGGCGCCTTCTCATCACAGAGCGTGTCCCCGGTGCGTGTATCCTTCAAACCCACAATGGCCGCGATGTCCCCCGCGTAAACGGCGTCCACATCCTCCCGGCTATTGGCATGCATCCGGACAATACGCCCCACACGCTCCTTCTTATCACGGGTGGCGTTCAACACCGTCTGCCCCGTCTTCAAAGAGCCGGAATAGACGCGGAAAAAGGTCAGCACGCCGTACTGATCGGTCGCAATTTTAAACGCAAGCGCGCTGAAGGGCGCGTCATCACTCGGAACCCGGGTCTCCTCCGCATTGGTGTACGGGTTGACACCGGGAATGGCCTCGATATCTGCCGGCGAGGGCAGGTACTCGATCACCGCGTCCAGCAACGGTTGGATCCCCTTGTTCTTGTAGGCAGAACCGCACAGCACAGGCACAATCTTGCTGGAGATAGTACCCTTGCGGAGCGCCGCCTTGATCTCCTCCACAGAGATCGCATCACCCTCCAGATACTTCTCCATGAGCGCATCGTCCGCGTCCGCAGCCGCCTCGATCAGAGCAGTGTGGTACTCGTTGGCCTTCTCCAGCAGATCCGCAGGGATCTCCGTCACCTCATACTTCTGCCCGAGGTCGTCTTTGTAGACGACCGCCTTCATGGCCACCAGATCCACCACACCCACAAAATCTGCCTCGGAACCGATAGGCAGCTGGATCGGCACCGCGTTCGCGCCAAGGCGCTCGCGCATCTTCTCCACAACCGTGTAGAAGTTGGCCCCCATGCGGTCCATCTTGTTCACAAACGCGATGCGAGGAACCCGGTACTTGTTGGCCTGACGCCACACGGTCTCCGATTGCGGCTGAACACCTCCCACAGCACAGAACACGGCCACGACCCCATCCAGCACGCGCATGGAACGCTCCACTTCCACCGTGAAGTCCACGTGCCCGGGCGTGTCGATAATATTGATCCGGTGAGTGCGCTTCCGGCTTCCAGAGCTGTCAGCCTCAAGCCCCCAGAAACAGGTCGTCGCCGCAGAGGTAATGGTGATGCCGCGCTCCTGCTCCTGCACCATCCAGTCCATGGTAGCCGCGCCCTCATGCACCTCACCGATCTTATGCGTGCGCCCCGTGTAGAACAGAATGCGCTCGGTGCAGGTCGTCTTCCCCGCATCGATGTGCGCGGCGATACCGATATTGCGAGTTTTATCCAGTGCGTATTCTCGTGCCATAGGATTTCTTGATTAGCCTCCGGTGAGTGCCCTCGTGAAGGTATCCAGTACTGTACGTGTCGCAGAATCCCCCGGGCGCTCTCTGCTCACAGGGGCCGGAAAACCGGGCCCCGCATGCGGGTTCTGTGCGCTCACCCTCGGTCCCGTTCCAGATTGCCAGAAGATCACCACCGGTAATGCGCAAAAGCCTTGTTGGCATCGGCCATACGGTGCACATCCTCACGCTTCTTGACCGATGCACCGGTGTTATTGGCCGCATCCAGCAACTCGCCTGCCAGGCGATCGATCATCGTCCTGCCAGAACGCTTGCGTGCGTTCGTGATAAGCCAGCGGATCGCCAGCGAAATCTTGCGCTCCGGCCGCACCTCCACCGGAACCTGATAGGTCGAACCACCCACCCGGCGGGGGCGTACCTCAATCACGGGCATCACATTGCGAACCGCCTGATCAAACACCTCGATCGCCGGACGCTTGGCCCGGGCTTCCACCTGTTGCATGGCCGTGTAGAAGATGCGTTCCGCCACGCTCTTTTTGCCATCCACCATCAGGCGATTGATGAACCGTTGAACCAGAACACTGTTGTAAACCGGATCCGGAAGGATCGCTCTGGGGCGAACCGGACCTCTTCTCGGCATATCTCTACTCCTGACATGACCGGCCCGCAGGAGCTCCACACGGGCACCGGCGCAGCATCACTTGGGCTTCTTGGTACCGTACTTGGAACGGCTCGACTTGCGGTCCTTCGTGCCCGCAGCATCCAGCGTGCCCCGTACAATGTGGTAACGCACACCCGGCAGGTCCTTCACACGGCCCCCGCGGATCATCACAACGGAGTGCTCCTGCAAATTATGACCAATGCCCGGAATGTAGGCCGTCACCTCCATCTTGTTGGTCAGACGCACGCGCGCAATCTTGCGCAACGCAGAATTGGGCTTCTTCGGCGAGACTGTACGGACAACCAGGCACACGCCCCGCTTCTGCGGATTCCCCTTGAGCGCAGGAGCCTTGGTCTTCTTGATGACACGCTTGCGTCCCTTGCGGACCAGTTGATTGATCGTCGGCATCTGGTACGTTTACCCCGGCCTGACCTCCGGCAAACGCCCATGCGGGGTGGGGAGGCAGGCACTTTCTGTCTGAAAAAAGCGGCAACACAGTAAAAAAGCCCGCTCACAGAAAGGAGGGGCGCTCGCATTCCGGGTGGACCTGAGACCGTGCAGGTACGGGTGCCTCACCTGAGGATGAATGCCTCCTGTGGCCGCCTCCTTGAGCGTCTGGATCTGTCCCGGTTCGTCATGGAACCGTGCGGGCTCCCGTACGAACCGGGATATTCTACTCCATGCGCCCGTAAAAGTCAACATGGCCGGGATTTTTTTGCCCCTGCTCGGAACACAGAGAACCCTTTCCGGATCTACCCTCAGGTCACAGTATGTTCAGTACGAGAACCGGCGCGAGTGCAGAAGCATTACACACAGCACGACGCTTGAAAAACAGCACAGGAGACTCTGCACCGGCGCCATTCCAGCATAACAGGGAGGTACATGACCCATGTCAGTCCGCTACGAGGACCTGTCACCGGAAATCATCGAAATCGCATACCGCCGGGGCATGTTCCCTGTGGAGCATCGCGGCATCATCCTCTGGCAAGAACCGTACGAGCGCGGCATCATCCCGCTGGACGGATTCCACATCTCGCGCTCGCTGGCAAAGACCCTGCGCCGCGGCATATTCCAGGTGACTTACAACCAGGACTTTGAAGGCGTGATGCGCGGATGCGCAGACCGCCCGAAAACCTGGATCACCGAGCGGTTCGTCCGGATCTACACAGCAATGCACCGGCTGGGCAAAGCCCACAGCGTGGAGTGCTGGCGTGAGGGCCGTCTGGTTGGCGGAACCTACGGGGTCGCGCTCGGCGGCGCGTTCATGGCCGAAAGCATGTTCCACTACGAAACCAACGCCTCCAAGGTGGCGCTGGCCATGCTGGTACAACGGCTGAAAGAACGCGGCTTCGTCCTGCTGGACACACAGTATCTCTCACCGCATCTGGCCACCATGGGCGCCATCGAAATCTCCAGAATAGAGTACATGGAACGCCTGAAGGAAGCGCTGAAACTGGATTGCCGGTTCGATTAGCATGAAACAGAACAGGGGGAGAGAACCTCCCCCTGCAGGCACACACACGCGCACTGCGGCACCAGCCCCGCGTGGCCCGTGCCGCAGTGCTCTCTCACTTCTTGATGGCATGCTCCCGGGCAGCAGCCAGTTGACCGGCCGAGCCAAGCAATTCATTCCGGCTGGCAATGAACTTCGCATACTCGGCCATGAAGATCTTACCGGGGCCGCGCAGATCAAACTCCGATGGATGATCGCGGAAGTACTCCCGGTGCACGCGTGTCCAGACCAGCCGCCCGTCCGTATCGATGTTCACCTTGCACACGCCAAGCTTCGCCGCCGGCAGATAGTGGCTCGGATCCACCCCCTTGGTCCCCTTCAGCTGACCACCGGCCGCATTGATCCGCTCTACCTCCTCCTGTGGCACCGAAGAGGAACCATGCATCACCAGCGGGAAGCCCGGCAATCGCTTCTGGATCTCGGCAACGCGCTCGAAATGGATCCCCTGAGAACCACTGAACTTGTAGGCGCCGTGGCTCGTGCCAATCGCGCAGGCCAGACTGTCGCAACCGGTCAGCTCCACGAACAACTTGGCCTCATCCGGGTCCGTCAGGAAGGCATTCTTCTCATCCACTTTAATGTCTTCCTCAACGCCACCCAGCATGCCCAGCTCCGCCTCCACCGAAATCCCCCGGGCATGCGCCGCCTGCACCACGCGCCTGGTGATCGCCACATTCTCCTCAAAAGGATGATGCGAGGCATCGATCATCACCGAGGAATAGAAGCCGCTCTCAATACACTCGTAGCAGGTCTGCTCATCTCCATGATCCAGATGCACCGCAAACAGGGCGTCGGGCCAGATCTGATCCGCCGTACGGATGATCGCCTCCAGCATCCGCTTATCCGTATAGGCGCGGGCCCCCTTGCTGATCTGAATGATAAACGGTGCCTGCGACTCCATGTTGCCGCGGAACAGACCCATCGCCTGCTCCAGATTGTTGATGTTGTACGCGCCCAGGGCGTACTTGCCATAGGCGTGCTCAAAAAGCACGCGGGTCGGAACAATCATCGTCTTCTCCTCATCTGTGCGCCCTGCGGGAAAACACTTCCCCTGCGCAGCACATCGGGTAGCGTGGTCGGACCATCACCGTGCCGGAGGCGCAGGGCCCGCAACCGGTCGAATTGTCTCTCAAGCCATTATATTCGATTTCATCAACTCCGTACAACCCTCGAGCCCGGACAGCGCGGCAGACAACGCCAGTCTGGCATGCAGCATAGCAGACACCTCGCGATTATCCCGGCAACGCGCCATCTACACACGTAGAAGTACGGGTTTTAAAGACAACTTTGTTGATTTGGTAAAGATGCGGTAGCACACCCCTTCAGAAAAGGGGATAATAGCCGTAACCTCTGAAAGGAGAGAAGGCCGTTCATGGATAGCTCACAGGCGACTGTCTGCGAAGCAAGGCCTCCCTGCCCGCTATGCGGCGGCGAATGCGCGCCTCAACGTATCACCCTGACCCTGCGGCGCGCGCAATTTGGCTTCGCAGTCGTGCGCAACGTACCTGCCGACGTCTGTCAACGCTGCGGTGAGGCGCAATTCTCCCTGATCACAACGCGCCAGCTCATGGCAGCTCTGAACTCGGATCGCACTCCGGACGAGATCGCACTCATTCCCATCTACGATCTGGCCGTCAGCTCCCCCTGAAGCCCTTGCGGGCACGTGCCACACCGAACGAACGGCCCCGCTCTCATCCGAACACCGCGATCCCCCATCAGCCCGCTCCCGGTTGGCCGGGATTGCTACTCCAGGCCTTCCTGCATACCGGCGCAGGAAGGCCCGGTTCGTACGTAGTACGGGACAGAGCCCGATGCGTGCGGCACCGCCACAGGAGCAGCATGACCGATCCCGGCATCCGCGCCCGCGCGCACCACACAGTAGAGCACCACAGATGCCCACCCTGGAATTCCAGACCGAGATCCGGGCGCCACTGCAGGCCGTCTGGGACTTTCACAACACTATCGAGACCCTGTTCCGCCTCGCCCCCCCGGGAACGCAGATCCGGCTCGCAGACCCTCCGGAGCCCATGCGCGCCGGAGTCGTCTACCGATTGCGCATCCGCCGCTGGGGACTGGTGCCCATTCACTGGGACGCCCGCATCGTAGAATATAATCCGCCAGCAGGCTTCACCGACGAACAGGTGCCCGGTAGGGGACCCTTCCGCTACTGGCAGCATCAGCACCGCTTCACCCCGCTCAACGAGCAGTACACCCTCCTGACCGATCGCGTGACCTACGAGATGCCGCTGGGCTGGCTCGGAAAAGCGATCGACCACCTGTTCGTGCGACGGGACATCCAGCAGATGTTCGCCTACCGGCATCGCGTGACCCGGCAGGCTCTGGAGCAACCATAGCGCCCCGCATCACGCGCAGGACCAGTTCCGCGCACGCTCCACCGCACGATGCCATGCATCCCTCCGGCTCAGGCGCTCGTCCCCGGAGATCTGCGGGGTGAACACCCGATCTACCTGCCACTGCGCCCCGATCTGCTCCACATCCTGCCAGAGGCCCACTGCGAGACCGGCCAGGTACGCCGCCCCCAGCGCCGTTGTCTCCGTGATGGCCGGACGCGTCACCGGAATGCCGAGCAGGTCCGCCTGCATCTGCAACAACGTGTTGTTCACAGTCATACCCCCGTCCACGCGCAGCGCCGTCAACGGTTGCCCGTAGTCCGCCTGCATCGCGTCCAGCACATCACCCGTCTGGAAGCACACCGCCTCCAGCACGGCGCGGGCCAGATGAGCCCGCCCGGCGCCACGTGTCAGGCCAAGAACCGTTCCGCGGGCGCAGGGATCCCAGTAGGGCGCGCCAAGCCCGGCAAAAGCCGGCACGAAGTACACACCCGCGCTATCCGGCACAGACGCCGCCAGCGCCTCAATCTCAGCCGCCGTGCGGATCACCTGCAGTTCGTCGCGCAACCACTGCACGGCTGCCCCGGCCACAAACACGCTGCCTTCCAGGGCGTAGGTCACCGCATCCTGTACCTGCCAGCCAACGGTGGTCAGCAATCCATGCCGGGAACGCTGCGGCCTCGCCCCCGTGTTCATCAGTAAAAAGCAACCGGTGCCATAGGTGTTCTTCACCATGCCCGGCGCATGACAGGCCTGCCCGAACGTCGCCGCCTGCTGATCTCCCACAAGGCTGCCAATCGGAATAGGCGCCCCGAAGAGATCGGAGACGGTCTCGCCGTAGAGCGTGCTGCTGGGGCGCACCGCAGGCAGCATGGCCGGAGGGATCTGCATCAGAGCGATCAACTCCTCCGACCACGCCCGCCGATGCAGATCGAACAGGAGCGTGCGCGCCGCGTTGGAAACATCCGTGGCGTGCACTGCGCCGCCTGTGAGCCGCCACAGCAGAAACGTATCCACCGTGCCGAAGGCGATCTCGCCACGCTCGGCGCGTGCGCGCAGACCCGGCACGTGATCCAGCAACCAGCGCACCTTCGGGGCCGAAAAGTAAGGATCCAGCGGAAGACCCGTGCGCTCCCGGAACAGCGGCTCCAATCCCTGCGCGCGCAGCTCTTCACAGAGCGTGGTGGTGCGCCGATCCTGCCACACAATCGCCGGGGCGACCGGCCGGCCGGTCGCCCGCTCCCACAGCACAACGGTCTCCCGCTGATTGGCAATGCCAATCGCCCGGACTTCCTGCGGCCGCACCCCTGCCGCGTGCAACACCCGCGCGGCCACATTCAGCTGGCTGAACCACAGGTCCTCCGGGTCATGCTCGACCCACCCGGCCTGCGGATAGTGCTGCGGAAATTCCTGCTGCTCGATGCCACGCACCGCGCCCGTGACGTCGAACAGAATGGCCCGCGAACTGGTTGTGCCCTGATCCAGAGCCAGTATCATCGCGACTCCCTCTCCCCATGGGGCGATACCCGGGATCACGTCATGGCGGTGGACGTATCTTCCCGGCACAGAGCCACGGTGGAGGGGGAGTGACACACGTCTCGCTCCGCGTCGTACTCCTCCAGCACCAGCAACGCCTCCCCGCGTTCGATCACATCCTCCGGGGTTACGGGCTCGGTCAGACGGTGCTCGCCCGCCCGGTAGTTCTTCAATACCGCCATGTATCCCTCAGAGCGTATCTCCTGCACCGTTCTGCCGACCAGACCGCGCGCCTCCACCTCATCGCGCGAGAGCCAGCGCAGCAGCAGGAGCCGTTCCTCCAGCAGGAAGCCCTGCTCCACGCCCGTCTGGAGAGCGCAGGCCACAAAAGTCGGGGCAGCGGTCGCTGCGGCGTTCACAATGGCGTCCAGTCCAATCGCGGCGCCCAGCTTCTGCGCCAGACGCGAGTCGTACAACCGGACAATCAGCCGTGCATCCGGGTTCAGAGAGCCCGCCAGGTGCGCCAGCCGCAGGCTATCGAGGTCCGAAGAGGTGGTGATCACCACCGCGCGCGCCATGGGGACGTTGGCCTGCAGCAACGCGCTCTCCCGGTTCGCATCGGCCACAATCACGTGGATCAGGTCCTGCAGAGCGGGCAAAGCCTCCTGCTCCGGCGCGCGCTCAATGGCCACGACCGGAACACGCATCCGGTGCAGCATCTCGGCCACACGACTGCCCACATCTCCGAGGCCAATCACCACCACGTGATCCGTCTCATGCGAGGAACGACGGCCCAGCGTCTGCTCCACACGTAGCGACACAATGTAGTCCGTCACAATACCATACAGCACGGCTACCAGCAGGGCCCCGGAGACCATCATCCCCGTGCCGTAGAGCTTGAGCCATGCGGGCGCGTCGCGGAAATGGTAGTCCCCGAAGCCCACCGTGGTGATGACAGTGATCACGAAATAGAATGCATCGATCCAGGAAAGATTTCCCGGCAGCGCGAAGCGGATCACCGCAGAGCTAACCAGAATGAACGTTAGCAGGCTCAGAAAGGCCTGCTGCAGGACGGG
Source organism: Chthonomonadaceae bacterium (assembly GCA_025054835.1). Lineage (GTDB taxonomy): Bacteria > Armatimonadota > Chthonomonadetes > Chthonomonadales > Chthonomonadaceae > JANWZQ01. The sequence goes on from JANWZQ010000057.1 coordinate 9,084, forward strand.
GGGAGCCTGCCGCCACATGTCGCGCACCGTGAGCAGAGCCCGCACCGCGTGCGGGAAGCGCACCGCACGCGTTCCGGCGCGCCGTCTCCGCCGCCTCCGGGACGTGCGGTGGCGGCGCATCAGCCGTTCCACCGCGGCTCCTGCGCCGGCCACAATCAACTCCTCGTCGGGGTGCAGCGGACAGTCCGGGGAACGCGTGGCACTTTCCGGCTGGCGCGCGTTGTGCTGCGTGCGCAGGTGCGCCAGCAGGAGCAGGTTGTGCCGGGCGCAGAACTGTCGCGCCGTCTCACCGGGCAGGATCTGATCGGCACGCACTGTCAGGCGCAGCACGTGTACCGTACACCCGTCGATCTCAAAGACCCGCAGGCACTCGTTGCCCAGAGCCGCGGCCACAAACACCGGGGCCGTCAGCATCGCCGGGCTGATCACATTCCGGATATTGGCGAACAGGCTGATCCGTTCTGCCAGATACAGGTCGAAGATCCGCACGATCATCGCAATGTCCGGCCGGCATCGCTGAACGTCCAGCGCGATCTCCGTGTTCACCAGATCGTTATCGGTCACAATGCACAGGGCGCGGGCCGTCGCGATACCGGCCGCACGCAGATGCGTCTCGGACCGCGCATCCCCGAAAATCAACCGGGCTGCATGCTGATGGACCCAGTCGCTCCATTCCGGGCGGATCTCGCGTGTGACGACCGCAAAGGGAATGCGGAGCATGTGCAGTATCTCGGCAATGCGGTATCCAACATGCCCCATCCCGCAGAGGATCACATGTCCATCCAGCACGTCCGAAGGGTTCTCCAACCGATCCGCGCCTCCCAGTGATGGTGCCGTACGGGAATTTCGGCATGGGCCCCACCCTCTCCTCTTACTTCCCGATGCTATCTCATCAGGAATGGGCAGGACGTCTCTGGCGCCACGCCGAATAGCTGCGCAACCCCCGTCATGAACGGGAGATCGGGGCAGAAAATGCGCGGGGGGCGTTTCCCGTGAGCGTTTCACGTGAAACG
>JANWZQ010000073.1 GCA_025054835.1 Chthonomonadaceae bacterium
CGACCAATTCGCCCCCTCCGCTCCCCCTCGGCCAGGGAAGAAAGCCCGCAGCACCGTCCGATAATGTAAAATTAAAACACAATTCTTACGCTTTTTTTGAGGATTTCCGTACGGAAATCCTCAAAAAAAGCGCGCCGCGCCGCGCCCCACTCCCCCGGCAGTACCACATCACACCCCCACGCGACGATTCACCGCATCAACCAGCTCCCGGGCTGCATCCCCATCGCGCAGAGGACCGATCTGCCAGGAGTTTACATCCAGCGTCTGTCGGATACGCCCCGCAGTCAACACGCGCCCTCTGTAGACGAAAACCAGGCTCTCGTTTGTATGATCCCGGGACCACTGATAGAAACGCGAGCGCCCTTCCGGGGTCAACGACAGATGCACCGTGTACGTCTTCCCCTGTAGAAGATTCGGCGGATGCTCCTCAACGTATGCCGCGGAAAAGTGCCTCCCGGTCAGCACCACAGGACAGATATGGATCAGATTTTCTCCCGGAATGTTGATCCTCTCCTCGACTTCTCGCCCGGAAGCGCTTCCCCCCCCGTCCTCAGGAACCTCCCGGGCAACCTCCCTCCGATCCTGAAACCTGTCCAGCAACGCACCAAGCCGGGCCTCCCTCTTCCGGAGAACTCCGTTGCGCTCCTCGCGAATCACCACAACAGTATCACGGGTAACCGGAACAACTCGTCGCGGGTCCATGAGGCGATCTACCTGTGCTTTGACAAACGGCTCCAGCATCGCATAACCGGTGAGGCTATCGACCTGGATCGCGCTCTTGATAATACTCCCGACACGCTCGTCAAATAGTTCCCCCTGCGTGCCAGTGAAGATCGACTGCCAGCCAAAATTGGTCAGCGCGACTCGAGACTGTTTGTTGGACTGTATCACGATGAACAGATTACGCTCGTAGGAGCCACGCGAGTCGAGTGTCCCAACCACAGTCAACCCCTGCTCATCCGGAACCAGAGGAGGCCACACCTTGCTCAAAAGGATGTGATCCTTGATCTTCCCGTACACGAACCAGACGAGAAGCAACGCAGCAAAAAGCATGAGCAGTCTGCGGGTACCACGCTCGCGCGTCAACCGCATACGCTCCGGCGCGCTCACAACCTCACTTTGCTCACGCGACTCTTCCGAAAAAAGCCCCATCGGCACGCCACTCCTGTTCTATCCTGCGCTGCTACTTCAAGACGAGGTCCTCATCACAGATTGCAAGGCGGACAACAGCAAGACCACGTTCCGGTGCGTCGCAGAAGCCCCCATGGTTCCGATACGCCAGATCTTTCCTCTGAGTTCACCCAGCCCTCCGCCTATCTCTATACCAAACTCCTGCAGCAGGCGCCGACGAACAGCCACCTCATCACGGATATGCTCTGGCACACGCACGGCGTTGAGTGTCGGCAAACGATACCCCTCCTGCGCAAACGGAAAGACCTCCATCGCCTGCAAACCGGCTATCAACGCATCACTCACACGTTGGTGCCGTTCAAACCGGACCGCAAGCCCTTCCTCAAGGATCTCACATAAAGCCTCCTGGAGCCCGAACAACAGGTTCACCGGTACCGTGTGGTGGTACGTATGAGGTGCATCGTAATAACCGCGCAGCAATTGCCAGTCGAAGTACCATACAGACACCGGCGAATGACGTGCGCTTGCCACCTGCCATGCACGCTCCGAGACAGTCACCGGTGCCAGTCCCGGAGGTGCCCCGAGACACTTCTGCGTGCCGGAGTAGGCTACATCGACCCCACAGGCGTCCACGTTGACAGCCATTCCGCCCAGAGAGGTCACCATATCCACCAGAAACAATGCATCATGCGCATGCGCCAGTTGGGCAATCGCATCCAGAGGCTGACAGACTCCGGTTGACGTCTCCGCATGGACACATGCGACTAGCTTGACCTTTCCGACCTGTTGTAGTGCCTCTGCAAACGCCTCCGCCTCCAGTACCCTCCCCCACTCGGCACAGACTGTGGTGACTGTCGCCCCGAGACGCCGGCAGATCTCCACCATTCTCCCGCCGAAGAATCCCTGCACCCCGACCACAACGTTGTCCCCGGGCTCCACCAGATTGCACAGACAGCACTCCATGGCAGCCATACCGGTCCCGGTCAGGGGGAAGGTGAAGTCGTTGGACGTGCCGAACAATGTACGCAGATCGGCGCGCAGCGCGTCCAGCAGTTCAAATAGTTCAGGATCCAGATAGCCCACAGGGGCACGCCCCACTGCTGCCAGCACGCGTGGTGACACACTGCTGGGACCAGGCCCCATCAGAATCCGCGGAGAAGGGATCGCTTCTGCCATCGTCAACACGTTGCTCCTTGCCGTGAAATGGCTACCACCGGGCGACATTCTACCTGCGCCCTCTCCCGTTGTCAACGAGAAAGCGCGCCGCGTACCGCAATGAGAGGATAGCATGCCACGAGTCAAATGCCCTCACTGTGGCGCAGGGAACCAGGACGCCACCGAAGACGACACCTGCTGGCAATGCGGACGGGTACTGGGCGCCCCGGTCACACGCCCTGCGACCGAAGTCGTTGCGCCCACCAGCACTCCCACACGCGTACTGGATCCATCCCGGATCCACGAGCTTGCACGGGCATCCCCATCGGGACGCCAGCAAACACCCCCGTCCCCCCGGCTACTGGCAACGTGGGGGCCGGTTCTGGTCGTGCTTCTGCTTGCCGTACTGATGATCCTCCTTTTCCTGTTCCTGTCACGCCCATAGCTCTTTGTCGATCTCCCTGGCGCAGCACTTCCACAGGGGCACACAACCATGGTATAATGTGAAAGGCCTTGAACGCACAGTTACTGGACCGGGAGGCTGTAATGGCAAAGAAAGATACGTCCAAAACCAACGTCACCGCGCGCGCGGCTCTGAAGGCTATGGAAGTCAAATGCCGCTACTGTGGCAACAAGCCCGACATCGTACGGGTTCTGACCCCAACAGGCCGTGCCCGAATGTACCGGAAATGCTGCGCCGCCGCCGGGCTCGCCGCGTAGCGCAAGTCACGTCTTTCAACAGCGCAAATCCTAGGGGCTTCCTCTTCGTGGAAATCGACGGAGGAAGCCCTCGTAACTACAACCCTCCTTACAGTACAATCTGCCCCGGATCTACTTCAGGAAGAGCTCGATAACAGGAACGACCGTATCCGGCTTCTTGACCGGCAATGTCAACGTCAACGTGTCGGGCGGGAGTGCCTCGGTCATATGCCCGTGCACGGCCGTCCCCGTGTGCTCGGTCAGGCCGACCTCCGATGCATCATGCAGCAACTGGGCATACTCCACTTTGCCCGCAAAGCCCGGCAAATGCAGGTGCTGAAACGGCCAGCAAAAAACATGCACGTAGAGCCGCTTCCGCTCTGGATGATAGGTCAAACGGCAGTCCTGCGGGGTCGGAAACGCCTCAGGAGCTGCTGTACACCCGTAAATGGAGCGACTGTGGCGTTTCATCCACTGCCCAATACCGGATAACCGATCCAGAGCCCGCGCATCGAACTCGCCCCGCCCGGTCGGACCGACATTCAGCAACAGATTTCCTCCCTTACTGACCACATCGATCAGCATCTGCACCAGCTGCTCCACACTCTTCCAGGACTCCTCATCGCGATGGTACCCCCAGGAACCGGAAAACGTCTGACAGGTCTCCCAGACCACTGGTTGCCCGTTCACCCGTACCCATCCGGCCGGTAGATACTGCTCCGGGGTTCTGTAATCCCATCCCTCCGGTAGATCATCCAGATCCAATCGATCGTTGACCACCACATCCGGCATCAACTCCCGAACGAGCCGGATCAACCCCATACTGTCCCAGTCCGCGCGTCCTTTCCCGACAAACGGCTCTCCCCTCTCATTCAACCACCCCGGACGAGAGGGATAACTGAAATCGAAGAAAAACGTATCGATCCGGCCGTACTGCGTCAGAAGTTCCCGCACCTGACCATGCAGGTACGCAATGTATCGCTTCGGATCGCGGCCCGCATTCAACGCCTCACGATCCGGATGCCCGCGTAGAGGATGCATATCATCGATCACAAAGTCCGGATGGTGCCAGTCAATCAACGAGTAATAGAACCCGACACGCAGCCCCTGCTTGCGGAACGCTTCCACCATGGGACGGATCAGATCACGCCCGGCCGGCGTATTGGTCGCCTTGTAGTCCGTCAGCTGCGAGTCCCAGAGACAGAACCCCTCGTGGTGCTTCGTGGTCACAACGAAGTACTTCATCCCTGCATCTTTCGCCACCTGAGCCCACTCATCCGGATTGTACAGATCC
>JANWZQ010000094.1 GCA_025054835.1 Chthonomonadaceae bacterium
GGTCGGGACCGTGCAGCCGCGCGACGCTGGCGATCGGATAGGAGCGCACAGAGCGCTGCCCTCACCCGGCATGTTACCCCGCCACTATGCGCCCCGCGTCCCGCTGGAAGTGGTGGCCAGCAGCTGGCAACGTGTGCACGCGTTACGCACGCGCGGGGAGAAGGTCGGCTGGCTCTGCTTCGAGGACGCACCCGATGAAGGAGACGGGGTCATCCGCCTTGTGATGCCCTCAGAACCGTCCGGGTACGCCGCACAGCTCTACGCAGCACTCCACACACTGGACGCACTCGATGTGGACCGAATTATAGTGGAAGACCCCCCGGAAGGGGACGCGTGGGCAGCAATTCATGATCGATTACGTCGGGCGTCCACTCCGATGTGATCCGGGTACAGAGGATTTCCCGTGGCCTGTGCGGAATGGGCCTGTAGCAGGCCCATCACATCCGGGGCAGGCATACATCAGTTCTCAGGGGAGCTATCAGGAACGGTGAGCGATTTCAACGGTCTGGGCATGGGTTTGCACAACATCTCACGGCTCTCACGCGCGAAGACGCGCTCCATCAGCGCAGAAAATTTCACCGGGGAGAAGGGCAGGGCGGCTATGGCGACGGAGGGGACCGGTGCCCATGCAGCCCGTGAGCTGGGGCAAGGGTGGAAGATCTCCCCGTCCATCAACATTGCGCCCCGGCAGGTCGTCACGCTGGCAGAGATTGAAGGTCCCGGGGCCATCCAGCATTTCTGGAACACGGTGCATCCCGACTGGTGGCGCCGACTGGTGCTGCGCATGTACTGGGATGAGGAGGCAACGCCTTCCGTGGAGACCCCGCTGGGCGACTTTTTCTGCAACGGCTGGTGTCAGCGGTGCAACGTTGCCTCCCTGCCCATTGTGGTCAACCCGGCAGGCGGGTTCAACGCGTACTGGGAGATGCCTTTCCGTCAGAAAGCCCGGGTCACTCTGGAGAACCTGACCGATGAGGAGTGCCGGGGCTACTACTACCAGATCACGTACGCGCTAACCGATGTTCCGGACGACTGCGCCTACCTGCACGCGCAATTCCGGCGCTCCAATCCGCTGCCCTACAAGCAGGTGCATACCCTGCTGGATGGCGTGAAAGGACACGGTCACTACGTAGGCACCTATCTGGCGTGGCAGGTCAACAACCGTGGCTGGTGGGGGGAAGGAGAGGTGAAGTTCTACATCGATGGGGATACCGACTTCCCGACTATCTGCAGCACGGGCACAGAAGACTACTTTGGAGGTGCATGGAATTTCGAGCACCCGCCGGGCGAGTACGGTGTCTACTCCACGCCCTATCTGGGCCTGCCTCAGGTGATCTCGGCCGGGGAAGGAGGCATCTACCGATCGCAACAACGCTTCGGAATGTACCGGTGGCACATCCCGGACCCAATCCGCTTCGAGCAGGACCTGCGGGTGACCATTCAGGCACTCGGGTGGCGAAGTGGAGGGCGTTATCTGCCCCTGCAGGATGATATTGCCTCGACGGCCTACTGGTATCAGGCCGAGCCTCATGCGCCTTTCCCGCCGTTGCCCGATCGGGACGCGCTGGAGGTCATCTGAGCTTCTGTGCGGCGAGAACCTGCAGAGGGGCGTGGAACGCGCGAACGCTCTACAATCTGCCGGGTCTCCCTTGCAGACTGCCAGAGAAGTGCGCGGGGCCCGGTTGCAAGGAGTGGGAGGAGATACCTGACGGCAATGTCTGTACTGATCTACGCAGATCACTCCGGGGGTGGTGAGGCGCGCGTTGCACGCCCGGCAAAGGAAGAGGCACCGATCGTCACAGCACATGAGATCACGATTGGTGGCCGAACTCTCTCCTACACCGTCACGACCGGCTTGATGCCGTTGTGTGATGACCGGGGAGAAAAGGAAGCCGATATCTTTTTCATGGCATACACCCTGCAGGACGCGGGACCTCCAGCACAACGACCCGTGATGTTCTCTTTTAACGGAGGCCCCGGATCTTCTTCGGTCTGGTTGCATCTGGGCGCACTGGGCCCGAAGCGTGTGCGGATGCTGGACGATGGTGGACTGCCCCCGCCCCCCTATCAACTGGTGCCCAACGAGGCCACGTGGCTGGAACATACCGATCTGGTGTTCATCGATCCGGTGGGCACCGGTTTCAGCCGGCCGGTGAACGAGGAAGCGGGAAAGAAGTTCTGGAACCTCCAGGGCGACATCGAGTCCGTTGCTGAGTTCATCCGGATGTATCTGACGCGCTACCAGCGATGGACCTCGCCACTCTTTCTGGTTGGCGAGAGCTACGGTACCACGCGCGCTGCCGGACTCGCTGGCGAGTTGATTGAGAGGGGCATCGCGCTCAACGGTATTGTGCTGGTCTCAGCCATTCTGAACTTCCAGACGGCGCACTTCGCCCCGGGCAATGACCTGCCTTACATGCTGTTTCTGCCCTCCTACACCGCTACCGCCTGGTACCATCGCAAACTGCCGGACGCACTGCTGCAGGATTTACCCCGTACGCTGGAAGAAGTAGAACACTGGGCCGTAACGGAATACAACCGGATCCTGATACAGGGCGACACGCTCGGTGCGCAGCAACGCGCCAGTGCAGTAGAGATGCTGGCGCGCTACACCGGCCTGAGTGCGGCTTTCATCGACAACTGCCATTTGCGAGTCACGGTGCCGCATTTCTGTAAGGAGCTCCTGCGCGCCGAGAAGCGCACGGTCGGGCGTCTGGACAGCCGGTTCCGGGGCATGGACGAGACGCACGTCACGCAGGAGCCAGAGTATGACCCGAGCCTCGCCGCGATCCGGCCACCCTACACGGCCATGTTCAACGCATACGTCCGCGGGGAGCTCGGGTACGTCACAGATGCCACGTACTACATTCTGGGTGGTGGTATCAAATCGCCGTGGAAGTATGTGGAGGATATGGGCTACGCGGATACCAGCGCGGCCCTGCGATCCGCTCTGGCGAAAAACCCGTACATGCGGTTGTTCGTTGCCTCCGGTTACTTCGATCTGGCGACCCCATACTTTGCGACGGAGTACACTCTGGCGCATATGGGGCTTGACCCGGGGTTGAGGGGCAACATTCGCACTGCGGAGTACCCGGCCGGCCACATGATGTACATCGAAATAGAATCGCTCAACCGGCTCAAACAGGATGTGGCTGTATTCCTTCGGGAGGCCATTCCCGGCGGGGCATGAACGAGGAGCCGGAAAGGAAAGGTTGCGTGCTATGGCGATCAGTCCGCTGGCCGGAAAGCCGGCCCCTGCCGATCTACTGGTGGACGTCGTGCGTCTGCGTGAGCAGTACTACACGGTCACGCCTGATCCGGAGAACCCCGCGCAGTGTGTGAGGTTCGGGACCTCCGGCCATCGGGGTTCCGCCGCCGCGGGTTCGTTCAACGAGGCGCACATTCTGGCCATCACGCAGGCGATCGTGGAGTACCGGACGGCACATCGGATCACCGGCCCGCTCTTCATGGGGATGGACACGCACGCGCTTTCAGAGCCGGCGCAGAGGTCCGCGCTGGAAGTGCTGGCGGCACACGGGGTACCGGTGTATATCGCGGAACATGGCGGGTACACGCCGACCCCGGCTATCTCACACGCGATCCTCACCCACAACCGTGGACGAACGGACGGCTTCGCCGACGGCATCGTCATCACGCCCTCGCACAATCCTCCGGAGGACGGGGGCTTCAAATACAACCCGCCCAATGGCGGCCCTTCGGAGCCGGAGATCACCAATGAGATCCAGGCACGGGCCAACGCGTTGTTGCGCCAGAAGAACGCCGGTGTCCGTCGCATCCCTTACGAGCAGGCCCTGCGGAGTGAAACCACGCGCCTGTACGACTACGTGACGCCCTACGTCGCCGATCTCAGTCAGGTGGTCGATCTGGAGGCGGTTCGCTCCTCCGGGGTGCGCATCGGCGCGGATCCTCTGGGTGGAGCGGCCGTCGCGTATCTGGAGCCAATTGCAGAGCGCTTCCGCGTCAATCTCGCGGTGGTTAACAGAACGGTCGACCCCACGTTCGGGTTCATGCCGGTGGACCATGATGGCAAAATCCGGATGGACTGCTCCTCGCCCTACGCGATGGCCGGTCTGGTACGCTTGAAGGACGACTATGACGTCGCGTTTGGCACTGACACCGATGCCGATCGGCATGGCATCGTCGTGCCGGGAACAGGGCTGCTCAACCCCAATCACTACCTGTCTGTTGCCGTCTGGTACCTGTTCACCCATCGGCCTGAATGGCCCGCACACTGTGCCGTTGGCAAGACGCTGGTCAGCAGTGGAATGATCGACCGTGTTGGAGCATTGCTGGGACGCAGGGTGGAAGAAGTTCCTGTTGGCTTCAAGTGGTTCGTTGCCGGGTTATTGAGTGGCGCGCTGGGATTTGGCGGCGAGGAGAGCGCGGGCGCGTCATTCCTGAGACGGGATGGGACAGTGTGGACAACGGACAAGGACGGTATTCTACTGGGGCTGCTGGCCGCTGAGATCACAGCCCGGACCGGGCGCGATCCGGGGCAACACTATCAGGATCTGATCGAGCGCCTCGGGCCAGCGTACTACGTCCGGATCGATGCGCCTGCGACACCGGAGCAGAAGGAACGCTTGAAACGGCTTTCACCGGAGGACGTGCGCGCCACGGAACTGGCCGGGGACCCGATCACGGCTCGATTAACCCGTGCCCCGGCCAACAATGCTGAGATCGGGGGGTTGAAAGTAGTCACTCACAATGGATGGTTTGCGGCCCGCCCCTCCGGGACCGAGGATGTCTACAAGATCTATGCAGAAAGCTTCCTCAGCGAGGAACATCTGGCCCGGATTGTGGAAGAGGCGAAGCAGATCGTTACAGACGCACTCTAGCTGCAGGAGGGCACTCCTATGAAAACACGTGCCACATCGGTGCGACTTCTGGTCTCTAACTTCCCTGCGTGCTTTCGCTTCTATGAGCGTGTCATGGGGTTCACGCCATTGCGGGGCCACCCGGATGACGTCTGCGCGGAGTTCGACACGGGCAGTGGGCGCCTCTGTCTCTTACCGCGCGCCTTCATGGCCGTTGCCGTGGGGGACGCAGAGCTACCGGAACACGCAGAAGGGCAGGACCGTATGGCGGTTGCCTTCACTGTGGACAATGTGGATGAAGCCTGCCGACAGCTGGAAGCGAGGGGAGCTACTCTGGTCAGCTACCCGCAGGACCGTCCGGAATGGGGTGTTCGTACCGCGCACCTGCGGGACCCGGACAACAATCTGATCGAGATCAGCTCACCTCTCTCGTGATGGCCGTTCGCGCACCGGGAAAAGGGTGCGTAGACGAGGGTACTCCAATGAACCATCATCATCGCAATCATGCTGGTCGTTGTCGCGGAGTCACGCGGCGTAACTTTCTCGTGGATACAGGTATGGGGTTCACCGGTCTGGCACTCAGCGCCATGCTGTATCGCGATGGATACGCCCGGGCGGATGTGTCTGCCAGCCGTGCCCGAACCCGAACAGGCGAGGGGAGCGGCCCACATTTCCCGCCGAAAGCCCGATCGGTCATCTGGATCTTCCTGTGTGGCGGCGTCAGTCATGTGGAGACCTTCGACGTCAAGCCCGAATTGAACCGGTACGCCGGCAAGTCCATCGAAGAGACGCCGTACAAGGATCTGCTGGACCCGCAGCGAGTCAACAAAGATATCGAGAGCGGCAACCCGGCGCACGGCAACCGGAAGGTGATCCTGCCCCTGCAGACCGGATACCGCGCCTACGGGCAGTGCGGTCTGCTGGTGGGCGACTGGTTCCGGCACGTCGGGGAGTGCGCGGACGATATCGCAGTTGTGCGCTCCCTCTGGACAATCGACAACGATCATGGCGCGCAGCTGACGTTCCACACCGGCCGGCACGTGCGTGAGGGCGCGCATCCTACCATTGGGTCGTGGGTGGTCTATGGCCTGGGCACGCTCAATCAGAATCTGCCCGAGTACGTGGTGCTGGGCACCCCGACCGGCGACTGTTGCGGAGGGTCCTGGACGCACGGGGCGGCCTACCTCGGGCCGGAGCATGCCGGTGTGCGGCTCAGCGTCGACCCGAAGAAACCGTTGCCATTCCTCACGCCTCCTCCCGACATGTCGCTCGAGGAACAGATGGAAAACTTCAGTCTGCTGGGGCGGCTCAATCGACTTGCCGGCATCGACTACCCGGATGACAAGAACCTGCGCGCGCGCATCAAGTCCTATGAGCTTGCTTTTCAGATGCAGACCGCCGTTCCGGAGACTCTCCAGCTGGAGAAAGAGACGCAGAAGACCCGTGAGCTCTACGGTCTCGATCGGGAAGAGACCCGCCCCTTCGGGGAGCTCTGTCTGGTCGCGCGCCGCCTGGTGGAGCGCGGAGTCCGCTTCATCCAGATCTTCCATGGTGGCGGAGGGGGAGGCGCGTGGGATGCGCACGGCGACATTCGGAACAATCACTCCACGCTGGCGGCGCAGGTGGACAAGCCAATTGCAGGCCTGCTCAAGGATCTCAAGCAGCGAGGGATGTTGCAGGAGACGCTGGTGGTGTTCGGCACCGAATTCGGGCGCACTCCCGGCGCGGAGGGTACCGGGCGCGATCATCATCCGCAGGGATTCTGCGCGTGGCTGGCGGGAGGCGGTGTGAAGGGTGGAGTGCAACACGGCAAAACGGATGAGCTGGGTTTCTACGCCGTGGAGGACCGTCACTTCATCACGGATATTCATGCTACCGTGTTGCATCAGCTGGGCCTGGACTCTCATCGGCTGGAGGTCCCCGGGCGCAAACGGCTTCTGCGCGACCATGGCCAGCCGATCAAGGCCATCCTGCTTTGAGCTATCCTGCTGTGCAGGAGCGCATGGGAACGTCTCTGTGCGAGCCCGGAGGGAACCCGCAACCGGCGCCTGAGACGTTCGGGAGCAATGGCCTGCTCGATCTGCTGCAAGAACTTTCTACCGGGGAGATGTCACTATGAGCGGTTTCGTTCTAACGCAGGAGCAAATCACCACATTCCATCGGGATGGTTTCGTGTTCATTCCCGATCTTCTGGATCGTGAAGAGGTAGAACTGCTGGGCCAGATCGCGCGTGCCGACGCCGATTTCCTCCGCAACGCGAACGATCGCCTCGACGCTTCCGGCGCGCGCACGCGCCTGTCGCTGCGCAATGAGCTATACGAGGATGTCTACAGCGCCGTGGTGCGCAGCGAGAGTCTGGTGAATGCAATGGAGTGTCTGCTCGGCGATGAGGTGTACCATTACCATCATAAGATGACCATGAAGGAGCCGTTCGAGGGAGGAGCCTGGGAATGGCATCAGGACTATGGATACTGGTACAACAACGGGTGCCTGTACCCGGATATGGCCAGTTGCATGATTGCCGTGGACCCGGCGACCCGGGAGAACGGATGCCTGCAGGTGTTGCGTGGTTCGCATCGCATGGGGCGCTTTGACCACGGGAAGACTGGCGAACAGACCGGCGCGGATCCGGAGCGCGTGGAGGAGGCGAGAAAGCGGTTGGAACTGGTCTACTGTGAAATGGAACCCGGCACGGCCGTCATCTTCCATTGCAACACACTGCATCGCTCCGATCAGAACCGCAGCGCGAATCCCCGGTGGGCGTTCATCTGCTGCTACAACACGCGGCACAACGACCCCTACAAAAAGCACGGTCACCCCAATTACCACTTCCTTGAAAAGTGGCCGGATAGCCGCATCAAGGAGGTTGGCAGGAGACAGCTGACGGAACTGTGCCAGACCACGTGAGCCCGGGCTGTCAGGCGCGTGCCTGTGTGATGCAGAACGCGATCAGGGCGGCGCCGAGGCTCGCGATGTGAATCCCCAGGTAGAGGCCGATGCCGAGCCGCAGATAGCGCCGAACCAGCAGAGTGTGCCTCCGACCGACGATCTCCAGAGCGGTCAGGGGGCCCAGGGTGTAGAGCAGCTTCACGCCAACAAACCAGGTTATCCCCATGCCCAGCGCGGCCTGCATCAACGGGTTCGCCTCGACTGCGTGTCCACGCGCGATCAACCAGAGGGTGATCAGAAGGTCGAGCAAACAGATCGTCACCAGAACACAGGTCTCTCGCATCAGTTTCATGGGCACCCACTCCTGCAGAAAAGCGTGCTGGCAGTTGTACCGGGAATGTTCCACAGTTTCTACGGCGTGCGGTCCTGTAAAAACTGCCGGTTCCGCACGGTTACCTGCTGGTTGCCTTCCGGATAATCTGCAGGAAATGGCCGGGTAGCCACCAAACAGTAGGGCATACAGCCTGCCGACAGGCTGCTCGATAGACTGGAGGTTGTTGCGTGCAATGCTTGCTGGTGTAGAACGGCTGATGTGCCTGACGGAGGCCCGCAGTTCTGCGTTGACAGGTCTCTCTCTCGAAGAGGTAGTGGAGGCTGTGCGCCGGGGGGATACCGGTACGCTGGCCACGAGTGACGGGCACTTCGCAGCGGTAGCTCGCGACGGTCAGACGGTGCGTCTGGCGCGGACTATTGGATTGCCCCTGCGCTACTTCGTCGCCAAGTTGTTTCATGGCCCCTATCTGCTGGTGGCAGATCGGATCGATACACTCTACGCGTGGTGTCAGAAGCAGAAGATTGGCTGGCAGTTCGACCCGATGTACACCCGGATGGTCCCGGCGCACTACCTGGTAGAGATCGAGCAGATTGGTTGCCCGGACCCGGCGCCGCGCTACCATCGCTTCTACACCCCTGCGGTGGGACAGGGGCCTGCGGACCGCGAAGAGGCCGGCGTTGCCTACGTGAGAGCCGTGCTGGATACATTGAAAGTCTGGCTCGCCACTGTGCCGGACTCCGAGCCAATCGCCCTGGCCTTTTCCGGGGGGATCGACAGCACGTCTGTGTGGTTGCTGGCGCGCGCAGCGATGGAGCAACTGGGGCGCGATCCTGACCGGATCCGTGCTTTCACTCTGGACCTCGGAGAGGGCAAGGACGCGGTACAGGCGGAAGCGGTTGCGCGCTCCCTGGGGTTGCACGCCAGCTGGGAGGCTGTGCGCGTTCCTGCCGATCGGTACAATCTGGAAGAGGCCATCGCGGTGATTGAGGACTATCATCCGCTGGATGTGGAGTGCGCCGCGGCAGGATTATGCCTTCTGGGGGGAATTCGGGAGCGCTATCCTGAAATCCGGTATCTGCTGGACGGTGACGGTGGAGACGAGAACCTCAAGTCCTACCCTCTGGAGGACTCGGATCTGACACTCTCCTCGGTACTGCGCAACCCGCTCCTGTATCAGGAGGGATGGGGGGTGGACGCGATCAAGCACAGTCTGACCTACTCCGGCGGTCTGTCCCGCGGCTACGTTCGCACCTTCGCCCCGGCACAGAAGTATGGCTTCACTGCTTTCTCACCGTACACGGTTCGGAGCGTTATCTCCGCTGCGCTGGCGATCCCTGTGGATCGGATGATAGAGAACAGTGTGGAGCGTCTCTACGCGCTCAAGGGAGAAATCGTGCAGGCCGGTCTGCAGGCGGTACTGGGCGTCACCATGCCCGTCTACCCCAAGCGCCGCTTTCAGGATGGCGCCGGTGGCGATCCATACCGCCGGTGGCGCGTGAGCAAGGCGTGGTGCCGTCAGGTGTTCCTGCGTCAGTGGGAAGCACGCCTCCAGGCCGCATGGGACCCGCAGGCCGAACGTGTGTCCGGCAATGATGAGACGCTGGCGTTGCCGCTCTCCTCACCGGTGTAGGCCATGACGCAGGCGGATTACCCGGAACGTCCTGCCGGGCGGGATCGATGGATCCTGGCACGTCGGGGGCCGAAAAACCGCCTGGATCCTTTCCGGCCCTACGCCTTTCTGTGGGAAGAAGAGCGGGGCATCAACGGGGATCCAGTCAGCACGGCCACGCTTTTTCTGACCAATCGGGAGTGCCCGTTCCGGTGCCTGATGTGCGACCTGTGGCAGAACACGCTGGACGCAACGGTGCCCTCGGGGGCCATTCCCCGGCAGATCGAATACGCGCTTGCCCGACTTCCAGAGGCCCGGCAGGTCAAACTGTACAATGCCGGGAGCTTCTTCGATCCCCGCGCCATCCCTCGAGAGGATGACCTCGCTATCGCTCGCCTCTGTGCCCGCTTCGAGCGTGTGATCGTGGAGAGCCACCCCGCTTTCATCGGAGAGCGGGCACGCATCTTCCGTTGTCTTCTTCCGCAAACGACGGTGCTGGAAGTGGCCATCGGTCTGGAGACCGTTCACCCGGAGGTGCTGGAGCGGCTGAACAAGCGGATCACGGTTGCTGCGTTCCAGCGTGCTGCCCGGTTTCTGGCGGACCATGGAATGGATTTACGGGTGTTCTTGCTCCTGCGCCCGCCCTTCCTGAGTGAGGCCGAGGGAGTGGAGTGGGCCTGTCGATCGCTGGAAGTAGCCTTTGACGCAGGTGCGACGGCCTGCACTGTGATCCCGACACGTGGGGGCAATGGCGCCATGGAGGATCTGGCGCGTGCAGGTTATTACGCGCCTCCCGCCCTCCGTTCTCTGGAGATCGTACAGGAGTACGGAATACGCCTGAGAGCAGGCAGGGTCTTCGCGGACCTGTGGGACATTGAGAAGTTTGCCCATTGTGCCTGTTCTGCTGCGCGTATCGCCCGTCTGGAGCGTATGAACCGGACGCAGG
>JANWZQ010000142.1 GCA_025054835.1 Chthonomonadaceae bacterium
CACTGTCCCCGGGAAGAGTGCGCGCCAGTACATGGCTGATCTCTTTCTGACGATAGGACAGGTGAAACGCCCAGTCACAGAGCCAGTACAGGTTCACCCCAGCCCACATACCGAGCAGAACTGCTTTTCCCGTAGCATGCCAGGATTGATCGAACGCTTGTTGCACGCGTGTCAGCATACATTTCACAAACACAGGGACAGATGCCAGGGTTAACCCGAAGCAGACAATATGAGGGTGCAACGGACCCCCAATCATGATACGCGGGACGAACGTTGCAAAAGCGTGAAACGCACAGATCCCTGTAACAGAGCAAGCAAGTAGTCTGCGAGAAAGGAGCTCACGAAGCATTTTCTGCCACATTTCGACGCCGAGGGCGGACAGTCCTGCCATAGCAGGATAGAAGAGCACATAGTAACGGCTGGGGTTGTAGTTCACCCAGCACAGTCCTCCCCATCCTGCAAGTAGCCACAATCGCAGGAAGGAAATAATACTGTCCGATAATGTACAATGCTGCCGAAGCAGGCGTAGAGGAAACGCTGCTGCTATCGACACAACCGACAGGAGAAACTGCACGGGAGAATGTCGAAAAAGATAGGCAAACATTCCTCTGGCATCCCCGAAAATAGCCAGATAAACGTTCCGTGCAAACTGCCCGGGATCACGTGGCATCAACTGGACCATGATGTAGTGCTGGCTCATGCGCGCGATTTCTTCGCGATGAGGGAGATACCAGCACAGAGCGTAGACGCTTCCTGCAATGATAATCCCGACTGCCGTGGCGAGCAGCGCCGGCCCCCTCCCCTCCACAGTACTGGATCGTGAACAGAGCGCCAGCGCAAGAAAAGGAACTGGCAGAAATAACGCACTCAGACTGCGCGTCGCATAGGCACAGACAAGCAGCATGCCACACAGACCGTGCCAGTACCACCTTGCAGGTGCTCGATGCGGCGTGACCTCTCCCCGTACAAACGCCCAGAACGCGGCAACCAGAAACAGCGTGGCCGGCGTGTCCATAAGCGCCAGTCGGTTATAGAGCAGGTAAATGTGGTCCAGCCCCAGCAAGAGCACGGCGATCAGCGCAGCTCTCTTCCCGAACGCGCGGTACATCGCGTCGTAAAACAACGCCAGTGCGATCCCGCTGGCAACTACAGAGATCGAGCGTGCCTGTACAGGGCCCACTCCAGAGCAACGAAAAACCAACACCTGTACAAAGTGCAACACAGGCATGATCAGGGCGTTGTTGAATTCGTTGGTCCGCTCCTGACCGAACAGTACGAGGTTTCTGGCATTGTGGATGTAGAACCCCTCATCTGTTAGAAGGCCTGTGCTCCAGGATAAACGCGGGTATGCATCGGAGTCCAGCGCAATCACCCGGAGAGCGCATCCAACCAGTACACCCGACAGGATCAGGATCGCACCTGCCCGGCTTTTGATCCCGGCGTAGAACGTCATCGATGTACCGCAGTGCGAAAGCGACGTGATCGTACAGAGCAGCAGACCCGGATCGCGGTCATTGCGGAAAGGGTTGTCAGTGACAGATAGAGCCCGAGTCGGTATACAAATGGCCGGTACTCAACGCGTACCTGATGTGTGCCGGGGGGTAATGGCACCCCCAGAAACGCCCCATAGGCTCGCAATGGCCGCTGCAAGCGCGTGTCCACCCGTGCCCACCAGCCCGGGTAGGCGGTAGAAGCTACTGTCAGGAAAGCAGGCGCATCTCCAGCATCCACCCGGGCATGAAAAGCATGCCGTGTTGCCTTCTGCAACATCACAGACGCGGCCGGCACGTCAGTGTGAAAACGCTCCGGGATTATGGCTGCAACATCGCCTCTGTCTATCAGGGCTACCTGCGTCGGGTCGAAGCCCGGATTACTCATTGCAGCCAGCGTGCGTTTGGTGCCTGCAGTGTATTGAGCCCGGCGCGTCACCCATACAGAGGGTGGTGCTGGAACCACTTTCAATGAGACTATCCCCTCCCCGGATCTGCGCTCTACCGTGGTTGCGTACGGCCGCGCTCCAGCACACCCGACCGGCAACCGGATAAGCCCCGCCTGTACCACACGCATGTAGTGCAGGAATACCGGATCGTTACGTCTCCATGTGGTGCGTGCTCCTGCATCCACATCCGTGACCGCCGCAACAGGAACAGGCTCATAACCCGCTGTGATCTTTTCCCGACCAAAGAGAGGCAGATTGGGCAGTAACGTGCTGACCCAGAGGCGCAGGCCTGGCTCGCTCGCATTGCCGTAATCACTGTATCCGTCTGTGACATGGCGGTTCCAGTATACCTTGTGCGCCGGATAGTAGATCCGCAGGTTCGTCCCGGAAAGGGCAGGAGCTCGACCATCGGATACAACGCGCCGAACCACAGTGCGCAGATCCGCACCGGATGCGAAGGGATTCCACTGCAGGCCGTAGAACCATAGGGGCACAATCACGCCTGCCAGTATCCCGGCTCTTACGGGCGTCGTAGCGCGGAGTCCGGAGAGCCCCAGTGCTGTCAACACCGATAACGCCCAGACTGTCCAGAGCAGGAAGCGGGCCGGGTCGTGAAAGTTCGCGAGGCCGGGCAGCAGATAGTAGGCCCCCAGATACAGCCCACCCCACACGCCGAACGCCAGCCAGATCCCGAGGAGTGCCATACACGTCCAGAACCGCACCGTGCAGTCAGGCCAGCGGCGGCGTACAACCAGAGCGGCGAGCAGCAGGGGCAGCCATCCTGCGAACAGTGCCGGCTCCCACGGTGTCTCCCCTCCCCAGTAGTCGCCTGAGGCGGGGTGGCCCAGAAAGGAAGGAAGTATCAGTGTCAGGAGGTGCTTCGGTTCCAGAGTAAAACGGTTCGTATCCCACGGGTTCAGATGCAGGCGCGAGCTTGTCATCGTCAGTTGCAACGCTGGCAGCACATGAACCGCACTCAACCCTCCTCCGAGTACTAGTGCGACTGCCAGATAGCGTGCTCGACGCCAGAAGAAAGCGCCCGCTTCGCGCTGTGACTGCCGGGCGTTGCAGAGGCGCATGACAACATAGCCCAGCATGCACAGTAGAGCGATGTAGGCGATCTGCGCGTGACCGGCCAGCAACACCATCCCGACACATGCCGCCAGCAATAAGCTGCTATGCGCTCCCGGGGCGTCCAGCACACGATCGGCACTCCAGAGCAGTCCCGGCAGCCAGGCCGCACTCTGAAGCATCGGAGGAAATTGCAACTTGCCCAGGAGAAAGGCATTTCCCATGTACACGCAGGCGCCTGCAAGCGCGGCAAAGGCCTCTGCGGTCCACCGGCGCAGGTAGATGTAAGCGAGAGCACCTGCCAGCCACAGGTGCACCAGAGACGTCAACCCTGTGTAATTCCACGTATCCAGCCAGATCAGTGCCAGGGTTGCAGGGTAAAAAACGCTCATCTGCGGATTGCCAACGAAAGGCTGGCCACAAAGCACATGAGGGTTCCACAGCGGTACGACTCTCTGGCGCAGGGACTCCGCCAGGTAATCATACATGGGAGCAAAGTAGAGTAGAATGTCCCCCCAGTACAGCGTTCGCCCGATGCAAAGAGGCCACAGCAGGGCAACACAGAAACCGCCCAGAAACAACCATGGATACGCAGGTCTCAACGACAGGCGCCCCCGTAGAAGAGCAGCATGCGACGCAGACAGCATAAGGTGAAATAAATGAGACCGGGAAACATCGCTATCATTGGTGGCACAGGTTTCAGCACACTGCCTCCAGAAATCTATGCCGAAGAAGTCTCTGTAGAAACAACCGCTGGTACCGTGTCTCTACTCAGTGTGTCGAACAACTACGTGGAGCCCTACAAGCTTTACTTCCTGCCACGACACGGCAGACACCACCGACTCGCGCCACACCAGATCGACTACAGGGCGAACGTTCTGGCTCTGCAAAAAGCCGGAGTTGCCTACGCGTTCGCAACCAACGCGGTTGGGTCCTTGCGCCGGGATCTGCCCCCCGGCACTCTGATCGTCCTGGACGATTTCATCGACTTTACCCGCGCACGCCCACTCACGCTTTTCACCCGGGACGGTCCATGGGAGCACGTTGACTTTACAGAGCCCTACAGCACTTTTCTGCGCGAAAGGATTATCGCAGCGGCATCCCGTATGGGCGTGCCTGTCCTGACATCGGGCATCTACCTGTGTTGCGATGGTCCCCGGTACGAGACTCCCGCTGAGGTACGCCTGTTTGCACGGATGGGGGCCGACGTGGTCGGCATGACAGGTTTGCCCGAGGCCGTCCTCGCCCGGGAAGCAGGCATCGCATACGCAGCACTGGCCATTGTGACCAATCTGGCAGCTGGCCTCTCCCCGGCCCCTGTCAGCCACGACACGGTTACCGCGGTGATGCAGCAGCAGGCCCCGGTCGTCCGGGAGCTCCTGATCTGCGCTGCAGAAGAAACAGCCAGCTATTTTTCTTGAGCCCCCGGAACCCTGCTAGCGGACGGTCACAGTCTCCGCAGGGGACTCGAACTGACTGTTCGGAGTGTACATCGCCTGCACAACGGTCGGAGGCACCCGATACACACCGGGAGTCTGCGCCCTCAGATTGTACTCGATCACATGGCGCCCAGCGCTCATATTGCGCGCAAAGAACACAATCCGATCGTCTCGCAGATCCGTGGCGGACCACCAGTAGCTCCACTCCACAGTCTCCTCGCTACCTCGCTCCATCGCCTCGCACCCCGCCGGGAATGGATCCTCAATGATCACATGCGACATGGCGCGTGGCAATGTGAATGTCAGGCGCACCCGGATCAGGTCTCCTGCCTGCATTGTGTTACCTGCTGGTTCTGTCAGGAGCGCCGTACCGGACGTCCCGATGCGCCCGGGTACAACCCGCAGGTATTCACGTCGAACCCCCGGCTTATCGGAGCGTGCGGGCGCTCCTTCGTCTGACGCCACGGTCTGCTTCATCGTGATCGTGTAGAAGACAGGCATATTTCCTCCGGAACGGGCTATCCGGATCTCGTTCCGCTCGGGGGATAGTTGCTCTGGAGGCACACGGATCACTACTTCCTGCTGTGCTGCCCGCGTGTCGCCCGGCATGATAGTCTGCAATAGGCGCCCTCCGAGCTCTACTGTGACCTGTCCCGATCCTGATAGTACTGGTTGCGTCCTTAGATAATCCGATAGTGCAGCCAGTGTCCAGGTGGTATCACGCGTGCTGTACCAGTGATCCTCGGTGCGCCGCAGCATCAACCAGCGCAGCACCGGTCGGATCTGATCGCTGGCAGGGTTCACAGCGATCAGAGCACGCAATACGGTCGCAGTCACCAGAACGTCCGAGTCGAATCCCGCATCGGAAGCGGCGCGCCAGTAGCGTATACCGCTCTCGGCTACCGTACGTCGCTGCAGCTCCGCGTAAAGAGCGCGATAATCACGTCCTACCTGCAGGTCAAACAGGATCAGGTAGGCCAGTGCCTGTGCACTTGCCTGCTGGATCGGGATGGACTCACGCATCCTGAGGACTTTCGTTCCGCTCCCGCTCTGCGCCAGCGCGTACAGCAGAAATGCACGGTCCTCCACGTTGCGTACCGCCTCGCTTGCTGAGTGCTTCGTTTCTCTGCCCTCCGTAGCCAGTGCCTCCAGCATCCTGATGGCTGCGTTCCGCCCTCGCTCCAGCACCCCCTGACTGACAGGATACCCCTGCTCCCGGGCAACAGACAGTCCATACAGCGCGTAAGCCGTCATCCACGGATCGTCCGGGTCGCTCTCCCACCACCCCCAACCTCCCCCGGAGGAGGTCCCATCCCCGGAGTGCTGCAAGCGATACAACCGTTGCAGGCCGTCACGCACGATCCGCGGAAGATCCGCACGGTATGGTGTAACACGATCAGGAATTTGCCTCAGGATACGCTCTGCCAGCAAAAGGGCCAGAAAACGGCTCAATGTCTGTTCAGTACAGCCATAGGGGTAGCGGACCAGGTAGTCCAGAGATCCCTCCAGCACACTCAGAAGCGAGGGGGCGATCCGGATTGTCAAACGACTGGCCTCGGGCACTGCCGACGGGTTGTATCGAACAACCTCGGTTACCGCGTTCTCGTCAGCTACATCACCTGCGAAAGCCGAAACAATCTGCCTGCCGTAGGGGCGCACAGGAATGGTTGTCTCCACTCCGTCGGTTAACGCGTCTGTCCTTCCCGTTGTCCAGGTCGAAACGCGTAGCTTCGCCTCACCAACTCCCTGCGCTTCTACCGACCAGCTGCTCTCAACCGTCTGGCCCGGTGCTACCGTGACCTGACGTCTGGCCTCCCCGGTAACGGACAGATTATCCGCGCTGAAGCTCACCGTGGCCTGCTGTGCCTCTGTTGTTTCGTTATGCACGATGGCCCGGATCTGCGCCCGATCGCCGTATGTCAGGAACCGGGGAGTCACCAGACGAACATAGAAGTCCTTGGAGGCCAGGATCCTGTGTGTCGCCCATCCAACCTGCGTGGACAGAGAATGAGCAACCACGGTAGCGCGCCACGTGGTGAGGTTGTCCGGAAGATGAAATCGAACCTCTCCGACTCCCCGGGAGTCCGTTATCACGGTTGGATTCCAGTACGCCGTGTCCAGAAACTTCCGCCGCATCTCTACCCTGGGTTCACTTTTGCTGTTGCCGCCAAGGTACTCCACTTCGAAAGAATACCGGGTCGTCACCGCATTGTAACGCCGGGGATAGAAAGTGCTTCGGATAGCGGCAGGATTGTCCTCACGCAACGCGTAGATCGCTTCATCCACCACGCTGATCGACAGCTCACAGGGCACTCCCCTCCCGGAAGCGTCTGTCGTCCGAACCCGGTACACAATGGGATCCCCCGGGCGATAGCGTGCCAGAGCTCCTGTTCCTTGCCCCCTGTCCCGATCAGCGTGAATCTGCACGCGCAATGTCTTCTGAGGCAAGTCGACCCGCAACGGTACCTCCGACTGTGAGAACCGCTTGCGGTGCACGTAGCAGGCCGATAGGAACACGTTGGGTCCGTACTCGGAACGAACAGGAACCTCAATGATGGTACTGCGCTGTTTTGGCGAGATCACATCCGTCCGATAAAGTTTTTCCCCTTCTACAGCAAGTAAAATCGGAACTCCAACCTGCGACGCATGGATCAGGACGCGCGCGGTCTCGCCCGGTACGTATCGCTTCTTGTCCGTGTGCAGAAACAGGTCCAGACGCTCGGATGACAGGTCTTCTCCCCGGTCATCGACGGCCCAGAGAGTTGCTGTGCCCCGCACCTCTCTTCCTGCATGATCGCGCGCGAGCGCCTTGATGATCCAGTCGCCCGAGCGAGGGAACACCAGATCAACTACCGCACGACCGGTTTCATCTACGTTCGTCTTCCGCACTGCAACAGGCGTGTAGCGCGACTGCTCGTCCTCGTGAATGTAACGCCCGGTCTCGACCGACACCGACACTCCGGGAACAGGATTCCCGTCATGATCGGTAGCGATCACGGCTACCTGCACCGACCGCCCCGGTGCGGTCAGGTAGGTCCCGGGAATCACACGCAGACGTACATCTCCTGCGACTACCTTCACATCTGTGTCCGCGTAGGCCAGACGGTCAGCCCCATCTTTCACTGTGACGCTGATGGCATAGTTCTCCTGAGGAACTGCTTCCTCTCTTCCGCTACCATCCGTTCGGATCCGCAGGGTAGCATGCCCCGTAGCATCGAGGATTGTGGTTCCCTGCGCCACCACCTCACCATACTGCAAGGAAGGTTCCGAATAGTCGGGGAGATCAGGGTCGGAGTCCTCTGTGTTTTCTCCAGAAGACGCGCCGTACCAATCGGGAGAACGGTACACGGAGTACGTAACAGTTGCTCCAGCTACCGGAGCTCCAAAGTAGTATCGCCCGTCAACCGTACATTGGATCTCTTCACCACGCACATAGCGTCTCTTCTCCGGCCTTACTGTTACGTCGAACTCGGGCTTGCGATACGTAGAGACTACAATATCGTGCGTATGTTTTTCACTGCCCAGGTTCACGACCAGGCTGTACGCGCCGGTTGGCGCCTCCGGACCGAGTTCCACCGAGCCATGAAAGGACCCGAACGCGCTGGTTGTCCTGTTCTCCAGGAAAATCTGCTCTCCCTGAGGGTCGCGCACCTCGACTGTGATCGGAACCTGCGCAGGTACCTGATAGCGCTCCTCACGATCGGCGCCCGCATCACCATTGCGGTTCTGGACTTTGCGGCGCACAATTCCCTTGAAGTAGATCTGCTGTCCCGGCCTGTAGATCGGGCGATCCGTGTAGACGTGGGTGACATATCCACCTGCGTTCTCGGGATAGTACCAGAAGCTAACCACGGCCTCATCATCCCCGTAGATCGCCAGAGCGACTCCCTTCTGTTGAGGATATCCTGATACAGGAAGCTCCACCAGTCCATCGGCACGGGTTGCCGCTCGTGCCGTGATGCTGTTGCCCCGATAATGACGCACCTCACATCCCGGAACAGGACGGCCCGAGTGCATGTTGACCGCATAGACGACCTGCCGCCGGTTATCCCGTTTGGTCACCACGGCCAGATCAGTTACCATGAACCATCCACACACGTTGTTTTTGCCGTGCTGCACCTCCAGGAGATACAGTCCTTTCGGCATCCGACCGAGACGTATGCGCTTGTAGAAGAAGCCTTCCCGGTCCCCCTCAACAATCGGCAGACGACTGTCGCGAGCCAGTTCTGGTGCCCTGCCTTCAGGGTAGCGCAACAACTCCGCCGGGATCCTCTTCGCGGGGTTCCAGGTATCACTGATCCGACTCAGAGCCTCCACAGATCCCGGATACTGGAATACGTGAGCAAAACGTGTTCGGTAGACCCGCAGGCGGACCACGTTCTGTGTCTTGCCTCTATCCTCCTCCAGATACCCGCTCACGGCAACACCCACTTCCTCATGAGAGCCAAACACGCGCTGCTGCTGCCGGAGCGCAAGGTCCGGCTGGGAACGGTTCACCCGAACCGTCACTGGAAGCACGCCCCCCTCGGAAACCATAACCCGCTGGAACTCGGACTGATGCGCGCGCGAGCTCGCCGACAGCGTATACGCCCCCGCAGTTACCTGCAGCAATGTGAACTCTCCGTGCGCATCAGTCCGGATGCGCCTCCGGCGGTAGGCGGGACCATACGCCAGCGGATCCAGGATCACTTCGGCCCCGGGCACAGGTGTTTCGCTTCCAGCGATGACTACTCGCCCCCGGACTCCTCCCCGGGGCAATTCATGACGCATCAGGAAGCTCAGGGACCCCCCGATAACCAGAGTCACCAGCATGTAGCGGACGGTAGCCAGCCAGACCAAGCCTGCTCCGTGTTTCATGGTGTTGCCTCACTCCCCGCACGGTGCGCCACGCGGCGCTCAACGCCCCAGGAAATCAGCCGGGAAAACAACAGGACGAGGATCATTCCCAGCGAGGCCCATGCAACAACCTTCACCTTGATCGCCCGGGCCAGCTCAACATGGGGAAATACATGCCCGCTCCATTGAATCATGGCCAGTGCTATGGCCACAATGACAACAGCAGACAAAACAGTCCGTTCGGTAACCATCCGAACATCAGCCCGGTCAATCGGAAGCACAATCGTAGCCAGCGAAAGCCCTGTGAGGAGCGCCAGCGTGATCTTTGCTCCCCACAGCAGCACGGCTATCCCTGGCACCAGCAGGCATAGCGCTCCGGCCCCCATCAGACGTAGCCAGCGCTCCGCCGGGGAAGGGTGCGCCCCGGGATTTACTGCAGTCGCCAGCAGTGGTGGTACCAGCATTCCGGCTATGATACCGAAGAACGCATACTGGTCGGTCAACGCAACCCCCTTCAGATCTGCGCTGTAGCGACTGGAGAAGAAGCGGTACAGCATGGTCACGCAGACGAACACAAGCACCAGCAGGTACCGCGCCCGCACGACCCTGAGCGCCGCAACATCCCTGCTCTCCTGTCCGGAAACCATACCACTGCTGGTAGCCAGACACACACACCCCGTTGTTGTGAATGCGACTCCGAACAATGCAACCCCGTATCCTGCCAGAACCTGATACGCTACCATCAGGCCAGCAACTGCCACGAGAAAGCTCAATCCAATAGAACGCACCGGATCTCGCTCGTCAGGACCGATGAGCATTCCTGTTAGCAGAGCTGCGCCCACCCCGGCAGCAAGCGCCTGTAACATCCCTGCCGGCATTGCGAACTTCCAGATCAGACCGGAGGCCAGCAACAGCAATAGCCCACCGGAGATCACCCCGCGTCCCCATGCCTCCAGATACTGCCGCATTTCCCCGGTATCAGACACAGCGCCAACCATGCGCAGCACGAGATGACGCAGGGGCAGTCGTTGCGTCAGCCAGCCGGGTATCCACGATGGGCCCGCATGCAACAGCACAGTCAGAGGCGCGAGAACGACGAGCAGCATTCCCCCGATGCTCCAGCTCATATCCGGATACATTCGAGAGAACACACTGTATCCCCGGTACCTACCCAGCGCCATCAAACTTCCGAACGCGACCAGAAACAGGAGGCCGGAGACCAGAGCCGTCGCCCGTGCATCCGATCCTTCAACCTCGTCACCGGTTTCTGATCTATCCTGTGGCAGCCCGATCAGTCCTGTAGCCGCCACGCAAAGCCAGCCGATCTGTACCCCGAGCATTGCGTCTATCAGAACAGACCCGGGAAACAGAAGTGGGACGCACCCGGCAACAATCCCGAGTCCGATCGGGATCACGTGAAGCGGCACAGCGCGACGCTCCTCACCGGTCAACACAGTCCAGAACGCCAGCAGAGACAGTAACCCGCCAATTAAAAACGGCAGGCCAAAACCATGGCCCGCCGCAAAGGGAGGATGCGAAGGTAGTGTCGCCAGAAATACCACTACGGGAACAACTCCCATCCCCAGGAGAACTGCAGGGGACACCCGATGTCTTCCTGCACCGGCGCCCGGTCGTGCAAGCAGCATTCCGCAGAGCCATACGATCCACCCGAAGACAAGTACCGCCCAGATAATCGCACGTTCCATAGCGCCTCCTTCCCTGCATGCCCACAACGCGTTCGCACAACGCGCATCACTTCCGACTCACAGGCTGGATGAGCCCCCTGTCAATGGCTGCCCGGATCGCCTCTGTACGATTGGAAACTCCCAGCTTGACGTACAGATTCGACAGGTGATACTCCACGGTTTTGGGAGTAATGAACAGTTGCCGTGCGATCTCTCGATTGCGCATGCCACGCGCCAGTCCTTCCAGCACTTCCCGCTCTCGCTCGCTCAGCACAATATCCTGCCGCACCTGCTTCTGAGCCGACGCCAGTGACGCAACTCGCTGTGTGATAAAGGGAGCCAGGCTGGACTGCCCCTGGAAGGCCGCTTTCACCGCTTGCCGTATCTCAACCGCACTGGCATCCTTGAGCCAGAACCCCTGCACCCCCAGTTCAAGCACTTCCACGATCACTTCGTCCGGTGGTGTGGCCGTCAGGATCACTACCGGAAGAGCAGGCATGATCTCCCGGATCCTGCGGAGCGCCTCGACTCCGTCCATGCGGGGCATGCGAATGTCCATGAGCACCACATCCGGATCCAGCGTGCGTGCCATTTCCAGAACCTGTGCACCATCCTCAGCTTCACCGACTACAACGACTTCACCGGTAGCCTCCAGCATAGCGCGCACCCCCTGGCGCGTCACCGCATGATCATCCGCAATCAACACGCGCAACCTCTGCGTCTCCTGCGTCCGGACATCCCTCTCGGTGTCAACGTCTCCCCGCGTCTCGGCAGGCGCAACCTGCAGCAAAGGGCTGTCCCTGAACGAATGTGAGGCTGGTGGTTGATACGGCAGGCGCGCCTGGACGCGCGTGCCCCACCCGGGCATACTGTCAATAACCAGCTCCCCCCCGAGCAAGCGGGCGCGCTCACTCATCCCGAACAGGCCATAGCCCCGGTGAGTACCCCCCGGGGTACCCGCCGACACTTCAAATCCCTGCCCATCGTCCTCGACAATCAGCACCACATCCTGAGTGCCAAAGTGCAACCCTGCACGCACCCGGCTTGCATGCGCATGCTTGCGCACGTTGTTCAGAGCCTCCTGAGCGATGCGCAGGAGCGCCGTCTCCTGATCCGATGTGAGAGCCCGTTCCTCACCGCTGAGCACGAACTGCGCCACGATCCCGGTCTCCTGCTGGAACCGACCGACTTCAGCACGGATCGCCTGCTCTGGCGAGAGACTCTCCAGCAGCGCCGGTGATAGCCCCTGAACGGCCCGACGCGTGTCCTCCAGAGCCCGGCGCGCCTGTTGATAGGCCTCAGCCAGCATGTCCCGGGCGGCCCCCAGATCACTGGACACCATCAGATTGCGCGCCGTTTCGATCTGTAACAACAATCCAGTGAGCGACTGTGCCACGGTGTCGTGCATCTCTATCGCGAGACGATTCCGCTCCTGCATCATTGCCATGTCGCGTTGCGCCTCCAGCAGCTGCGAGATGGCCACTGCGATTGTCGCCATGTCCGAGAAAGCCTGTACCAGATTCAGCTCTGCCGGGGTGAACTCTCGCTGGTCGCGTGGATAGATCGCCAGCACGCCGTTCACCTGATCACGGTAGTGCAATGGCGTTATCAGGATCGCATGCACGCCTCCTGTGCGAAAAAGCGCACGCACTTCCGGAGTGAAGCCAGGATCGCTCTGTACGTCACGTATGAGATAAGGCAATCCCGTCGCTACTGTGCGCACCGCAGGCCTTCCGTGCCGTGTAACCCGGGTCACTGCCTCCCCGTACTCTGCAGGAACGTTCCGCAGATGCAGGGGAGCGATCGTCCCGTTCTTGTCCCGATAGAAAAGAGCAACCCGATCCTCTCCGAGTCGGTCAGCAATGAAGCCCGTCAGGAGGCTCGCTATCTCTGCGAGGGGACGCCCCTCAAGGATCGCTGCGGCGATCTCACGTGTCGCAGCGCGCAGGCGCTTTTCGTCCTGATAAGCAGAAGCCACTCGCTCGAGCTCGACTACCAGAGCTGCGCGTTCTGCGACCTCGCGTGCACGCTTCTGCCATGAAGTAGCACGCGCGGAAATGCCCTTTCGGAGCAAACCAACCAGAACCGCCAGAGGTCGTTGCCCCAACCGTAGAGGCACAAGCACACGTGGCCCCGGAAAATGATGGGCGAACTCTTCTGGCAACACCGCAGAGGCAGCCAGAGGCAGTATCTGACCGGTACGGATAGCCCTCTCAGCCGCGGGGAAGTCATGGACCGACCACTTCCAGAGCCTGACCATATCATCCCGCACCCCGACGATGGTCACTCCACGCAACAACTGCTCTCGGGGCAGGTAAGACAGCACTACCATCCGGTCACAGTCAAGAGCCCGGGCCATCTCCTGAACAGAGCTCTGAACGATCGCTGCCAGTTCTTCCGCGCTCAAAGCGACCCCGACTACTTCTGGCAACGCAAAGCGTGGAGGCCGGTTACTGTCCTGCTTCATCGTATCTTCCTTATAAGAGCGACCTGCAGGCTATCCTCCTGCCACATTCTCTGCATCTGGCCCTGCCCCGGAATGGTTCCGCACCTGACAGGCCCACTCCTCTGCCATTCCCCGACTCCACTCTCTTAACAGAGCGTTCCCTGACAACCCGTTAAGATACAGCACCGGTTTATTCTGCCCCTCAGCACGTGAACATTCCCTGGCCATGGTACCTCCGGGCCGCACATGCAGAGCAATCACCAGATCAGAAAGCGAAAATACGAGACTATCCCGCCGACGATTGTGCGCACCGATACAATGGTCGTCCAGGCGAAACGGCGAGAAGACGGCATCCCTGTCCTCACGAAAGCGCACCTCACGAATACGTGCTGCAGCGAAAAGTGGCCGGTTCAACTCAGGGCCGAGCGCCTCGCGCAACCCGCGGTCCAGCACATACACCGCCGGGGCATTGCGTCGTTGCGCCGCCAGAGCCAGTCGCTGATACGGCAATCGATCCTGACTGGTGACCGGAATCCCGCCCAGGTCCATCAGATCGGCAGCGATCCGGTCCTGCTGCTGCAAAACCGCCTCT
Organism: Chthonomonadaceae bacterium; assembly: GCA_025054835.1. Taxonomy (GTDB): domain Bacteria; phylum Armatimonadota; class Chthonomonadetes; order Chthonomonadales; family Chthonomonadaceae; genus JANWZQ01. Next base: position 14,009 of record JANWZQ010000142.1, read on the forward strand.
GGTGCGTCGTTGGATACCGCCACAGTGAATGTGAATCGATATCCTTCTGAAGACAGCAACGCGCGATGCCCCATGACGTACAGTATCGGAGGCGGCAACTCCTCATACCTGACAAGTCGTTGCGGGTATGCCCGCCCCCCATGCCATAACACTTCCACGGAGCGCTGTTGCAGCTGCCTGAGAGCGTCTGCGCTCTGCCGTAGCAAACTCTCACGATTTTCCGCAATGTAACTGGCAACCTTGCGTCCCAACCCGTACAGGCGCTGCCATTCCTGTGCAGGCAACTCCAACCACTGCCCTGGTTTCACACGCATCCGGGCCATGCAGTGCAACAACTGCGAGATCCCCTTCTCGCCCAGCGCCGGAACATGATGCAACAGGAGTAGAAACTGCGTGTCTCCAACCAGTAGCTTCTGACGTCTCACTGTCAGCTCCTGATCTCATCACAGCTTCGCAATATCATTCGACAGCACGCAGCACGGCATCGCGCGTTGCAGAGATCTTCAGGGGAGACGTCACTGCCCTCCTGAGGGCTACATCTGGATCTTTCAGGCCGTGCCCCGTCAGTGTTACGACCGCGACACAGGGGAACTGCAGGTACCCCTGTGTCGCCAGTTGCATGATCCCCGCGACCGGGGCCGCACAGGCTGGTTCCACAAATACCCCCTCCAGAGAAGCCAGAAGAGTATAGGCCTCGAGAATTGCCTGATCTGTTACCGCACCGATCCACCCTCCTGACTCGTCTCGGGCGGCGATCGCCCCCTGCCATGACGCCGGGTTTCCAATGCGAATTGCTGTTGCCACCGTCTCCGGATACTCCACAGGCCTCCCGATCACAAGCGGTGCCGCGCCAGCAGCCTGGAACCCCAGCATCTTTGGTAACCTGTGACAGCGCCCTTGCGCAAAGTATTCTCTGTAGCCCTTCCAGTATGCCGTGATATTTCCCGCATTGCCCACCGGCAACGCATGATAGTCCGGTGCCTCTCCCAGTTGATCCACAACCTCGAAAGCAGCCGTTTTCTGCCCCTCGAGCCGCAAAGGATTGATCGAATTCACCAGCGCAATCGGGTACTCCGCACAGATCTCACGCACAATCGATAAAGCCACATCAAAGTTGCCAGCAACCTCCAGAACACGTGCCCCATGAACCAGCGCCTGAGACAACTTCCCGAGTGCGATCTTTCCCTCTGGTACTAGCACGTAGCAACGCATTCCTGCTCTTGCTGCATACGCTGCGGCCGAGGCAGAGGTATTGCCTGTAGACGCACACATCACGGCCTGTCGCCCCTCGTGTGCTGCTACCGACACTGCAACCGTCATCCCCCGGTCTTTGAACGAACCGGTCGGGTTCGAGCCCTCAAACTTCCCATAGAGGGTTAACTCTGGATGGATCCGGGCAGCCAGCCGTTTCAGGGGCACCAGAGGTGTGTTCCCCTCCATCAGGCTTACTATCTGTGCTTCCTGCGGAAAATTCAAAAAAGTCCGATAACGTTCAATAATACCTGAATAGTTGCTCTCTGTCACAACAACATACTCCCTCGCGCATTGTCACTCGTCCTGCTGTGGACAGCTACTTCCCTGAACAGAGCAGGGTATAATCCCGGATAGCATGGTAGAAAACCGCGACCGTTTCCCCATCATCCCGGAAGAGCGTAAAAGGCGTATGGCGCGTCAGCTGCTGGCATGGTACCGCCGTCACAAACGCCTTCTGCCCTGGCGTGGCGCCTCCCCCTACGGCGTCTGGATTTCCGAGACCATGCTCCAGCAAACCCAGGTCGACACAGTCATCCCCTACTACCGCCGGTTCATGGAGCGCTTCCCCTCGCTACACGATCTGGCTACCGCTCCCGTAGAAGAAGTGCTTCAGTACTGGGCAGGGATGGGTTACTACGCCCGCGCACGGAACCTCCACCGTGCTGCTCAGATGATGGTCGCACACCACAATGGGCAGATCCCGGATACGCTGCAGGCGCTCAGGAGTCTTCCCGGCATCGGACGTTATACCGCAGGCGCAATCCTCTCCATTGCTTTCAACCAGCCGTACCCAATCGTCGATGCCAATGTTGCACGCGTGCTGAGCCGCGTCTTCGGTATCGCAGGCAACCCGAAGTCCGCATGCAACACGGCCGTGTTGTGGAACCTCGCGGAACAGCTGGTGCCTTCAGAGTCACCGGGCGACTTCAATCAGGCCCTCATGGAATTGGGAGCTCTGATCTGTGCTCCATCGGATCCACAGTGCGCTCGATGCCCACTCCTGCAGGATTGCGTCGCTGGCAACAGCCCCGATCCGACCGCCTTCCCGGAAGTCCCGCCGTCCCGAAAGACCGTACCTGTTACCCATTGCTCCGCTGTTGTGCAGAACGCAGCAGGCCACTGGCTTGTTGTCCAACGACCGCCACAGGGCCTGTGGGGTGGTCTCTGGGAATTCCCAAGAGCCACAATGACTTCCACAGAGACCCCGGAAGAAGCTGCGCGCCGGGCTGCAAAAGAGGTTGCCGGTATCGATATCGAACTGCAGGGCAAACTTCTCACTGTCAAACATGCCGTGACCCACCATCGGATCACCCTTCATGCCTTTCTGGCACGTGTCACACTGGAATCTCCCCTGCCTGTGCCCCATGCGTGTCAGGCCTGCCGCTTCGTCCCGCTCGACCAGCTCGCAAACTATCCCTTCTCCGCGCCACAGGCTGCCATCCGCAATGCGCTTCAGTCCGGGAAGCACCTCTCTTTACAAAAGGTGTCACAACTTTCGCTTCCGCTCCGACAAGATCCTGCAGAGTAATGTACAAACAAATATTTACTATTTCGGGGTAAAATACTATCAGAGTATTCCCCTGTCAGGAGCAGACAGTGTCCGGCGAAAATCACAGCACTTCTTCCCGGGAGAGCGCCGTCTTCTACGTTGACGTCGAGCAGGAGCTCCGCCGTTCCTACCTCGGATACGCGGTCTCAACCCTGGTATCGCGTGCCCTCCCCGATGTCCGTGACGGCTTCAAGCCCGTTCAACGTCGCATCCTGTACGCCATGCGGGACCTCGGCGTCGGTCCCGGATCAGCGCGCGTCAAATCCGCAAAAGTGGTTGGTGAGACCATGGGCAACTATCACCCGCATGGAGACGCCGCGATCTACGGCACGCTGGTGCGCCTTGCGCAGGAATTCAGCATGCGTTACCCTCTGATCGACCCGCAGGGCAATTTCGGTAGTGTCGACGGAGACCCTCCAGCCGCCCAGCGTTACACGGAATGCCGCCTCACCCCGCTGGCCATGGAAATGATGGAGGATATCGACCGCGACACGGTCGATTGGCGACCAAACTACGACCAGTCCAAACGTGAGCCGGTTGTGCTCCCCGGAAAATTCCCCAACCTCCTGTGTAACGGCAGTGAAGGGATCGCTGTAGGCATGAGCACCAGCATCCCACCCCATAATTTGCGTGAGGTCGTCGAAGCCTGTCTCTACGCGCTCGACCACCCCAACGCCTCCCCGGACGAACTGATGCAATTCATCAAAGGACCGGACTTCCCTACTGCAGGGCTCATTCTGGGCACCCGGGGTGCACGCGAGGCCTATCGCACAGGACGGGGGCGCGTGGTCATGCAGGCGCAGATGCAGATCGAACCCATCGACGGTGGCAAGAGCGCTATCGTGGTAACAGAACTCCCCTATCAGGTCAACAAAGCCAACCTGATCAAACATATCGGTGAGCTGGTGCGCGACAGAAAGCTGGACGGGATCACTGCTATCAACGACTACAGCGATAAGCATGGCATGCGTGTTGTCATCGAGCTTCGCCGCGACGCCATGCCGCAACGCGTCGTCAACTATCTGCTGAAACATACTGCGCTGCGCCAGACCTTCAGCATCATCATGCTGGCGCTGGTCAACGGGCAACCCCGCACGCTCAACCTCGCGCAGGTCATCCATTACTATCTTGCCCATCGCAAGGACGTTGTGGTACGTCGCACCCGCTATGAGCTTGCCAGAGCAAAAGCGGCGGCGCACATTCGCGAAGGGCTCCAGATCGCGCTCAACTTTCTGGACGAGATCATTGCTCTGATCCGCAACGCTCCCTCATCAGATGTCGCACGTGCGCAGATGGTACAGCGTTTCGGGCTCACTCAGCTGCAGGCAGAGGCTATTCTCAACATGCAGTTGCGACAGATCGCTCAACTGGAACGCCAGAAAATCGAGGAGGAGTACAAAAATCTGCTCAAGCAGATTGCCCACTATGAGGACATCCTCGCCACCCCCGCCCGCGTCACACGGATTGTTAAGGATGAGTTGCGTGCTCTGCGGGACAAGTATGGCGACGACCGGCGCACGCGCATCATTCCCACCGAGGCCGAAGACATTACCGAGGAGGACCTGATCCCGGAAGAAAAGACCCTGGTTACCATCACGCGTGACGGATACATCAAGCGCGTGCCCCTCGACACTTACCGTACCCAGAAACGCGGGGGCCGGGGTGTACAGGCTGCAAACCTCAAGGAAGAAGATCAGCTGGCTCACCTGTTCGTGGCCACAACCACCCACTACATCCTCTTCTTCACGGATAAAGGGCGTGTGTACCGCCTCAAAGCCTACGAGGTCCCTCAGACCTCACGTCAGGCCCGCGGGCATTTCATCACCAATTTCATTCAGGTAGAACCCGGTGAACGCATCACGGCCATCCTGCCCATCGCGAATATGAACGCGGGGGGCTATCTGCTCATGGCCACAACCTTCGGGGAGGTCAAACGCACCTCGCTGGCAGAGTTTGCCAACCTCAGAGTGAACGGCAAAAAATGTTTCGACCTCGAAGAAGGCGATAGCCTCAACTGGGTCAAGCACACCACCGGAGACAACGAGGTAATCCTGGTTACCCGCAACGGCATGTCGATCCGCTTCCATGAGAATGAGGTGCCCGAGAGAGGGCATACGGCCGGAGGCGTACGTGGCATCGAGATGCGTGATCCGAAAACGCGAGCGCTGATGGATCGCGTCGTAGCCATGGATCTTGTTCAATCTGGCGGACAACTGCTGGTAGCCAGCGCCAACGGCTACGGGAAAAGGACGGATCTGGCCTCCTATCGTGCTCAGAGCCGGGGTGGCAAGGGCATCAAGACCATGGATGTCACTGCCAGAACCGGGCCGGTTGTCGATGCCGCAGTCGTGGACCCCGCTGACGTGCTCATGGTACTCACGGAGAGCGGTGTCGCTATACGCATCAACATCGCAGAAATCCGCTCTGCAGGACGCAGCACGCAGGGCGTCCGCCTGATCAATCTGTCTCCGGGAGATCAGGTCGCCACCATCGAGCGCTTGATCTCTACCGAAGTCATAGAAGAACAGAAAACCACTTCAAAAGCGGACAATGCCCTGCTTACCCCGGGGGGCTAGCACGCAGGTACAGGGGCGCGTGGACAGCAAACGCCGGGCCACACGCCCCTGCTCATACTGAAAGCCCGAACAGCTCCTCCAGAGCAATCCCGACCCCGTCGTCCGCACTGCGCCCGACGACAAGATCGGCGACCTCCCGTACCGCATCCTTCGCATTGGCTACAGCCACTCCCATACCTGCCCATTGCAACATGGGGATATCGTTGTAGCTGTCCCCGAACGCAATCACCTCCTCCGGGCGGTATCCATATCGCCCGGCAACTACGGCAAGCGCCCTTCCTTTGTTCGCTGCCGGTGGCATGAACTCCAGATACTCATCCGTGCTCTTGGTGATGTACAGACTGTCCCCGAACACGCCGCGAAAGTAGTCCAGTAGCTCCCAGGTGTACTCCGGTCTATCCACGATGATCAACTTGGTAGGGCGTGCGCTCCGAAACCGTACATAGATCTCCGGGTCTACGGTTACCGGAGCGTTGGTGCGCCCCTGATACAATCGCAACCAGTCCGTATCGCGCGCCGAGTACAGGCGATCACCCAGATAGTAGTTCAACTGCAACCCCTGCATCTGGCAAAAATCCATCACTATGTTCGCCAGTTCCGGTTCAATCGTTTCATGCAACCACACTTCCTCAGTACGGGCATGCTTCACCATGGCACCGTTGTACGAGATCACCGGGGCGTCCAGTTGCAGTGCATGTGCGAAAGGCACCGCTGCGGCATGCATTCTTCCGGATGCCAGCACCACTGTTACACCCTGCTCACACAGAAGCCGCACAGCGCGCATGTTTCGCGGAGAGATGCGATGTTGCGAGTCCAGCAGAGTCTCGTCCAGGTCCAGAGCGCACAACCGATACGGAACCGATGCTGAGGTCATCTTCTCTTTACCCGCCCTCCTGAAGATCCTTACTCTGGTCCGCGGCCCGGCACTCGCAACAATCCCTCGGAGGCCACGTCCTGTTGCGCAACCGGTATCCGCAACAGATCCTTTGGATCTGCTCCCGTTGCCGGACGCAGCAGGTCCTGCCGGCGATATGCCGCTTCAATCCGGTTCTGCAACGCTAGCACGCTTTCTCGCGCTGCGTTCTGAACCAGGTGTTCGTACTCCCCCTGCCGACTGTTCGCAACCAGCTGGCGCAACAGGTGCAGTGAGCCTGTATCGCCAATCTTCGACAGGGCGCGGACCACAGCTACCTGCAGATGCACTTCAAGGTGGCCGTCACTGCAACGCAACAGTTCCTGCAATTGCCGCAAACGCCCCCGCGTGAAAACAGGGGCATCCGTCTCCGTTACCAGAGGCAACAGGTTCGTCAGCAAATGGATGATCTCATACCGGTCTCTGCCGGCACTCACAGACAGCGCGTCCAGCAAATCCCCGATGATGCGCACATCGCGATAGCGGGCCACCTCCTTCAGAGCCGCACGCCGCCCGCGTGGCAACATAGCTACCCCGCAAGGTATCAGCAGAAACGCCAGGGCAGTCAGTACAGGCCCTGTCCGATTCCCATGGAGGGCCAGCAGTACACCCATCAGCAGAGCGGCCAGTCCGCCACTCCAGCAACAGGTAGCCACCAACAGGCGCAGGCGCACTCCTCTTACCTCGGCACGCAGCTTTTTCAAAGCGCGCTGGATTTCTCCCGGCAGTTCCGCCTGGGCCTGACGCTCTGTCATCACGGAAGGGTTCTCATGACCCATTGCCTGCATTCCCTGCCAAAGCCAGATGCTCCGTCTATCGCACCACCCGGAACATCTGCACCCGGCCGAACTGGCTCCACTCTGCCACTATCAGGTTACCTTTCCGGTCGAAGGCTACCGCATGCGGAGAATTGCACGTCCCGTCCACCCATTTCGCCGGCTCCAGACCGTAGTTTGCTCGTTGTGCCGGGTCTGGATTGTCTCCGACATGCGCGACAATCTGGTTTCTTCTATCAAGCACGGTCACACGTCCCTGCAATTCGGCGATCGCCAGATAGTTTCCGCCTACCTGCACCGCCGCGGGCATGCGTAACCCACGTTGCAACACGCGTACCAGCCGCCCCTCTGTGTCCCAGTGTTCCACCCGACCACTCTCGCGATTGCAGATCACCAGCAGGGGTTGCTTCCCTCTCAGATCTACCGTCATCCCATGGCAACGATGGAACTTTCCCTCCGGCGCAGGCATGTCTCCGGGCCCCCCGAACGACTTCTGATACCTGAGGTCCCGATCATACCTGTGCACATAATTCTTCCCGTAGCCGTCGGCTACAAAAAATGTGCCGTCTGGCAGGGCAACGATGTTGGTTGGCTGGTACTCCTCCGCTTTCGCGTACAACCCTGAAGCATCCGGGTACCCCAGCCTCCAGACCACAGTGCCGTCTGTCCGTAGTTTTAACACTTCATGAGCGGTAGGACGGGCCGCATACAGATACTCTCCATCGCGCTCACGCTGCAGGTGCAGGCTATGGATGTGGCTCGGCCCGAAACACCGCCGGTACCTCCCGTCCGGGCCAAACACCAGAATGCCTCGTGGCGTATCCGTACTGACATAGATCAACCCATTGCGATCAATCGCTACCCCACCATGCGTCGGGCCGATGGGCAGGTCATCAGGACGCACATCAAAGTGCCCTGACACGCATTCGAAACGCACCTCCCTGGGTGCCAATGCCAGCGTGGGAAGCCCCGAGAGCATCTGAACACCCGGAAGCACGTACAGCAATGCCCTGAGAACCCTGTAACGATTGCCCATTCTGTTTCCTCCACCATCCCCGGTGATCACAGGATTTTCGCCCTGACAGAGCTATAATAAGGCCGGAAAAAGAAAGGCCGTCAGGCTTCTGGCAAACATTCCATGAAGCGCCTGAGGGCTTTCTCCCGTAATGGGAAGCAGAGGCTTCTCTTCCCGGACGCCAGTCCTTCAATCCCGGAGAAAAGACCAGATGGCATACATTGCGAGCACACCTGCGCAAACGCACACTGGAGCACAGCAAGCCAGGCGTCACCTGCTTATCGCTACTGCGGTCACCTGCTTGCTCTGGTTCATACCGTACTCCTGGATCCTGCTCTACCCGCTCCGTCTGTACATCACTTTTATCCATGAAGCAGGCCATGCACTGACCGCACTGGCAGCTGGCGGGCGCGTGGTCTCTCTCACCATCGCCCCGGATGGTAGCGGGCTCACGCAGACTCTGCAGGATCCCCGGTCCATCTGGCTGGTCCTCTCAGGCGGGTATCTGGGAACCGCGTTGTTCGGCGCCCTGTTGTTACAATCCGGTCGCCTTTATGGATGGCGCAATCACGGGAAGATCGCACTCTCAGCGTCCGGCATCTTCTTCATTCTTGCCACCCTGATGTGGAGCTGGCGCGACCCCTTCTCGTTGACAACCGGTCTGTTGCTCGGGATTGCCCTGTGGGCACTGGGCCGCTGCTGCCCGCCGCACATAGCGAACCTCTGTACCAGCTTCCTCGCCGTGCAGTGTTGCCTGAACGCGCTGGGTGACCTGAGCATCCTGCTTCACCTGACAGCCAGTGGATCACTCCACAACGATGCGGCGTACATGGCAAAGTATTACGGCCTGTCCCCGGTATTCTGGAGTCTTCTCTGGGGGGGAATGGCACTGGCGATCCTCGCGCTCTCGTTGCGCTCTTACTGGCGCGCGATGGCTACAGCAAGGCAATAGCACCATTCGAGAGAACCAGCATGGAAGAGACACCGGTTCGCTTGCTCCCCGATGAGGCCGGCGCCTGTCAGCACTGCGGAGCTCTGGTTTTCGGCGACAGCGTGCGGTGTGCCCAGTGTGGCCGATTCCCCATCCGGATACACCGTTGCCCCCGGTGCGGAGCCATCGCTGCGGCTGCAGAACAACGCTGCTGGAAATGCTTTCGTCCCTTCGAACCGGATGGTGACTACCTCTGAGATTGCGGGGAACGGGTCGCACTAGCCGGGAGGCCACTGCATGTGCCGCCCACCAAGCACATGAATGTGGAGGTGGAACACCGTCTGTCCGCCGTTCGCGCGACAGTTGATCACTGTCCGGAAGCCCTCCCGATCAATTCCCAGAAGCGTTACTGTCTCCTGTACCACACGCAAGGCGCGTCCCAACACCTGTGGGTCGTTGACTTCCATGAGGGTCGGGTAGTGCGCCTTTGGAATGACCAGTACGTGCACGGGCGCCTGCGGGTTGATGTCGCGAAACGCGAGAAACTCTTCGTTCTGAAACACCGGATCCACCGGGATCTGCCCCGTAGCAATCTGGCAGAACACGCATTGCGGGTCTGTCACGGTCTTCCTCCTGTACCCTCCACGACACGCCTGGTCGCTGGATCTGGCCCTCAGGGCACCCAGTCGGCAACAAAGAGATTGGTCTCACGGTTCTTCCCGTTGCGATTGGAGGCCCAGACGATCTTCGTGCCATCCGGACTGAAGTTGGGAAAACCATCGAACTGCCCGCCATAGGTGATCTGCTCCAGACCGGTCCCGTCCAGATGGATCTTGTAGAGCTCAAAGACCCGGCGATTGGGATCATCCCGATTGGAGCTGAAAATGATGCCTCTTCCGTCTGGCGTCCAGGTCGGTCCGAAATTCGCGATCCTCTGTGCTTTATCGTACGTGATGCGCCGCACGTTGGAGCCATCCGCGTTCATCACATACAGATCGAGCGTTGAAGGACGGATCAGATGCCGCTTGAGCAGTGCCACATAGTCTTGCTTTTCTTGCTCGGTCTCCGGATAGTAGGCGCGAAATACAATCTGCTTACCATCTGGCGACCACCAGGGCCCCCCTTCATACCCCAGACGGTTGGTCAACTGCCGGGCGTTGCGACCGTCCACATCCATCACCCAGATGTCCAGATCGCCCCCGCGATCGCTGCAGAACACGACTTTCTTCCCATCCCGTGAGATCACAGCCTCGGCGTTATATCCGGGTAGCTCCCCGGGCTTGAGCCCCCGCGGATAGAGCACCTTCAGGTCTGAGCCGTCTGTGCGCACGCTGTAGATCTTGTAGGTAGGGTAGACGGGCCAGACGTAGCCCTGCGAGTAGTCGGGCTTTGCCGGACACTCCGGACTCGCCTCGTGCGTGGACGAGAAGATAACGCGTTTTCCATCTTTCATCCACCATCCACATGTCGTGCGTCCGGTGCCGGTGCTGATCCGCTTTACCCCGGTGCCATCGATATTCATGATGTACTGCTGATCACAGGGGTAACCGTCGCGTTCACTCTGAAACGTCAAACGCTTTCCGTCGTAGCTGAAGTAGCCCTCGGCGTTCTGCCCACCGAATGTCAGCTGCTTCACGTTCCTCAGGTGCACCTCCCTCGGGTCATGCAGCGCAGGCAATTGCCGGCTGGCCGCCCCTTTCCCGAGGAAGAACCCTATCCCTGTAAGAACCACAACGCCAAGCAGTCCCGCTCCGGCGCCACGACATATCATGCAGCACATCGACATCGCTTCCTTGCCTCATTCAAAAAGCACACAGGGCATCATACCTCTCACGCACGCCAATGGGCCCAGTAGGATTCGAACCTACAACCAACCAGTTATGAGCCGGGCGCTCTGCCGTTGAGCTATGGGCCCCCGGATGTCTGTCAGACAGCATCAGGTCGACGCCGCCCGGACATCACGACATATGGATACGCACGTCATCCGCCACACCACCCAGCACGGTGTAATCCGTTCTGGCCAGCTGCAAAATGGAGCCGGGCACATGCACATTTACCGGACCATGCGCTACCAGACGCGCGATGAAACGTTGCCACGAGACCCCGCCTCCCAGATCGCCGTCCAGCCAGAAGGACCGGTGTCTGGCCCCCAGGATCTCCGCCGGGCCGATGGTATTGGCCTTTGGAGGCACCCACGACCAGTCTCCCCCGAACGAGTGCAACGCGTTCTGCATAATGGTCATCGGGTGCAGCTCCACGCAGCGCGGTCCTGCCTGACAATAAGCCTCCAGATCGCCTGTTCCATCGGCTTTCAGAAACTCGTCGCCCAGGTGCGCTTCCCAGAACGCAATATGCCCGCACCAGCCGATCCCGCCGTAGCAGACATCTGCGCCTCCCAGATCGGCAATACGCCTGCCGTAGTCGGGCAGCGCTTCTCGCGTTGGGAAGTGGATCTGGCTCTCCGGCATGCGCAGCGCAGGATCAATCTTACCAAAAAAGTGTGCCCACATCGCTTTCTGGAAAGAACCTTCCCAGTGGATGGGAGCAGTGTTGCCATCCTGGTCCGCATACTCGTCCATGTTGAAGGTATGCACGTGATCCAGAGGGATCTTCAGCTGATTGATCAACTTTGCGGCGAACGTGTATTGCGGCACCGGCCCCACAGGGAGGATGAACACGCACTGCTGTCCTTCCTCGCGGGCACGCACAATGCGCTGCACGATATCCAGCGCGAACGCGAAGTAAAAGTCCTTTGGGTCGTCGATGATCCGGATGTGAAAGTCGGGATTCGGGTGTTGTGCAAACTGTTCCCGCGTGATTGCACGTGCCCGGGCGCATGCTTCGGCATCGCGGAACGGAATAAATCGCGCCAGATCATAGGTGAAGGTAGTCGCTTCCATCGGTCACATCCCCATGATATGGTAGCCGCCGTCCACGTAGAGCACCTCCCCGGTCACCCCACGTGCCAGCGGGCTGAGCAGGAACAGCACCGCATCGGCAACCTCATCTGCTCCCACAGCACGTCGCAATGGGGAACGCTCCTCCACCTGTCGGATCATTGTATCGAAGCCAGCGATGGCCCGGGCTGCCAGTGTTTTGATCGGACCAGCAGAGACTGCGTTCACCCGAATATTATCCTTGCCCAGATCAGAAGCGAGGTAGCGCACGCTGGCCTCCAGCGCGGCCTTGGCCACTCCCATTACGTTGTAGTTGGGCACCACACGCTCCGCTCCGAGATAGGTCAGCGTCACAATACTCCCCCCGCCGGCAGCCTGTAGCAACGGGCGCGTCGCACGGGACAGGTTCACCAGGGTGTAGACGCTGCTCTCGTGCGCCAGCACGAAGCCATCCCGGGAAGTCGTCAGGTACTCCCCGGAGAGCTCCTCCTTCCTGGCAAAAGCGATAGAATGCAGAATGCCGTCCAGCCTGCCCTGAAACGTATCCCTGACCTGCGCCGCCAGTGCGTCTACGCGGGCATCATCGGTCGCGTCACACAGAAAGACTGGTGCTTCTATTGAGCTGGCTCCCAGCAGTTTGTGCACGCTGCTCGCCTCCCGTTCTGAGAGCACCGAGAACGCCAGCCCTGCGCCGGCACGATGCAACGCCAGGGCGCAATGCCATGCGATGCTCCACTCGTTGCGCACCCCTGTGATGAGTACGTTCCGGCCGTCCATCAGTCCCGTCATGCTTCGGAGTATCTCCCCTTTGATGTCACATACGGCCCATTATGATCTCAGGAAAACCTGCTGTCAAGAGAACAGACACGCCGGGACCGCATCGCAGTCCCCGGCGCCTGTCACTCCCGGGGTCCGGACCGGATCCACGCGGGGCGACTTTCGCGCGCCACTATGCAGTATACTTTAAAAATAGAGGGCAATCCAGACCGGCCCCATTGAAAGATCTACCGGCGCCCACATCATACTCCAGAAGAGGCAGCGACACGCGTTGTCCGTTACAACCATACCCGATAGCGCCTGCACCCCATCAAAGCGCGGGGCACTCCTGGGCTTCTACGTCGGCCCGCTTGTGCTCTGGATGGTACTCATCTTCTTCGCATCCACGGAGGCAGGTACTACCGAAAACTCGGGGCGGATGATCCGCTGGTTGCTTACAGTGATCTCCCCGGACCAGGCACGGAACCTCAGTCCGCATACGCTTCACGTCATCAACATCATGGTCCGCAAACTGGGACACGTCACCGAATACGCTATCCTGACTCTGCTGGCTGTCCGCGCTATCCAGTTCGGAGCCCCCTCCCTGAAGAAACGTTCGCTGCTGGGAGCTTTCCTGATCAGTCTGTTGTACGCCTGCAGCGACGAAATCCATCAACGCTTTGTACCGGGACGGGGCGCATCCCCGATCGACGTAGCTATCGACATGACGGGAGTTGTTCTGGTCATGGCCGGTATTGTCGTCTGGTTCTGGGTGAAGTCCATAGAGCGCCGATTGCTCGGAGGCGTACGCACGCCCCCGGAAGTCGCCAGAGCCCGGACCGCAGAATGCTGAATATCATCTCAAATCACTCTCATCACGTCAGTGTCTCGGGAGCGCTCTGGCGCTCTTCTAAGCCAACTCAAGGAGGAACGTACCGTGACATTGAACCGCCATGTGGAACTGACTTACCTGGGACATGCCACATTTCTGATCCAGACCCCCGGGGGCAGGCGCATGCTCCTCGATCCGTGGATCACCGGCAACCCGGCATGCCCGCAGAACTGGAAATCGCTGGACCTGTTGGGGCGGATCGACCTGATCCTGATGACTCACATCCATAACGATCACGTCGGTGACCTGCACAACGTGCTGTCACGCTATCCCGATGCGGCCGTTGTTGGCGCCTATGAGGCCTGTAACTGGGCTGCTACAAAGGGCGCGAAGCATATCTTCCCGATGAACAAAGGGGGAACGCAGGCAGTTGCCGGCGTTGCAATTACCATGACGCACGCGATCCATTCCAGCAGTTTTCAGGAGGCCGACGGCACTGTGGTGTACGGTGGAGAGCCAGCAGGATACGTCCTTCGGTTTGAGAATGGTTTCACACTGTATGCTGCAGGAGATACCGCCCTCTTCGGCGACATGGCACTGATCCGGACGCTCTACCAGCCCGAGCTAGCTCTGCTACCCATCGGCGACCTGTACACCATGGGGCCGCAGGAAGCAGCACATGCAGTACGGTTGCTGGGAGTTTCCCACGTGATTCCGATACACTACGGAACGTTTCCGGCACTGACCGGTACTGTGGAGGCATTCCGGACGCACACTGCGGATGTTGCGAACCTGACTATACACGCGCTGGCACCGGGAGAGACGCTCCGTTGATGCAGGCGCACTGTGCGAGAAGACAGGCGCCTTGAACAACCCGGGATGATATGCTATACTGAGGCGGTTCCGT
>JANWZQ010000157.1 GCA_025054835.1 Chthonomonadaceae bacterium
GAAGGCAGCGCTCTGTGCTCTTCGATGCGATCGGCAGCGTCGCTCGTCAGCACGGTACCGACCACCTGCGCGATCTGGCCCGCGGTGACCAGCCCGGGTCGAAGCAGACGCGGGGGCATGGCGGTGACGTCCAGCACGGTCGACTCAATCCCCCCGGGCGTCGGCCCCCCATCCAGCACCAGGTCGATCTTCCCGGTAAGGCCGCGCAACACGTGTTCCGCACGTGTCGGCGAGATATGCATGGAGCGATTGGCGCTGGGAGCGGCAACAGGCACTCCGGCGGCGCGGATCAGGGCCTGCGCCACTGGATGCGCCGGCCATCGAATAGCCACAGTAGGCCCTCCAGCAGCAACAATATCCGGGACCTGCGCGTTGCGCGGCAACACCAGTGTCAACGGACCGGGCCAGAAACGTGCCGCCAGCAAGTCCGCCTGCTCTGGCCACTCCGTGACCAGCGATCGGGCCTGCACGACATCAGCAACATGCACGATCACAGGATTGTGCGCCGGGCGCCCTTTCGCCGCGTAGATCCGTGCCACGGCGGCTGCGTCCAGCGCGCTGGCTCCCAGGCCATAAACCGTCTCTGTCGGGAAGGCCACCAGCCCGCCGGCACGCAGACAGTCCGCCCCCTGTGCAATCGCACCGGGCTCTGGATGTACAGGGTTCACTGGCAACACACGTGTTCGCATGGCATGGTGCTATCGTCAGGCATACATATGCGATTGCCCCACACTGACAGGACAATCGCATATGTTATGCCCGGGAACCGCATCCCCGTTCTGTTCATATTACCGCAGGATGCGGCACTCCCGCCAGAGTAGCTCCATACCCGCTGATTGCCTTCCTATCGCGCTACCCTGCATGGATCGGACTCCACTGTTCTCAGGTCCACTGTTGCCGAGGACACCCCATCTGTGACCTGTGCATATCCGCAAAGCCCGTTGAAGACTGCTGTGCCCGTTACCCGGCCATCTGTCATGGTCACAGTGCCACTCACAGGATACGTGCAACCATCCCTCTCGTAAACGATGTCGATCATCTGGAAGTTGATGGTCCCGTACGCCGGCGCCTGATACTGCCCACCGACGTTAAATGTGGCGTAATCTGTGAGCCATCCACTCCGGTACGCTACAGTTCCGTTGAACAACATGCGGTCCTCGCATTCAGCAATCGTTGTGATGTCCAGAGAAATCCCCAGCATATCGTACCGGCCGATATTACGCAGGGACATGGTGCCCCGTCGGGTTCCCCCGCTGACAGTCCCGAGATCATCAAAGTGTATGTCGACACGCGAGAAGTCTACCAGATCGCCCCAGTAGTCGTATTGGGGATCCACCACGGTCAGGGTCGCTTTGCCCCATGCTCTCTCGCCGAAATCCGGACTGTAGCATCCGTTACCAAAGTCCACCGTCACTGTATTACTGTATTCCCGTCCAGGATGTACCGGGGGCATCCTCCAGACCGCGCCCGGCGCGACTCGGAGAAAGCGTTCATGGTGCTGAACCGTGCTGCAATGGGATCAACCGCACTCTGAGCCACGCTACGGAAATCCGGGGCGTTTCCACCGCCCGCCACATTGCCTCCCCCTGCAGAGGGTGTGCTTACGGAGCTACTCCCGCCCCCGCAACCGCCAAGCAGCAGAGCCAGCAGGATCACCTCAACCAGCACCAGCGACGCAGTGAACAGACTACCTCTGAGCGCTTTCATCGAAGCTCACCTCCTTTTTGTTTGAGCAATACACTTATATAAATACAAAATTAAATCCTCCTTCCGGAAACCTTCCTGTGCAGATTCGTACAGAAGCTGGCGCATTCAGGACTTGCGGGCTCCTGTCAGAGCCTGCTTTAAATGGCTCTCAGGACAGAACAATCTTCTGTGAGTGGCACGTTTTTTGCAACTTCGCTGGCAGGCAGTGCGAACGTCTGAACGTTCGTTCCTTCCGAAAGGAGATCCAAACATGCGTCTTATCCATGGCCTGCTGTGCGCCAGTCTGATCGCGCTATCCGCGCCGCTACAGGCGGCAGACTACTTCGAATCGGAACCCAACGACACTTTTCCGCCCGGCTTCCTGCCCGGTGACCCGGTTTTCAACAGTGGAGACCGACTGCGTGGTCGCATCGATGTTTCCGATATCGATCAGCACTATATCCGTTTTGTTGGAACGGGCGCTCCCGGGATCTATCGTTACGAACTTAACATGGTCGAAGGAGGCGACGGCACTCTGGCCCTGTTCGATGCCAGTTCGGTAGGGTGGTACCTGGGCTACAACGATGACTTTCCCGGCAACGGATTGCGCCCTCGCCTGTTCTTCGACCACTTTGATCCCACGGGTGCCGAAACCATCTGGGGCGTTGAGGTCGCTGGCTTTTCCATCTTCGACGAGTTCGACTACACGGTCGCGTTCAACCGCTCGTCGGTAGCCGTAACACCCCTGGGATCTGTAGGGATGGGAAGTCTGACGGCCAGCGGCAGCGTGGAGCCCGGTCGCGGCACATGGTTCTGCTTTGATGTGAGCCAGCCCGGACTGCTTACCCTGCTGACAGAGGCTGACTTCGACACGGAGCTTGCGCTTTTCGACAGCAGTGGCAACACCATCGGCGGGGACGATGATCGTGGGCCGGGACTGATGTCCCTGATAGAGCTTTCTATACAGCCGGGGACCTACTACGCAGTGGTAGGCGGTTACAACGCCCGCTATAACTGGAATATCTTCGATGATGTCCCTGCCGGGTGGGATCGCGATGGATTCGGCAACTCCTCCAGCTTCCCGTTCAACGCCGGCGACTTCCTCCTGAACATCAACCTGCGACCGGCCGCCGTGCCAGAACCGGGGGTGGTCGGCCTGTGGGTCGCCAGTGGCATTGCGGCCTGCAGTCTGCTGGCCCGGCGACGCCGCTGACTGTTCCTGTCGTGCGTTCGTCTACAGGGCAGAGAAGGAGACAGTACCTTCTCTGCCCTATTTACTGGCACCGTGTGTTTGCATACTGGAGTAACAGAGCATGGCAACGCGCATCTATGGAGGGCTGGACACGCGCTTCTGGCAACAACGCCCGCTCATCGGAATGGTACACCTGCGTCCCCTGCCCGGTAGCCCGTTGTACGCAGGGGAGCCGATGCACGCCATTCTGGAGCATGCGATCGCGGACGCGCGTGCCCTGCAGGAGGGTGGCGCAGACGCAGTGATGGTGGAGAACTACTTCGACGTGCCTTTCGCAAAAGGCTCCCTGCCTCCACACACAGTGGCTGCGCTTACCCGGTGCGTACAGGCTGTCCGGGAAGCTGTTTCCCTGCCCGTCGGTGTCAACGCATTGCGGAACGATGCGGAGACTGCTATCGCCGTCGCCCATGTCTGTGGTGGGCAGTTCGTCCGGATCAATGTCTACGTGGGCGCCGCGGTCACCGATCAGGGGATCATCGAAGGTGCCGCGCGTGCCGCAGTGCTCTACCGCAAAGCCCTGAACGCTGACGTGGCGTTATGGGCCGACATCGGTGTCAAGCATGCCGCACCGCTGGGAACAACGCGTATCGAGAGCGACGCGCGCGACGCCGTTGAGCGCGGTCTGGCGGACGCCCTGATCCTCACCGGGGACGCGACCGGCCTGCCGGTGAACCCGGAGGACATCCGCCGGGTACGGGACGTCGTGCCACAGACACCCCTGCTGGTCGGGAGTGGCCTCACGCCTTCCAGCGCCGCCGCGATGCTGGCCTGCGCAAACGGGGCGATTGTTGGAACCTGGTTGAAGCGGGACGGAGCAGTTCACCTTCCTGTCGATGCCCATCGTGTTCGCGCGCTCAAGGCTGCCATGCAGTCCGTACATCCAGTTGAAGCCCCTTGGTGATCCCCCGCCCGCCTTCTCGCCACCTACTGGAAACTGCATGACGGACTTGCAAGCCCGTCAGAGGTAGATCCGACCCCGCCACAGATTGCCTCAGAGACACAACAACCAGAATCCATGCGCACATGAGGTATGATAAAAGCTATCGCGCAGGTAGCTATCGGTTCCTGCGCGCATCCCGCCGTAGGACAGGAATGCCCTGATGAGGTCGAGAGTTCGTACGTTCGCACTGTTCTGCATACTGCTTCTGTGTACGGCTCACAGCGGCCTGCGCGCCCAGCCGTCGCGGTCGACAGACGGTACCGGGGTCGATCTGCTCTCCCCGCCGGAAGAGAAGCCCGTTCACGGGATCAACTATCCTTCGATCTCTCCGGACGGCAAGACCCTCTGCTTCGCCTATCTGGGCGATCTCTGGACGGTGCCTGCCACAGGCGGTGTCGCCACTCGCCTGACGGTGCATGAGGGGCAGGACGCGCTCTCCCGCTGGTCGCCGGATGGCAAATGGATTGCGTTCACCAGTCTGCGCACCGGTAGCTACGACATTTTCATCGTGCCTTCGCAGGGAGGCGAGGCGCGCCAGGTGACTTTCCATAGCAGCAGTGACTGGATCTGTGACTGGTCCGCCGATGGCACACACATCCTCTTCTACTCGAACCGGGACTCCCGCCACTTCGGCCTGTACACGATGGATTTGCGGACCCGGGCTCTGAAGCGAGTGGTCGATGACACGGATCACACGCGCTTCGGCCACTGGTCTCCGGACGGGAAACGCGTGGTCTATACCCGGTCCGGTCAACCCTGGTATCGCGCCTGGTACCGGGGGAGTCTGGCGGCGCAAACCGTGTTGCGCGACCTCCAGACGGGGCAGGTGCGCCGCCTGCTCAAAACGCCTACCCAGCAGTTCTGGCCTTTCTTTGCGCCGGACGGGAAATCGGTCTACGTCACCATGCTGTACGGCGACAGCAACACCCCTAACATCTGGCGTGTGCCGCTGGACGGGGGTTCTCCACAGGCTGTGACCCGACACACGGGCGATGCAGTGCGCTTCCCCTGTCTGGCGCGCAACGGCTCCCGACTGGTCTACGCCTATCAGGGAGATCTCTACACGGTGGATACCGACACGCCCGCTCCCCGGCAGATCCGGGTGATCGCGCGTTCCGATGACAAGGTGAACAACCAGGAGCGCCTGACACTCACACAGGGAGCTGATGAGTCCGAGCCCTCCCCGGACGGCAAGCAACTGGCCCTGGTAGTACGCGGGGATATCTGGCTGCTCCCCATCGCCGGAGGGGAGGCAAAACGCCTGACAGACCACCCGGCCAACGACAACGACATCCTCTGGTCCCCCGATGGAACCAGAATCGCCTTCATCTCGGACCGGGACCGACAGTCCGATGTGTACATCCTGGATGTACGTACCCGGGCGATAACGCGATTGACCAATGATCCGGAGACGGAAGGGCACCCCCTCTGGTCTCCGGATGGCCGGTGGATCGCTTTCGCCAAAGCGGGAAGCGCCCCCGGCCTGTACGTGATCCCTGCCACCGGTGGCGAGGCTCGCCGGGTGGCTGCCGGTCATGATGTGAACAGTATGGCCGTGGGGATTTCGTCGCACACGTGGTCGCCCGACAGTCGGTGGTTGGCCTTCTCGCGCATGGATCGCTTCGAGAACAGAGACATCTGGGTTGTGCCTGCTGTGGGCGGCCCACCGGTCAACGTAACACGCTACCCCGGTGTCCACACAGCGCCCCAGTTCTCCCGGGATGGCCGGCATTTGCTGTTTCTGTCGAACCGTAACGGGCTCTTGCTACTGTTTCGCTTGCCGCTGGAGGTAGAGCCAGAGCCTGCAGGCGACGCACCACCGCCTCCGCGTCCGGACCGCAGTAAGGACGTACGGATCGACTTCACCGACATTCATCTGCGTGCCGTGCAGGTCACGCCCCCCATCGGTAACGTGGAGGACTACGCTGTCACACCTGACAGTCAGCGCATCGTGGTACGCATCGGTGGTAACTTCTGGATCACTCCCTTGCGCGGCGGTCCGGGGCAGCAGCTGACCGGCACCGGAGAACCCGGGATCGCCATCCGCATCCTGCCAGACGGCTCTCGCTTCCTGTTCATCGGGGCCAACGGTACTCTGCGCTCTCTGGCTCTTTCCGGAGGTCCCGTCTCCTCGATCCCCTTCACCGTGCAGACGACTTATGACCGGCGCGCGGTCTATCGTCAGGCCTTCGATGAGTTCTACCGTCGGTTTGGCGCCCAGTTCTACGACCCGAAGATGCACGGAGTGAACTGGAGGCAATTGCGTGACCGCTATGCGTTGCGCCTGCAGGGGGTGGGCACGCAGCAGGACTTTGCCGATCTGCTGAACATGATGGTCGGCGAGGTGAACACCTCGCACGCTGAGGTGAGCGCGCCCTTCAATCCCGGCTCACCCACGGCGTCGCTGGGCCTGTACTACGATGAGGACTACCCCGGCCCGGGCCTGAAGGTGCGCTCCGTGCTGACGCGGGGTCCTGCGGACAGGCCCGAATCGCGGATCCTTCCCGGCGAGTATATCCTGAGCGTTGACGGTACCGAAGTCCCTCGCCTGACCGAGAGCTATTACGCCTTGCTCACCGACAAAGCGGGCAAGACGGTGGAGGTGCAGGTGAACTCTGTGCCCTCGAAAGAAGGGGCGCGCACGGTTCGATTGAAAGCAATCTCTGCATCGCAATGGGCCGAGCTGGATTATGAGGCTCGCGTGCGCCGCAACCGGGAACGTGTGGACCTGCTCTCCGACGGGCGGCTCGCCTACCTGCACATTCAGAACATGGATCAACCCTCCCTGCGACGGTTCGAGCGCGAGTTCTACGGTGACACACTGGAGAAGGAAGGGTTGATCCTGGATATTCGCGGCAACGGGGGCGGCAACACGCACGACGCGCTGTTGAACATCCTCTCACGACGCGTCTATGCCTACACCCAGCCCCGCGACGGTGAAAAGGTCACACAGCCTAGCAAGGCTTTCACTCGCCCGATCATTTTGCTGATTGACGAGCACTCAATGAGCGATGCCGAGATCTTCCCTGCCGGGTTCCGCGCGCTCGGTCTGGGCAAAATCGTTGGCGCTCCCACGCCCGGTTACGTGATCGGTACCTACGAGGGTCGGCTGGTCAATGGAGTCAGCTTCCGTCTCCCAACCTGGGCGTATTACAACGCGGAAGGCAAAAATCTGGAGAATACCGGTGTTGCCCCCGACATTCTGGTGGAGAACACTCCAGAGGACGCAGCCGCCGGCCGGGACCGACAGCTGGAAGTCGCAGTACAGACGGCTCTGTCTCTGATTGCCTCGCAGGCGGGGGCAAAGTAAATCGGCGCGTGCCGGGATACGCTTCGACGACGGGATCCATGCTGCTGTGGAAATGCTCGTTGCGGGGCACACCCGGCTACCATGGAGAGTGCAGGGGATCGTTTCAGGAGAGAAACGCATGCGGAAACAACGGGCACTGATCAGCTGGGGAGTGCCTCTGTTCCTGGTGCTGTGGGCCGGTGTGCTCGGCGCACTCCAGGGATCACGTTATGGAGGGGACGTTACCTGGGCTACAGATTACGACACGGCACTGGCGCAGGCGCAACGAGAACGCAAGCCAGTGCTGATCAGTGCGCATATGCCCGGGTGCGGATGGTGCCGGAAGATGGACGCGGAGACGTTCACGGATCCCGGGGTGGTAGGGCTCTCCCGTCAGTTTATCTGCGTGCGCATCGACAGCGATGTTGATAGTATTCTGATAGAGAAGTACCGGATTGGTCAGTTTCCGATGACGCTTATTCTGAACCCGGAGGGGCGAGAGATCACTCGCTTCGCCGGGTATGTCCCCCCGGAGCGATTCGCAACGATCCTGAAGGAATTGCTTCCGATGGCGCGGCCATCCGGGTAGCCTCTCCGTTCGGCGTCCCTCTCGAGAGCCCGGAGGTCAGCGCGGCCACAAAAGCGCGCACCACAGCACGCCGTGCGCCGGCTTTCCTGATCAGAATACCTGTAGGGCGTCGGAAGCTGTCCCCCGGGGCCAGAGGTACAATCACCAGCGTGCCCTCCCGGGCCTCCTTGGTGGCAGTGCCCTCCGGGACCAGCGCCACCCCGCTGCCGATCTCTACCAGGTTCTTGATGGTCTCGATATTATCGAAAGTCATCACGGTCCGCACGCGAACCCCGGCGCGGCGCAGATGCTCTTCGATGAGGCCACTGGTCGGAATGTCACCGGAGAACCCGATGAACGCCTGACCCTCCAGTTGCGCCAGCTGGATCTCCCGGCAACGCGCCAGCGGGTGCTCCGGCGCACAGATGAGAACCATCGCCTCGTCTTCAAAAGGGATCACAGTGATCCCGGCCCGCTCCTTTGGAACCGCCACAATCCCCACGTCTACCGCTCCGGACAGCACGTCCTGATAGATCTTGCCGGTCTGGCTGTACTCCAGGTGCACGTTGACCCGCGGGTAGGCGGCCAGAAACGGTTTGAGGTGTCCCGGCAGGGCGTGCAACCCGACAGAATAAACGGTTGCTACCCGCAGGGTACCGGCGACCTCATCGGAAAGCCCGTACAGGCGCGCCTCCAGTTCGGCTATCTCATAGAGCAGATGCTTCCCGCCCTCATACAGGATCTGTCCTGCCTCTGTAGGCCGCACCCCGCTCCGGCCGCGTTCTCGCTCAAGCAGCGTTTGCCCCAGTGCCCTCTCCAGGGCGCGCAGGCGCTGGCTGGCCGCCGACTGCGAAATGTAGTTGCGCTCGGCAGCCTCCGAGAAGGAACGGGTTTCCACAACATCGCAGAACAGTTTCAACGCGCTCAGACTGCTCAACTTCATCGACAGGGCCTCAAAAAATCAGTTGATCTAATGTTTCCTATCCGAAAATTTCATTTCTCTCTGAGTATACCCTGTGCTATGCTGAACGTAGCTGAAGTGAGCGTGCAATTCATGCAGTGAGGGGGAGATCCGTAACCATGTCCATACATACGTCTCCGGTGCCTGACCGCCGGACCTCTGTTGTGCCCATGGTAAGCTGGCAGAGCGCGTGGAGTACGGAGCGCATTCTGGTGCTGCTGGCACTGGGCATCTTCTTGATCTACGGCACCTTCCGGGCTTTCGAGAACAACCTGTACGACACCACGCGGGTCACCACAGCATTTGCGAACGGCGTGGTGCCGCACTACCTGTCGCCGTTCTACTCCCCACCGATCCAGAACTGGTTCTCTCTGCCCTTCGGCCTGTCAGCGGCGTTGTTCCTCCTGATCTTCCCGGGTAGCTTCCGGTTCACCTGCTACTTCTGCCGGCGCACATACTACCGGGCCATTTTCGGCACACCGCCGGCCTGCGCCGCCCGGGAAGTCCTGCAGCGCTCCCGGTACACCGGCGAGCGAGAATTCCCGTGGACGCTGCAGAATCTGCACCGATATACACTCTACTTCATCCTGATTTTTGTGGCATTTCACTGGATCCATCTCTTCGAGGCATTGCGCTTCAAGGATGCTACCGGCGCCACCCGTTTCGGCATTGGCGTGGGAACGCTCGTCTTCGGACTGGATACCCTCTTCCTGAGCCTGTACGTTTTTTCCTGTCACTCGTTCCGTCACCTCATCGGTGGCGTTCTGGACCGGTTCTCCGCCAGCCCCCTGCGTCATCGCCTGTGGGTCGGGGTGTCGCATCTGAACGAGCGACACGGTCTCTACTTCTGGCTCAGTCTGATCACGGTGGGCCTTGCGGACTTCTACGTCCGTTCCGTCTGCGCAGGCTGGATCACTGACCTGCACGTGCTGTTCTGATCGGAGGTATTGACCATGGAAAATTATGAGACCTACGAGTACGATGTGCTGGTTGTGGGCGCCGGGGGCGCGGGCCTGCGAGCCGTGATTGCAGCCCGCGAGGCCGGTTGCAGCGTCGGGCTCGTTTGCAAGTCTCTGCTGGGCAAGGCGCACACGGTGATGGCTGAGGGCGGCGTCGCAGCAGCTCTTAACAACATGACGAACCCGGACGGCACGAAGGAGGGAGATAGCTGGGAGGTCCATTTTGTGGACACCATGAAGGGCGGAGCCTTTTTGAACAACTGGCGCATGGTTGAGATTTTCGCAAAGGAGGCTCCGGAACGCGTGCTGGAGCTGGAGCAGTACGGCGCAGTCTTCGACCGCACACCGGAAGGCCTGATTGCGCAACGTCCGTTCGGAGGACACCGGTACCGCCGGTTGAACCATGTGGGCGACCGTACCGGGTTGGAGTTGATCCGTACCCTCCAGGACAAAGCTGTAGGCGTGGGGATGAACGTGCATATGGAGGTCACCCTCACGCGCCTGCTCAAGGACGGCGATCGGGTCGTCGGGGCTTTCGGCTACTACCGTTCCTCGGGCAAGTTCGTCGTCTTCCGGGCCAGAGCCGTTGTGCTGGCCACAGGGGGCTGGGGGCGCATGTACATGTACACCTCGAACTCCTGGGAAGGCACCGGGGACGGCGTGATGATGGCCTGCGAGGCTGGTGCGGAACTGATTGACATGGAAATGGTACAGTTCCATCCGACCGGCATGATCTGGCCTCCCGGCATGCGTGGCATTCTCGTGACCGAGGGCGTGCGTGGCGAAGGCGGTATCCTGCTCAATAGCAAGGGCGAACGCTTCATGTTCAATCCGGAGTACATGCCCCCGCTTTACAAGGGGCAATTTGCGGAGACCCCGGAGGAGGCCGAGCGGTGGCTGGTAGACAAGAAGAACAACCGCCGGCCGCCGGAGCTTCTGCCCCGCGATGTGGTGGCCCGCGCCATCTATCGCGAGGTGGAAGCCGGGCGTGGCAGCAAGCATGGCGGAGTCTACCTGGATGTCACGCACCGGGGTGCCGAGTACATCAAGCGCAAGTTGCCCTCGATGTACGAGCAGTTCCACGCACTGGGCAACCTGGACATCACGAAAGAACCCATGGAGGTCTACCCGACTATCCACTACGCTATGGGAGGCATCCGGGTGGAACCGGAGACAGGCGCGACCAGCGTGCCCGGGCTCTTTGCTGCAGGAGAAGTCGCGGGTGGCCTGCATGGCGCCAACCGTCTGGGTGGGAACTCCCTCTCGGACATCATCGTGTTCGGCAAGCGCGCAGGCGACGGCGCGGCCGCCTATGCAAAGACCGTGGAGCATGGTACTATCGACCCGGCACAGATCGAGGAAGAAGTGGATTACCTGCTCGCTCCGCTGGAGGCACAGTCGGGAGAGAACCCCTATCAGATCCATCAGGAGCTGCAGGAGGCCATGCAGAAGCACTGCATGATCGCTCGCACAGAAAAGGGCTTGCTGACCTGTCTGGAGAAAATACAGGAGTTGCGCCGGCGCGCGCAGAACCTGAAAGTGGATGGCGACCGCTTCTTCAATCCGGGATGGCACGCGGCACGGGACATCCGGTTCATGCTCAAAACATCGGAGGTTATCGTGCGTTGCGCTCTGGAGCGCCAGGAGAGCCGGGGCGCACAATGGCGACTGGATTACCCTGACCGGGACGACGCGTTCTGGGGCAAGGTCAATCTGATCGTCACACAGGTTGGAGATCAGTTCCGGATCGAGCGCAGGCCGCTGCCGGAGATGCCTGCAGAGTTGAAAGCGCTCATCGAGAAGTACGGCAAGTAGAGGGGCAAACGTGATGGAGAAGGTGACGTTAAAAGTCTTTCGCGGCGATGTCATGGGTGGCGAACTGGTCACCTACGAGGTGCCCACTCAGCCGGGCATGGTGGTGCTGGACGCGATCCACTACATTCAGAAGAACATCGATGGATCGCTGGCAGCACGGTGGAATTGCAAGGCCGCCAAGTGCGGATCGTGCAGCGCAGAGGTCAACGGCAAACCCCGCCTGATGTGCAAGAGCCGGGTGGACGAGTATCCGGAAGGTGTCATCACGGTCACGCCCATGCGCGCCTTCCCGCTACTCAAGGACCTTGTGACCGACGTATCGTGGAACTACCGGGTCTCGGCAAAAATCCCCCCGCTGGTCCCGAAGCCAGAGGTCGCCGGCAAGCCATTCCGCATGCAGCAGGAAGATGTGGACCGTGTGCAGGAGTTCCGCAAGTGCATCGAGTGCTTCCTCTGCCAGGATGTATGCCACGTCCTGCGCGAGCACGATCGCAAGGATGGTTTCTTCGGGCCGCGCCAGATGGTCAAGCTTGCCGCACTGGAGATGCACCCGATGGACAATCTGAACCGCCGGGAGCAGCTGAAGAACGAGGCAGGGATCGGTTTCTGCAATATCACCAAGTGCTGCACTGAAGTCTGTCCGGAGCACATTCACATCACGGATAACGCGATCATTCCGCTCAAGGAACGCGTGGCCGACGACTACTTTGATCCCGTGCAGGGCCTCCTGCGCAGGGTCGGCCTGATCAAGCGAGAAAAGAAGCAACCCATGGACAGCGTTCCGAACGAGCAGACCCGGATCCACACGGAGTCGCTGCAGCGCGCCAAGTAGCACGCCCCCATCGCTCATAGAACACAGCGGGCCACTGTGCAGGACAGTGGCCCGTCTGATTCCTCGGAAGATCCTCGACTGACCTGAGAGTGAGCTTATCCTTGCAGGAAGCGCGACCAGCGGTACCCTCGAACAGGCCGTGGTCGCTCCTTCGCCTTCGCAACCGCCAGCTCGGCCATGGCATCCACAAACCAGCGGAAATTCGCCTCTCCGACGGAATAGTAGTCCGCGTCCGGTGCCGGGTTCAGAAAGTCAATGGCGTAGGGCACACCGTCTTTCACGGCAAACTCCACGGTGTTCATCTCATAGCCAAGCGCCCGACACAGCGTGAGGCAGTCGCAGGTGAGACGCTCGGCCCTCTCTGGAGGGACTGGTGGACCGTCCCGCACGTAGCGCTCGGCGTGCGGACGGCTCGGATCGTAGCG
>JANWZQ010000026.1 GCA_025054835.1 Chthonomonadaceae bacterium
CCTGCGGGTTTTGTGCTGCATGTGCGCGAACCGAGCGCGAAGTGAAGGTCGAGCGCATGAACAACACACTTCGCGCAATAGTTGTTGGAACAAATAGCTCTGGGTGAACAAGAGACTTCGAAGCGGAGTTACTTTGAAACAGTACGCTGCGGAAGGTGGCTCAGGATGAGAAGAGGTAGGGTGAAGAGAGGCTAAATTCCTATTTCGGAGTGAATGATGTGCCACACCCACAGCTGCGCACCGCGTTTGGATTAATCCACTTCCAGCCACCCTCCAGCAGGTTCGTCAGACTGTAGTCCAGTACCACCCCATCCAGGAAGCGCGCACTCTTCGGGTCGATAAAAATGCGGATCCCACCCTGCTCCAGTACGAAGTCTGACTCTCCGGGTGTCTCCTCCAGGCGCATCACGTACGACAGGCCTGAGCAACCTCCTCCACGTACGCCCAGTCGCAGACCCAGTGTTTCTCCTCCCTTCTTTCGCATCAAAAACTTCACCTGATCGATAGCAGCCGCTGTCAACGTGATGGACGGCACTTCTGCTCTTTCCACACGCATCACAACCTCCTTCGCAGAGCACTGCAGGCGCACTTACAACAGACCTAGCTCCAGCTTCGCCTCCTCTGACATCCGATCCATGCTCCACGGTGGATCCCACACAACGTGCACCTGCACATCAGCAATACCTGCAACCTGTCGCACCTTCCACTCTACTTCGCCCGGCAATGACTGTGCTGCGGGACATGCCGGAGATGTGAGTGTCATTTGAATGCATGCGACTCCCTCGGGAGTCACGTCCACATCGTATATCAGGCCCAGATCGTAAATATTGACCGGGATCTCCGGGTCATAGACCGTGCGGAGCGCCTCGATTACCTCATTACGCTTCAATGAGACCTCTATGGGATTCCAGCTCGGAACGACATCCTGTGGTGTCTCCATGCCCTGCGCTCCTACCCTCCCGTCTCTACTGCCTGAGAAGCAGCTAGATGTTTGATCCGCTGGATCATGCTGAACAGGCCGTTGCGACGGTTCATGCTCAGATGCTCTTCCAGCTGCAACTGTTGTAGCAGATCCGCCACATTGAATTCCAGAATTGCGCGTGCTGGTTGACCCGAGTAGATCCGATGTAGCACCGCTACCAGCCCCTTCACGATAGCCGAGTCACTGTCCGCGTCAAACGTTACAATCGGGCCCTCCGCTGTACAGCACACACTGCCCTTGATCCAGACCTGACTCTGGCACCCCTGTACCCGGTTTTCCTCGGTCTTGTCTGCCGGGTCCATCGGGGGCAGCTCACGTCCCAGATCCATCAGATAACTGTAGCGGTCCTCCCAGCTATCAAAAAGACGGAATTCTTCCAGCAGTTCTGCTGCCCGCTGTTGGATCGTATCGCTCATGGACGCATCCACTGCTCAGGACAGCAACCGTCGGGCCTTGTGAAGGCCGCAGACCAGCGCGTCCAGCTCCTCCCGTGTGTTGTAGCACCCCAGCGAAGCACGCACCGTCGCGCTCACCCCGAATCGATGGATCACCGGGTGCGCGCAGTGCTGGCCGGTGCGCACGGCGATCCCCTCCATGTCCAGCACAGTGCCCACATCGTTCGGATGCAAACCCTCCAGAGTGAACGAGAACACACTCGCCTTACGCCGCGCCGTACCGATCATTCGCAGTCCGGGCACCTCTTGAAGCTGTTGCGTGCCATACTCCATCAGGTCCGCCTCATGCGAGGCGATGTTCTCCATCCCCAGGCTGGTCAGGTAGTCAATGGCCGCACCCAGGCCAACCACTCCTGCGATGTGCGGTGTGCCCGCCTCGAACTTGAAGGGAGGGTCATTGTAGACCGTCTTCTCGAATGTCACCGAGAGGATCATGTCGCCACCCCCCATGTACGGAGGCATCCGCTCCAGCAAGTCCTTCTTTCCGTAGAGCACCCCGATGCCTGTCGGGCCGTAGAGCTTGTGCCCGGAAAAGACCAGAAAATCACAATCCAGCGCCTGTACGTCGATCGGGAAATGATAGGCCGACTGCGCCGCGTCAACCAGCACAGGCACGCCCTGTGCGTGCGCCATCGCGATCACCTGCTCGATCGGATTGATCGTGCCAAGTGCGTTCGACATGTGCGTGATCCCCACGATCCGCGTGCGAGGCGTGATCAACCGCTCAGCCTCCTCCAGGATCAACTCCCCGGTGTCATCAATGGGGATGACCCGCAGATGCGCGCCCTTCTCCTCGCAGAGCATCTGCCACGGCACGATGTTGGCATGATGCTCCATGGCTGTGATCAGAACCTCATCGCCCTCTCTCACGTGCACCCGACCGTAGGTCTGCGCTACCAGATTGATGCCCTCCGTGGCGTTGCGCACGAACACGATCTCCTCGAAGTGCCGGGCATTCAGGAAACAACGCACCTTTTCCCGCCCCTGCTCGTAGGCCCGGTCCGCCTGCATTCCGAGATAGTGCGTGGCGCGGTGGATGTTGGCATTGCAGGTCTCGTAGAACGTGTGCATCGCATCAATCACGGCACGGGGCTTCTGCGTGGTATTGGCGTTGTCCAGATACACCAGAGGCTTGCCCCGCACCGTTTGAGACAGGATCGGAAAGTCCTGTCGGACGCGATGTACATCATACGAATGCAGTGCCGTCAGGGGGCGATCAACTCCAGACAATGTCGTTGCGCTCATTTCTACGAATTTTGCACAGTGCCCGGACGGAACGGGATCGTCTCCGTGTGCGCGCTCTGCGGGAGCACAGCCGCCAGGGTCGCGTGTACCGCCTCCCGCAGGGCCTCGGGACGAATGCGATCGATGATATCTTCGGCAAAAGCGCGGATCAGGATATTCTGCGCCTCCTGCTGCGAGATCCCGCGCGACCGCAGGTAGAAAAGCGACTCGGTCTCCAGAGGCCCTACTGTTGCGCCATGCGTGCACCGCACATCGTCCGCGAAAATCTCCAGTTGCGGCTTGGTGTTGATCGTCGCCTGTGGAGACAGAAGCAACACCTGGTTGGTCTGCTTGGCATCGGTCTTCTGCGCGTCCTTCCGGACGAATATTTTACCATTGAAGACTCCATGCCCCCGACCGTCCAGGATCCCCTTGTAGAGCTCATGACTGTTGCAATGGGGCACGGCGTGATCAATGGCTGTGTGGTTATCCACCAGTTGATTGTCCCGGGCGATGTAGAGGCCGTTGAGCGTACACTCCGCGTCCTCTGCATGGAACCGGGCGTTATGATCGTTGCGCACAATGGCGCTCCCGAACGTGAGATTGTGCGAGGAGAACTGCGCACTGCGCTGCAGCTCCACCTGGAGCGTATGCATGTGATACGCAGAATGTGCCTCGTGGGCCACTTTATAATGATCCACAATGGCACGGTCGGCCACCATAACTTCGGTAGCCGCATTGGTCAGGTAAACCCCTTGCGCCTCCGGGACGGTAAAGTAAGCCTCGATGAGCGTGCACTGCGCGTTCTCTTCCACAAGGACCAGTGACCTCGGGTGCATCACAACAGGCTCTACTCCCGGTACGGCGATAAACGCCAGCAGGATCGGGGTCTCCACCTGCGTGTTGCGTGGAATGTGCACGAACCCGCCGTCGGCGAAGCAGGCAGTGTTCAGAGCAACAAACGGGTGTTGCTCGAAAGAGGCATAGCGCGCCAGATGCCTCTCCAGTGGCGCAGGATCCACGCGCAGAGCATCGGCCAGACTGCCCACCCTCACTGGAGCCGGTATCCCCTCACAACGGGAGAGCTCTGGAGAGAACCTGCCGTTGACAAATACAAGCCGGGGAAACGGCAACGCGCCGAGCGGGCATTCCAGCAGGCGATCTGGCACCGATGTCACAGCACCCGCCGGAAGGAACGTCTGCTCCGCGATAGGGCGGACGTCGGTAAATCGCCACTCCTCCTGGTTGCGCTGTGGGAAGCCGAGTTCCGAGAAGCGTGAAAGCGCCGCGCGTCGCAGGGGCGTGAGCCAGGCAGGTTCCGCGCCACGCGTCCGCAGAAGGTCCTCGAATTCCTGAACGTAGGAATGCACGGTAGTCTGTGTCATTGCGAGTGCGCTCCTCAGTCCTGCGTCAGGCGGTAGCCGCCAGTTCGCGCTCGATCCATCCGTATCCTCGCTCCTCCAGCTCGTAGGCCAGTTCCTTGCCACCACTCTTGACCAGTCGGCCATCCATCATCACGTGCACGTAGTCCGGCGTGATATAGTTGAGCAATCGAGTCAGATGCGTGATGACAATGAAGGCGCGCTGGCCATCGCGAAGTGCACTGACCGCGTTACCCACGATACGGAGAGCGTCCACATCGAGCCCGGTATCGGTCTCATCCAGAATAGCGAGCTTCGGATCGAGGACAGCCATCTGCAGGGCCTCATTGCGCTTCTTCTCGCCTCCGGAAAAACCCACATTGACCGAGCGGTTGAGCAGCTCCTGATCGATCTGTAGCAGTTTTGCCTTCTCGCGCACCAGTCGGGTGAATTCCACCGCGCTGATCTCGGGCTCCCCACGGTACTTGCGCTGGGCGTTGAGCGCCGCACGCAGGAAGTACATGTTGTTAACCCCGGGCAACTCCACCGGGTGCTGAAACGCAAGGAAAAGGCCTCGATTGGCGCGCTCCTCCGGGTCCAGCTCCAGCAGGTCCTCGCCCTGAAACAGCACCTGCCCGGAGGTCACCTCGAAGACTTCACGCCCGGCCAGAACGCCGGCCAGCGTGGACTTGCCGGAGCCATTCAGGCCCATGATGGCATGCACTTCACCCGGATTGACAATCAGGTTGATCCCTTTGAGGATCTCCCTGCCTTCGACCTGTGCCCGCAGGTCACGGATCTCCAGAAGTGGCATTCTCGTCCCTCACTGTGATACGGATCTAGCCAACGCTTCCCTCGAGGCTGACGCCGAGCAGTTTCTGCGCCTCCACGGCGAACTCCATCGGCAGTTCCCGGAAGACCTCTTTGCAGAAGCCGTTGACAATCATGTTGACAGCATCCTCCGTGGAGAGGCCGCGCTGGTTGCAGTAAAAGATCTGATCCTCCCCGATCCGGGAAGTAGAGGCCTCGTGCTCCACGCGTGCGGTAGGATTCTTCACCTCGATATAGGGGAAGGTGTGCGCTCCGCACTTATCGCCAAGTAACAGGCTGTCGCACTGCGAGTAGTTACGCGCGTTCTCCGCGCCGGGATTGATGCGCACCAGGCCCCGGTACGTGTTCTGGCCGAACCCTGCCGAGATCCCCTTGGACACGATGGTCGACCGGGTGTTGCGTCCGATGTGGATCATCTTGGTGCCGGTGTCCGCCTGCTGGTAGTGATTGGTCAGCGCAACCGAGTAGAACTCGCCGACGGAGTCATCGCCGATGAGCAGACAGGAAGGATACTTCCATGTGATGGCGGAACCTGTTTCGACCTGCGTCCAGGTGATCTTGCTGCGGCGCCCGAGGCACTTCCCTCGCTTGGTGACGAAGTTGTAGATGCCTCCCTTACCGGTTTTCGGGTCGCCGGGATACCAGTTCTGCACCGTGCTGTACTTGATCGTGGCGTCGTCCAGCGCGACCAGCTCGACCACAGCAGCGTGCAACTGGTTCTCGTCCCGCATGGGAGCCGTACATCCCTCCAGATAGGAGACGTAGGCTCCCGCATCCGCAATGATCAGGGTACGCTCAAACTGCCCGGTCTCTCGTGCGTTGATCCGGAAGTAGGTGGAGAGCTCCATGGGGCAGCGCACGCCCTTCGGGATGTAGACGAAAGAGCCATCCGAGAAGACAGCCGAGTTGAGAGCCGCGTAGAAGTTGTCGGAAGGCGGTACCACGGAGCCCAGATACTGCCGGACCAGTTCCGGATGGTCGCGCACAGCTTCCGAGAACGAGCAGAAGATGATACCCTGCTCGGCCAGTGTCTCCTTGAAAGTGGTGGCAATGGAGACACTGTCGAAGACGGCGTCCACGGCCACGCCAGCCAGACGCTTCTGCTCCTCGAGAGAGATCCCCAGCTTCTCGAAGGTGCGCAGCAGCTCCGGGTCCACCTCATCCAGACTATTGAGCGCCTTCTTTGGCCGGGGCGCCGCGTAGTAGATGATGTCCTGAAAGTCCGGCTTCTCGTACCGGATGTTGGGCCAGGTGGGCTCCTGCATGGTGAGCCAGCGGCGGTAGGCGTCCAGCCGCCACTGCAGAAGCCAGTCCGGTTCCTGCTTGATGGCCGAGAGCTGGCGGATGATATCCTCGTTCAGGCCACGCGGGAGCGTGATGGCCTCGATGGGGGTCTCGAAGCCCCACTGGTACTCGCGTGCGGCAAACTCTTCGATCACCGTGTTGGCAGTTGCACTCATTGGTTTTTCACTCCCTGCGCGTGCCCGATCAGACGCGACGGGCCGCACGATATGCGGATCAGAACTGGCTATGTAGTCGGCGCGAGCGGGCGATATTCGCAGGCCTCGCTGAGCGCAATACGGTTTTCCTCCGGATCGTCGGCGCTGATTTCGGCAAGCGAGACACGCTCCAGCATCTGAAAGATACGCTGGTTGAGCCGGGCCAGCGGCCTCTGGATCGTGCAGTGCCGGGACTGCTCGCAATCGTTGTGATCGGAGCGCAGACAGGGCACCAGGGCGGGAGGACCGTCCACAGCGACCACAATGGCGCCCACGCTGATACTGCGCGCAGAACGGGCCAGGCGATACCCGCCGGTGGGGCCGGGGGTGGAGACGAGCAGATCCGCCCGGGCAAGGCGCTGCAGAATCTTGGCGAGCAGTTCAGCTGGCAGATCAAACTTGAGGGCGATCTCACGCGCATTGACAAGGCGTCCCTCTTCCACGCGGGCCAGATAGGCCAGCGCCAGAAGCGCATAATCCGCCTGTTTGCTCAGGCTCAACATGGCGGTCGCATCTCCCTCTGCCGAAAAATTCTCCGACCGGATCTATCTCCGATATTTTCGGTCGGGAATAGTATACTCCTGAGAGTGCGGACCTGTCAAGGGAAATACCACGCAATTTTTGCGTGCCCGGGATAGGCGCAGAAAGAACCGGGCGGATGCTTCGTGCACCCGCCCGGCCGGAGTGATGTGAAGCAGGAGGGACGGGATTTACTTGCGAACGCGCCGGCGCAGGGCGAGCAGGCCCGCGCCACCGAGGCTGATCATCAGGGCCACGGCGCCCGGTTCTGGCACAACGCCTCCACCAGCGCCGCGCTCCAGGAGCATGTTCGGGCCGAGGTAGCCCGGCAGGGTGCTGATACTGGAGGTGGGATGCGCCAGCGTGCCGCCAGAGGCGAAGCGGCTCTCCACGAACTGGATGCTGGGATGCGTGACAAATCCAATAGCCTCCCCGGGGAAGAGCACAGGGTCAACGCCATCCAGATAGAGCGCGCCGAGGGTGTAGTTATTGCCGGGCAGGAGAACCACCGGCGCAATCAGGTCCACATACCGGAACTGGTTCACCAGGATGGCGCCGTTCCCGCTCGGCACAGTGACGGAGGCGATGAGGGTACCGACAGGATCAAAGAGGCCAACCTCATAGGAGCTGATCAGGCCGTCCTGGTCGCCGTCAAAGATGCCAAGAGAGTACACCGTGATAGGGGCCTGAACGTTAAAAGCAAACCCCATGGTGAACGGCGGGTTGCTCAGAAGGGAAGGGGTGGAGACATTGTCGATTGTGTAGGCCGGGGTCTGTGCGCTGGCGATCGGGCCGAGTGCAACAAGCGCAAGAGCAATCAGGCTGCTGTGGAGACGGGATACCAGAGATCTCATTGTTGTACCAACCTTTCCTCTCTCAAAGTCAAGAAAACAGATGTGATCCGCAATTGGAGACAGCGGAAGACAACAAGCGCAATCGGCAAGCGTGTGCGTGCTATCTCCACGGTTCGTTCATACTGCACGGGGCATGCCGCGGCGGGTATGTGCAGGAGAAAACCGGGGATTGTGCGGGTAATTTCTGGCAAAAATTCAAGGGGGCCAGCAGTGGCCCCCGGTCGCATCACGGGATAGACGGGTCAGGGTTGAGCTCTGCGCGTGGCAACACCCCGGGAGAGGAAACGGTAGTTGCCAGAGAGGACTTCGTAGACGGCATAGTCTTCCTGACGCTCCAGGAAGCGGACACCGGCAGCCTGCGCGATCGGGTTGCCGCTCTCAGTGACCGTGAGAGCCTCCCCGAGAGGCACATGGACGATAGCCGTGGTGTTGGGCGGGACCTGCACATTGAGGACAAAGTCGCCGTTCTGGAGCTTCCAGTCGCTGAGGATGCGCCCACGGACCGAGTCGCAGGTCGCACTGGCAGCTGTGAGGTCGCCGAGGATGTGAGGCTTGATGAGGAAGCGCGCAAAACCGGGGGCCGCAGGGTCCGGACGAATGCCTGCGAGGGTCTGCGTGAACCATGCGAGGATGTCGCCGAACATGATGTGGTTGCGCGAGTCGGTGCCACGCCACTGTTCCCAGAGCGTGGTAGCTCCCTGTTCAATCCAGTATCCCCAGGAAGGCAGGTCCTTCTGCGCCGCGATACGGTAGGCGATTTCCGCATGCCCGTGGTCCCTCAGAGCATGCAGCAGGTATCTGGCGCCGAGGATGCCCGTGTCGATGTGGTAATTGCGCTTCTGAATGGCATCGATGAGGTGCCGGAGCACCACGACACGATTTTCCGGGGTAGTGAGCCCCTGATAGAGAGCGCAGGCGAGAGCGGTCTGACTTCCGTTGGCGTAGAGGCCGGTCTGATTGTTGTAGAAGCGTTCGTTGAACGCCTTCTTGATGTTCTCTGCCAGCTGTTCGTAGCGTTGCGCGTCCTCGGTGTTGCCCAGCAGGCGCGCAGCCTGCGCGACGATCCGGGCGTCCACATAGTAGTAGGCCGTGGAGGTAACCGCAACGGGCGTCTCCGTCTCGTAGGGTGCCCAGTCGCCAAGACCGATGGACACGATGCCCCCCTCGGCCCGGGTGGTGAGGTAATCGACATAGCGCTTGAGAGCACTGTAGTGGCGCGTGAGCGGGGCCGGGTCGCCTGCGTAGAGATAGAGGTAGTACGGGATCAGGAGCAGCGCACTGTCCCATGCCGGGCCATTGCCCCAGTGGTATCCCCAGCCCCCCGTGGGGACGATGCCGGGAAGTTCCCCGGAGGGCCTCTGCTCATCCACAAGGTCCTGGATCCATTTGACGTAGACGGGCATGGGGGCGAAATGCAGCAGGGCCTGTTCCGCAGCCAGGTGCGCGTCACCCGTCCATCCGTTTTTCTCGCGGTGCGGGCAGTCGGTGGGAATGCCCTGCAGATTGCTCAGGAATGCCCATTTGCCGGCCTGCCAGATTTTGTTGAGTAACGGATTGGAGCAGGAAAACTGGCCGATCTGCGGGATGTCGGAATGAACGAACCGGGCACTCAGGGTGTCGAGGGTCGGGCGCCCGGGAAAACCGGTGACCTCAACGTACTGGAACCCGTGGTAGACGAAGCGTGGCTCGAACGTTTCATGGCCGTGTCCTTTGAGGATAAAGACGTCGGTCTGGAAGCGCCTGTCCGGTTTGTTCTGGTCCACGTAAGCCCCGATGCTTTCCTGATCGAGCGTGCCGTCGGGCTTCAGGCGTTCGCCGTAGCGCAGGGTGATCGTGGTCCCTGCAGGACCCTGCGCGGTGATGCGCGCCCATCCGGCGAGGTTCTGACCAATGTCGAATACGAAGACGCCGGGTCTGGGCTCCGTCAGTCGAACCGGGCGGAGGGTCTGCGCGACACGAATGGGCGGATGGTTCTGCGCCGAGAGGATGCCGGCAGGCGCCTCCACAATGCGGGCGTTGTCCCAGGAGGCGTCGTTGAATTCCGGGGTGTTCCACCCGGTTTGTTCACGCCGGGCGTCATAGGTTTCGCCTCCGTAGATGCCGTTGTAGGTAATGGGGCTGTCGTCCGTCTTCCATGCAGTGTCGGAAATCAGGGTTTGCGTGGTGCCGTTCTCATCGGTGATAGTGAGCAGCAGGCGCAGGCGCGGGGAAGCACGCCAGGGTGCGCGATCGAAGTCCCATGCGTTCTGCTGGTGCACGTTGTAGAACCCGTTGCCCAGCAAAACGCCAATAGCGTTGTTGCCCGTCTGCAGCAGGCGAGTGACATCATGGGTCACGTAGAGCACACGCCGGTCGTAACGGGTGTAACCCGGGTCGAGCACCTGATCCCCGACCTTCCGACCATTGATGTACAGCTCGTAGTAGCCGAGCCCGCAGAGGTAAACGCGCGCACGTGCCGGCCGGGCGCGGACCGGAAACGTGCGTCGGAACAGGGGGGCCGGACCTGCGGCGGGTTCCTGTGAGCGTGCGATCCACTGCGCGCCCTTCCAGTCGGCTTCCCGGAGCAGGCCCATCTCGAAGAAAGCGGGAGCACTCCACGCGGAGGGACGATCCTGCCCGTCCCAGACCCGTACTTTCCACCAGACGCGTTGCCCCGAGGAAAGAGGTTGACCGGCATAAGGGATATGCAGCGTATTGTTGCTGGCCACTTTGCCGGTATCCCAGAGCAGGGCACGCTCAGCCCGGAGGTCGGCCTCGGTGGCCGCTGCAATGATCCGGTAGGCTGTCTGGATCTGAGCGCGCTCGCGCGACTCGAGCTTCCAGCTGAGCCGGGGCGGGAGGTGGTCGATCCCGATGGGATTGACCCGATATTCGCACGAGGGGGACACCGGGCGCACGACTGCCTGTACCTCCAGAGGCAGGATCAGAAGCAACGCGAACAGGGACCGCTTCATGGTCTACTCCGGCCTGGTTAAGATGACAGTGCAATAAGGGCGAGATAACCGGTTATCGGATTTCGGCACCGGACACCGGGATCCCTGTGCGAAGAGGCTTTTGCGTGCGAGGGTAATCCCCCCCCGCAGCTCCAGTGACGGGCGCGGGAGGGGAGAGAGGAGACTCAGCTTCTAGCCCTGCCGGGCTTTCCGGTCTTCGGGGTCGGGATATGGTCGCTCTTGGCGTAGGCTTCCGGGTTCTTCTCGAACTTCGGCTTGCAACCAGGGCAACAGAAGAAGTAGCGGTTGCCCTTGTAGTCAGCGTACATCTTCCGGGCTGTGGCCTCTTTGATATTAACCATATCGCCTTTCATCACCGCGCAGCTGATAGTGGTCCTCTGCGACGGCTTTTTGCCCTTGTCCGGGGATGCAAGAGCGGTCGATGCAACAAGCAGGGTCGCAGCAGCGAGCAAGATGCCCTTGTTCATGAGGGTGTCAGCACTCCTTCGTCCAGAGTTTTCACGTCATGACAGCATAACGCACCATCGCGGCACATAATGCCGTCACTAACGGTATATACTGTACACGGTACCGGGACCGGTTCCTGCCAGCCCGGGCCAATTTTCGGAAGGCAGTGGAAGAATATCCAGAGGTGTGGCGAACCCTGGTGGAAGTTTCTGCAACCAAACAGATGGTGATGAGCCCGATCAAATCCCGCAGCGGGAGTTGACAGGGGGATGGGAAGCCTGTTACAATGGGAGAGTAAGACCTCACGTTGTAAAGTGTTTCCCCTTGATCCTTGCCCGGATGTGGCCGCGACAATGGGCCATATGCAGTGCCCGGAGCGGTACCGGCGTCCCGGGCGCGAGCTCTCCCCGGAGGAAGAGTAACGTTATGGCGGGTGGCAACTTCGTTGGTCTGGACATTGGCTCCCAGCAGATGAAGGTCGTGGAGACGCGTCGGGACGGGAGCGGGGTGGCGGTGACCGCCCTGGGGGTTGCGCCGACCCCGCAGGAGGCGTTCGAGAACGCGGTTCTGGTGGACGCGCAACTGCTGGGCAAGGCCGTGAAAGACCTTTTGAAACAGGCAGGCGTGACCGCACGGGACTGTATCAGCTCGGTGTCCGGGCAATCGGCAGTTGTGGTGCGTGTGATCGACGTGCCGCAGATGAAGTCTACAGAGCTGGCGGAAACGATGAAGTGGGAGGTGGAGCGGCACGTGCCCTTCAGCGCCAGCGAAGTGATCATGGACTACCAGTTGATCGAGCGCCCGGAAGGATACGCCGAAGGGGAGAACATGGACGTGCTCCTGGCAGTGGCGCAGCAGGACGTGGTGGACAAACACGTGGAAATGCTGTTCGCCGCAGGCCTGAAGCCCCGCGCCATCGATGTAGAGCCGCTGGCCGCCGGGAGGGCGTT
This sequence comes from Chthonomonadaceae bacterium, assembly GCA_025054835.1. Lineage (GTDB taxonomy): Bacteria > Armatimonadota > Chthonomonadetes > Chthonomonadales > Chthonomonadaceae > JANWZQ01. The sequence continues at coordinate 12,077 of JANWZQ010000026.1, forward strand.
GCTGGAACTGTTGCCCGAAGATGCCCTGCCCGCTGGGCACACAGTGGTGATTGTTAACATCGGGGCCAGCAACACGGACATCGCGATCTTCCGGGACCGGTTGCCGGCATTTCCGCGCACGCTGCCTCTGGGAGGAGAGAATCTGACCCGGGCGATTGCGGAAGGCATGATGGTGGACCCGCAGACAGCGGAGCAGTACAAGCGGGACTTCGGCGAGGTGATCTTCGGTCAGGCGGCACAGCCCACACAGGACTTCGGAACGGTCGGCTTTGGCACATCGGCAGGTTTCCTGGACTTCACGGCACCACAGCAACCGGCTCCAGAACCACCGGTGTCCTCGCCATCAGGACGTATGCCGTTCGACTTCTCCGGCACTTCGGAGACTGCGCCTCCGGCGCCTTCTCCCTTCGATACACCGGCTACACCGTTGAACCCGTTCGATGCGCCGGCAACTCCTCCAGCGTCCTCTCCGTTCGACTTCACGGAACAGTCAGCACAGCCGACGATGCAACCCGCACCGGCGCCCGCGGAACCCGGGTTCTTCGACCCCAATCAGGGGGCAACTCCAGCGGGAAGCAACCTGCCCGTGCCGGCCGTCACGGCC
>JANWZQ010000063.1 GCA_025054835.1 Chthonomonadaceae bacterium
ACTGCAGAACCGTACGCGCACCGAGGCAATGATCCAGCGTGGGCGCGATCATGTCTACCCGCGTCTCTCCGTCGAGCGTCTGGAGCAGGACATCCGCAAACTCTACTGTGACCTGGCAGAGCGCAAGGGCATTCTTCGCGCCGGTTAATTCACTTGCGAAACGTGCGCCACTGCCCGTCGCTGTCCTGTGTGGCCTCTGCCTCCAGGCGGTACCGGTCCACGTTCCCGGGGGGATTGGGCACATAGAAGCGCACCTTCTGAAATCCATAGCGCCCGGCGACGGGCGCAATCGCCTCATGCATCAGCATCGGCACAAGGCGAAAATCGTCCCGGTTCAGGTAGATATCCAGCGTAGCAGGCTCCCGCTCTACCGGGCGAAATCCGGCGATCCACGGGCTCTGACGCAACCAGGTGTAGAAGGGGGCGCGCCGCGCCTCTCGCTGCACGCGTGCACGCTCCTCCGGCGTGAGGGGAGGCGTGATGTCCGTTTCTGAGGCAGGCGGGATAACGGGGGTTGCTGCAGGGGACGATACTCCGGCAGGCTCTGTTTCAGGCGCGGTCTCAATTCGTGGGGATTGTCGGGACAGCAGGCGAGGCGCTACCATCCAGAAGACGACCAGCGCGGTTCCTACCGCTACTGACAACACCAGCCAGAGATTACGCATGACCGGCTTCATCGTACTGTTGCCAGCCCCCGTCAGGAGGACCCTACGACACGGTCTCCCTCGATCCAGCAGGCCCCTTCCGCATACATCTCCCGCTTCCAGATAGGAACGTCCTGTTTGAGCGTATCGATGCAATAGCGGCAGGCCTCGAAGGCCTCCGCACGATGTGCCGCACCAACAGCGATCGCCACGCTCGCTTCCCCGACTTCCACACGCCCGATCCGATGCGCGATAGCGACCCGACAGTTCCAGCGTGCCTCCGCGGTCTCTGCAACCCGCAGAAGCTCTCTCTCTGCCATCGGGATATATGCATCGTACTCCAGAAAACGCACGGAACGTCCCCGGGAGTGGTTACGGGTTTGCCCGACGAACAGGCACACCGCGCCACACGCTGTGGTGGCGACATAGTGCTGCAATGGTTCTATCGCGATCGGCGTGGTCACGATCCGGACTTCTGCCATTATCGTTCCCTGCGGCACATGCGCCGTGCTATCCCCCGCTTACGGGAGGCAACACAGCCAGCTCGCAATCTGATACCAGTGCGCTATCCGGTGTGACGTACTCCGTATCCATTGCAAAGCGGCAGTACTGCAACAGGTCGCTCAGCCGCACATCCTGCGCCGCCAGCTGCTCAGCCAGTTCCCGTACGGTTGCCCCGTACGGTACCATCAGAACGCATGGGGCTGGATAGTAGTCTCGATAGTGGCCGAAAAAGAGCACGGTCACCTGTACTTCCAGAGGTTGCCCGTCCGCAAGGCAGCGGAGACGTTGCAGATTGATAGCGTGCATTTTCCGTGCTTCCGGCGTCTCCAGCAGTACCGGGACGCTGGCCAGCCGCGCGTCCTGTAGCAACGGCACGAACCCCTGTGCCCCGATTTCTCCCGCTCCAATGTGTGCATGCCGGTCTACCCGGCTACCGAGGGGCTTCTTCGAGTCGTTGGCGTGAATGACTTTTAGATGTTCGATGCCGATGTGCGCGTCGAATGCTGCCATGGTAGCCGCGTAACTTGCTGCGTCACGGAGATCGTATCCAGCGGCAAAGATATGGCAGGTGTCCATGCAGGCTCCCAGACGTGGATGCTTCCCCAGAGCCTGCAACACCGCACCGATCTGCTCGAACCGCCATCCCAGCGTGCTTCCCTGCCCGGCCGTTGTCTCCAGTGCGATCCCGACCGGGTTGTGTTGCGCATCGGTCTCCTCCAGGATCCGTTGCAGGCTTTCTATCAGATGCGCCATTGCATCGTCTTCACGTTGCCCGGCATGCGCGCCCGGATGTACCACTACCCACGGGATCTCCAGCTGCCGGGCACGTTCCAGCTCAGCGCGGAACGCATCGCGGGAGCGTTCCAGAACCTCATTGGCAGCAGCCAGATTGATCAGGTAGGAGGCATGCGCACAGACGAAGCGCACACCCGTCGCCTCCTGCGCTTCTCGAAACGCACGCACGGCATCCCCGGAGAGAGGTGCATTCTGCCACTGGCGCGGATTCGCGGTGAACAGCTGCACCGCCGTGCACCCGATGGCCTTCCCGGCAATCAGGCTCGTATGCAACCCGCCGGACACGGGCATGTGCGCCCCCATCGGCCGTTGCAATGCGGTGTGCTCTGGCGTCATTTCGACCGTTCTTCCGCCCGCACGGTCTGTGTCCCTGCCGACCCGCCCTTCGGTTTCTCCATCATCGCCAGCAGGTTCTGCACCATCTTTGGCCCGATGTGCTCGCCAACGGAGACGCTCGTCTCATACGCATAGAGCTCCAGACCGTAATCTTCTGGCGTCAGAATATAGCCGAGCTCATCGCAGGTCAGACCGAGCAGAAATCGTGGTTTTCCGGTCATCTTGCGTTTCAGGTAGAGCCCGATGTTGGGCAGCACTTCTCCGGGCAGGGTCAGCATTTCCGCCGGACCAATGGTGATCCGATTCACTTCGGTCTCGATCTGACCGTTTTTCAGGACGTCGGAAGGGAAGATCCCCATGGCCATCAGGGCCCGGAACCGTGGATTCTCCAGAGGAACCCGGAAGACACGCCGTTGCGTGCGGATGGGCGCGTTGCGCACTGTCTCGGCCGTCTCCAGGATCTGCAGCACGCGCTCCCCCATGCTTCTGCCAATCTCTTCCGCTGCCTTCCAGTTCTCGCCCCGGGGCGCCGCGTCCTCATCAAAGTCTGCAGTCACCATGCCGCCGAGCGCACCATTCAGGTAGAGGCACACGCCCCCGATCTTCCCTTCCACCGTTTCATAAAGCCAGTTGGGGAAGTCAGCCGTGATCTGCCGGTTGTTGAGCACTTCCGGGTGACATGCGTAGTTGACCACCGTGGCGATGGTCCGGTTGCCCTGCACGGAGAGTACCTGCAGGACCCCCAGTTCCCTGTCCAGTATCTGGGGGACACGGGCGTTACGCGAGATCCGCGGCACCTCTGTGGTGCTCGCCAGTTTCAGTACGGCCGGCTCCAACCGTGCCGCCGTTTCTTCGACCAGCTGTACCACCTGATTGCGAAATGTGGCCATCCATTCTGGATCCACTCCGCTGGTACGCAGGTCGGGCCCCCACTGCCCCAGCGTGTCCGGACCGGAATGCACATGGGTTGCCGCGATATAGAGCCTTTCTGGCAGGACCGACTTCACCTGTGCGCGGATCTTCTCTGCCTGATAACGAGGAACGCCCAGTAAATCACAGGCGACAAAAGCGATCCGCGTTCCCTGCCACTCCAGCACCAGGCATTTGGCCCAGAGCCGATCATGCACACCGATGCTCCTGCGGTTGGCTGCATATCCGGCCAGATACGCCGGTCGCGTCGGTGTGATATCCACTTTACCGGCTGCAGCACGCAGTTCCGCTACAGCGCACACGCCCGGTACCAGAAAGCTGGCTATTGCGAGAAGGAACCACAGCACCCTCATAGCACTCCCCTCATGTAGTGTTTCTGTTCTGCCGAATTCGACCTGCTCGCAATGAATTCCTTGCCCCGCGCAGGAAGGTGCGCGGGCGCTGCCGAAACCTGCACCGGATCCCCACCCTGTTGCGAAAGGAACAGAACATGATGTACCGTCTCGGCGTTGCATGCATGTCCCACGATCATGTATGGGGCGAACTACAGCACTGGCAGCAACTGGGCAATGTGCAGATTGTTGCCGGAGGAGACGATGACCCGGAGCTGCTGGAGCGGCTGCGTCGGGAGTTCGGGGTGACCCGCCTCTACCCCTCGTATCAGGAGATGATCGCGCAGGAAGAGCTCGATATCATTCAGGCTGCCGGTGGCAATAACGAAGGTGCCGACATTGTAGAGGCAGCTGCGGCACGCGGGTTACATGTGGTGAGCGAAAAGCCCATGGCCTCCACACTGGCCATCGCGGAGCGCATGAAGCGTGCAGCAGAACAGGCGGGGACCTACCTGATGATCAACTGGCCCACCGCATGGTCACCACACTGGCAGGAACTGGAACGCCGCGTGCTTGCAGGCGATATCGGTGAGATCCGTTACGTGCGATACCGGAGTGCGCACAATGGTCCCATTGCGATCGGGTGCAGCCCGCAATTCGTACGGGACCTGACCACCCCGGAGATTAACGGGGCAGGTGCACTCATGGACTATTGCTGCTATGGCGCTGATCTGGCTGCTCGACTGCTTGGCCTGCCCGGGTCGGTAACGGGCATGCGCGGGTACTTCGGTACGGAGCCAGCCTACGCTGCATCCGATGACAATGCGATCATCGTGGCACAATATCCGCACGCCTTCGCCGTCTGCGAAGCGTCATGGACGCAGGTCGTCGGTTATGCAGAGACCAACCCGCTGGTCTACGGAAGTGAAGGCTCGATTGGCATCTGGAACAACCAGATCCTGTTGCAGAAGCCCGGCAGGCAACCCGAAATCCTCACGCCCCCACCCACGGCGTCTCCGCGCCGCAGCGCGCCGGAGTACCTGCTGTACTGCATTGAAAATCAGGTGCCTGTCGAAGGGTTCTGTTCCCCGCAGGTGAGTCGGGATGCACAGGAGATCCTGGAAGCGGGCCTGCGATCCGCAGACACCGGGCGTACCATGACGCTGCCACTGAACCGGTAGCATGGTCCGGGAACCGCATGCACGCGTCACACCGGTATCATGTATGTTATAATGGTATGCGTTGTGGAAAACTCTGGCACGTCATGCCCGGCGCAGAATGCCCTGCGCCAATCCCTGTTCCCCATGCATAGAAACGCGCAGATGCACTGACGTGACCGGAACCGGTATCGACGAACGGGCTTTCAGAGGACGATCCAACCATGAACAAGCTTTTTCTGGCTGCTTTCCTGAGCGCCACACTTGGCGTTTCTGGAGCGATACGTGCGCAAACGCAGGCGCCAAAAACCAGCCCGATGGCCACCCGGCCGAAGAGTGGAGCGCGACCGGCAACCAGTCTGGCCTCCCGGGTCGTTGGCTCTGTCAACGGCAAGCCGATCACATGGGAGCAGGTCATTGCCCAGATGCGTTCCGACAACCCGGAGGCCTTCGGACAGGTGCTCGGTATGGCGATTGGCTCCCGGATTGGCAACACGCTGTTCGGTGCGCAACCAGCCGCACAAATGACCCTGACCCGGGAAGAGGTGTTGAAAGCGCTCCAGACCAATCCACCCCCCCAGGTCGCGAACGTTGTACAGGTCATGCTACGCAACGAGGCGTTGCGACAGGAGGCCGTGAAGCAAGGGGTCAACCCGACCGATGCGGATCTGGATCGCTACCTGAACCGCATGCTGGATGAGGCGCGCGAGCAGGGTCAGCTTCCCAAGGACGTGACCAATGATCAGGTGCTGGCGCAACGCAATCTCACCCGCGCCAAGGTCCTCCCCCAACTCCGATGGCAGCGTCAGGCGCTGAACCTGATCGTCAAGGACATGGAGAAGAATCTGGGCCGCCCCTACGGTCCGGAGGATTTCCTGCGCGTCCGGCATATTCTGGTCATGGTCAAGAACGCGCCCCCCGATGCCAGAGAGGAAGACAGGCAGAAACTGGAGGCGGAAGCGCTGGAAAAGATCAAAGGCATCCGGGAAGAGATTGTCAGTGGCAAGAAGACGTTCGAGCAGGCTGCCAGCGAATACGGCGAGGACGGCACGAAGACCCGGCAGGGCGACCTGGGCGTTTCCGTGCGCGGACAGATGGTCCCCGAGTTCGAACAGGTAGCCTACAGCCTGCAACCCGGCCAGATCAGCGAGCCCGTGAAAACCCAGTTTGGCTACCACCTGATCCGGGTCGATAAGAAGGGCAGCGATCTTACCCCGGATCAACGCCAGTCTGCACTGGACCGCATGGCGCAGCAACGGTTCAGCACTTTCCTCTCGGAATTGATGAACGTGAAGTATAAGGTGATCAACAACCTGCCTCAGCCAGCCATGCCCCCGGGTGCGATGGGCCGTGCGCCTGGCGCGCCACGTCCGGCGCCACGCCCGGTCAATACGCCGCCCCGCCCGGCTCCCCCTGCGCCGGGCAATAATCCCGGGCCGTAGGCCATATCCTGCGCATACCGTTACCCGGGTACCACCGGGCCCTTCTTCCCTGAAAGAGTGAAGAAGGGCTCTACCCCTGTTCGGGGGCACAGGGATGCTGATCCCGGAGTGTCACCTCGGGAGAGATCATCGAGCGCTATGTTGCGTCTGTCTGGAAAGACCGTCCTGTTGATGGGTGTGCTAACAACCCTGTACTCGAAAACGGGTGCACTCCCCCCCCCTTACCCGATCCAGTTTCAAGCAGGCGCCGGGGGCGAGAAACCCTTTCTTGTTCGGGAAAGCGGAGCAGGGGTCACAGAAGGTTTGCGTCAGGCAGGCCCAGGCCAGTTCTGGGTGTACGCGTTCCCCGCCGCGCCCGGTGCACAATGCCGTCTGACACTCCAGCTGGCAGCCGACTCTGCTGCGCCTGCAGTCCTCGTGAAGGGGCTCAACAATACCCCCATCCCGGCCCGTACACTCCGGGAAAATCCGGAGAGCTGCTCCGTTCTGTGGAACACTCCGCTCCCATGGCCTCATGGCGGGCGTATCACCGTGCAGATCGGAGCAAAGGTCGGGCGCGTAAAAGTGCGTGCCGCGCAGTATACGCAAATGGAGCCCGACCGTAATAATGACGGCCTTCCCGACTCCATCACGGCCTTTCTCACACAGGGATTGCCATCAGCGACAAAAGTCTCGGTGCCCTCTGCTCCGCTAATCCCGCTCACAAGCACACAGACTCCTCTGCCAATTACCCCTGCGCTGGACCTGCAGACGGATGCCGTATTTGTGTACAACACAGACGCCAGTGTCATCCGCAGCTGGAAAGAGCGAGGCTATACGGTCTGGACCATGGGCGGGGCGCGTGAGGGCAAAGAGTATGCCACTCGTAATCCCGGAGAGGTGCAGACCACTGCAGATGGTACACAGCTCCACATCGGAGGATCCAGTTTCTACCTCTCCCCAACGGCCAATCGCATCCAGATCGAACGAGAGTTCTATCGCAGAGCGCTCGACAACGGAAGCAACGGGATCTGTCCGGAAGAACCCGAGTATTTTCTCAAAGCCGGCTATGAAGATGCGTTCCGTCAGGCATGGCAACGCGTCTACAATGTCCCATGGCAACCCCCGCATAGCAGTGTCGACGCCCAGTGGAAAACTGGCCGTCTGATGGCCACTCTGCAGACAGAACACATTGCTGCACTGCTCGCCGATGCACAGCAACGTTATCCCAATGCGCGACGCATGGTGGCGCTGCATAGCCCGCTCTCCTATGCGCACTGGGGTATTGTCTGCCCGCATTACCGTATCACCGGACTGCCAGCCGTGCAGGAGGTGATCGGTCAGGTCTGGACCGGCACTGCGCGCACCCCGGCGCGCTATGCGGGCCTGAATGCGGACCGCACGTTCGCTGTAGCCTACCTGGAGTACTCCTCCCTCTACCAGCTCCTGCGGGGCACTGGCAAAAGGCTCTGGTTCCTGATGGATCCGGTGGAGGACGACCCGAACCGCAGTATGGCGGACTACCGGGACCACTACGAGCGCACTCTGATCGCTGCCCTGATGTTTCCCGAGGTAACCGCGTTCGAGGTCATGCCCTGGCCAGAGCGCGTCTATGGACGCATCCCGCCAGACTATGCGACGGCAGTGAATTCCGTAATCGCGGCCCTGCAGGACATGCACGCGCAGACCACCCCCGTGTCCGGCTCCCTCCCGGGCGATATCGGCGTGCTGATCTCCGACTCCATGCAGTGGCAACGCGAACCCCCGTTCGCCAGCGATTTCGACGGAGTGTTCGGCCTGACACTCCCCTTGCTCCATCGCGGAGTGCCTGTGCAACTGGTCTCGCTGGATCGCGCCGGCGATCCGGGATATCTCCGGCCTTTCAAGACACTGCTGCTCTCCTACGACTTCCAGAAACCACCGGACGCACGCACACAGTCCGTCCTGGCCAACTGGGTACGGGATGGGGGTAGCCTGATCTTCTTCGGTGGTGCCGATCCTTATAACGCGGTCAGCGATGCGTGGTGGCGACTGGCTGGGAGGACAGATCCGCAGTCGGACCTCTGGGAGAAGCTGGGGATCAAAGCAGGACCAGCAACCACGCGCATGCCTCCGCAGGAGGATGGGAGCCGCTACACGGTCCTGCTGCAGGGCGACGGTAAAGAGCGCAATCTGGCCAATCGACGCGCTTACACACTGGATCTGACTTCCTACGTGACCCGAACGGGCAGTGTGGCTGTACGCTTTGAAGATGTATCTCCGGAGGATGGCTGGGGGCCCTACGTGGCCAGTGTGGAGCTTCGGGTCGGAGATCGCATCGCTACCGCGTTTCAGGCGGGCTCGGAGTTGGAGAACCGGTTTCTCGTCTATGACAAAGGCAGCCAGTTCAACGGGATTGCCCGCTTTGCAGATCAGAACGCCTCATGGACCTACCAGTTTGATAACCTGCCCCGCGACCAGAAAGTCACCCTGACAGTGGACATGGGCAATGGCTTCCGGGTGTCTGTGGCGTCCACGCAACCGGAAGCGGGCATGACGTTGTTGAGCGCCTCGGACAACGAGTTGACCCGCACCCTGCCGCGCCTGCGTGTGGGCAACTACCCGGTCACGATCTACTCGTTCACAGGCCAGCAACCCGGGGAGACTCCGACTCCACTCTACAACCTCCGGGCCGGGGGCGCCGCCATCTGGGCACAGACGGTCGGTAAAGGTCTGGTACTCTACGTCGGTGTGGCTCCGGGCTTCTTCTCCGCCAGCGAGCGCAGTGCCGGTTTCCTGCGCGCCCTCACGCAGTACGCGCATCAACGTGCCGGAGGAACCTACACGGAGCCGGGCTCTCTGAAGGTGCGTCGAGGGCGTTACACCATTGTTCGCACGCTGCATGTTGCCGAAACCATCGAAGGTCGTACCATTGACGTGCTTACTCCGAACCTGTCGGTGGAGAAGGACCGTACCATCCCGCCGCGTTCGCACGCCCTTCTGGTCGACATGCCCTCCGGCCCCATGCCCCGCATTGGCTTTGTGTCCGGGCGCTTACGCGCTCGCGTGGAAACGCCGACCACTACCAGTCTTTTCGTCTGCGGGCCCGCGAACACTCCCGGTGCGGCGCGCCTGTACGCGGCCCGGAAGACGCTTGCGGGCATCAAAGCGATCGATCGTTTCGGGCGCACCGTCCCCGTTCAAGCAATCCCGGAAGGGGATAGCGTTTTGTTGCAGTACCCCAACCTGCCAGACGGCGTGTTGATCCGGGTTGGTTGGAACTGATGCAGCGCTCCGGGATGCAGTGAGGCACAGATCATGGAAACCGTACCGCAGGAACCTCAGGAGCCGGACTGGCTCTGCTACGCACGGGAGCTGCTCTCGCTCGAGGCCCATTCCATTCAACGCGTTGCGCAACGACTGGATCGGTCCTTCCTGCAGGCTCTGGAACTGCTGGACCACTGCGAGGGCAAGGTCATCACAACCGGTGTGGGGAAGTCCGGTATTGCCGCACGCAAGCTGGCCGCCACGCTGACCTCCATCGGTTGTGCTGCTGTTTTCCTTCACCCGGCAGAGGCCCTGCATGGCGACCTGGGCCTGGTACAGACCGGCGATGTGGTGATTGCCCTCTCAAATGGCGGCGAGAGCGAGGAGTTGCTGGCCATCCTGCCAGCCCTGCAGGCGCGGGAAGTGCCCATCGTGGCGATCGTGGGCAACATCTCCTCCACGCTGGCGCGCAAAGCGACCCTTGTGCTGGACGCCAGCATCGAGCGCGAGGCCTGTCCACTCAATCTGGCGCCCACTACCAGTGTGGTGGTCAGCATCGCTCTGGGGGACGCACTGGCCATGACGCTGGAAAAGCGGCGTGGGTTCCGCCCGGAAGACTATGCCCGCAACCATCCCGGCGGGCGTCTGGGTCGGCGGCTCACGCTGAAAGTGCGAGACCTGATGCATTCGGATCCGGCTGTGCGCCCCGCGGTGTCACCGGACACGCTGTTCATGGAGATCCTGAACGAGATCAGTGCCAAGTGTCTGGGGGCGACCTGCGTGACCGACGAAGAGAATCACCTGCTGGGCATCATCACAGACCACGATACGCGTCGCGCCCTGCAGAAGTACGGCAACGCGGCCATTGAGCTGACCGCGGAGCGCATCATGACGGCCCGGCCCGCTGTTGTCCTCAAACCGGATCAGCTGGCCTACGACGCGTTGCGTCAGATGGAGGAACGTCCCCGGGCCATTTCGGTCGCACCGGTAGTGGACGAGGAGAACCATTACATCGGCATGGTGCGTGTCCACGATCTCGTCCGCGCGGGGTTGTAGACGACGTTCCGCAACTTCTATGGCCACCCAGAAGAACGAAAAGCGACCGGTGCCCGCGCCGTACGCCGTGCTCAGGCCACGCCGGGGATGGCAATCTCTGGACCTCGGGGAGATCTGGCAGTTCCGTGACCTGTTGCTGGCTCTGGCCATGCGCGACGTCAAGCTCCGCTATCGCCAGACGGCGCTGGGGGTTGTGTGGGTCGTACTGCAGCCCTTGATCGCCGCCGGGATCTTTGCGTTTGTGTTCGGGCGCGTGGCCCGTCTGGCATCTCCGGGGGGTTCCTACTTCCTCTTCGCCTACGCTGGCCTGATGGGCTGGCAGGCCTTCCATACCACGCTGACCCGCGCCGGAACGAGCCTGATACAGAACGCCAGTTTGATCTCCAGGGTCTACTTCCCGCGGCTCATCCTGCCGCTCTCCGTGGCGTTCGCAGCTGTCATCGATGCAGGAGTCTCTCTGGTGCTGTTTCTGGGGTTGATGCGCGCACAGAGCGTCTCCCTCCCTGTCGGGTTTCTGACGTTCCCCCTGTGGCTGGGGGCACTCGTGCTGCTGGGAGCCAGCATCGGGTTGTACGCTGCGGCAGCCATGGCGCGCTACCGGGACGTGCAGTACGTGCTGCCCGTCTTCTCACAGTTCCTGCTGTACGCCAGCCCGGTCGGGTACGCCACCACTGCGGTTCCGGAAAGCGCGCGCACGATCTTTCTGCTCAACCCGCTTGCCGGATTGCTGGACGCGTTGCGGTGGTCGCTCCTCGGCAGTCCTGCGCCGCACTGGCCCGCCGTCCTGTACGCTGTGGGGGTATCGCTTGCGACGTTCCTCTGCGGCATGATCGCCTTTCGTCGTCTGGAACGGAACCTGGCTGATGTTATCTAGCATGCCCGGGTTCTTCCGGACTTTGCCGCATCCCCGGGCCTGAAACAGGATCGTTCCGAACGGAAGCCGGTGTTGCGAATGTATCTCCCCGACGTCGCCTGGAGTTTCTGCCACGGCGGCGGAGGGATGTATCGGGTTCCACCGGTCTGGCAACTACCGGGATCTCTCTGTTAAAGTAACGCATCAGCATACGCCGGGCAATGGGCGCCGCATTGGAGGCCCCGAAGCCCCCGTTCTCCACGAAGACCGCCACGGCAATTCGCGGCTTTTCCACGGGCGCGAAGCAGACGAACACCGAATGATCTTTGCGATTGCCACCCGCCTGCGCGGTCCCCGTCTTTCCCGCAATGGAGATGCCCGGTACATACAGGCCGTACGCGGTTCCACCGCGCTCCACAACGCGTCGCATCCCCTCCACCACAGCGGCCCGGTTCTCTGGCCGCCACCGGATCCGCCGTCGGACAACGCGTTGCAATGTGTGCTTGACCACCGGTTTCTCTCCAGAGACATCCACGATTTGCCGCACCAGCTGCGGGCGCAACAGGTCTCCCCCGTTGGCGAATGCCGCCGTCATCATGACCAGTTGCAACAGGGTGGTCTGCACGTACCCCTGTCCGATCGCCATGTTGAGCGTATCCCCCAGATACCACGGCCCCATCCGGCGGCGGCGCTTCCAGTCCCCGGTTGGCACCGTTCCTGTGCTATCCACGTTGGTGGGCAGGTCGATGCCAGTCTTCTCACCAAGGCCCAGCTGTCTTGCCCAGTACTCCAGGCGACGGGGCCCGATGCGCTCCGCAGCCAGCCAGAAGTAGACATTGCAGGAGGCGCCGATGGAGCGCAGAAAGTTGACCGTGCCGTGGCCGCGCCGCGCGTCGCAGCGCCATGTGCGGCCACGCTGTATGGCACCGCGGCAGGGATACGTGGTGTACCGGGTCAGCACGCCACTCTCCAGCCCGGCGACCGCCGTCACCAGCTTGAACGGGGAGCCACAGGGGTAGGCGCTGTAGGATACCCGGTTGACCAGAGGCGTTCCCTTGCGATCAGCCAGCAGCTTAGGGAAGTCCACCCCGTAGCGGTTCAGGTCATAGGAGGGCACGCTCACGAAGGCCAGTACGGCCCCATCGTTCGGGTCCACAGCGACAGCCATACCTGCATGCCCCTGAAGCCACTGCGCGTAGAGCGCGTCGTATGCGGTGCGCTGCAGGTCGAGATCCAGTGTCAGGCGCAGCATGTTCCCCGGCCGCGGCCTGATCTCTTCCAGCACCCGGACCATACGCCCCTGCGCGTTCACCTCGATCACCTGTCCTCCTTCCTCCCCACGCAACTCCTCCTCATAGAAAGCCTCCAGCCCTTCCGTGCCAACATAGTCGGTGGCGCGGTAGCCCTTGCTCTTCAGAGTCTCCAGCCGCTCGGCAGTGATGGGGCGCGTGATCCCCAGCACATGGGTACAGAGCTTGTTGTCCCGGTACTCGCGCTTGGGATCCCGCGTGATGATGACTCCGGGCAGATCCTGCTTCTGCTCCTCTATCCGGGTCATCTGGGTCATGGTCACGTCGCGCGCGATGGGAACGGGGTCGAACGGGGCGGTCCTGCCCTTCTCCATCAAAAGATGCAATTCGGCCAGATCTTTCTGCAGAATGCGCGCGAGGCGGGGAAGCACATCCGGGTTTTTACGGACCTCATCCGGGAACACGGAGACGACGAAGTGAGGCCGGTTCGTGGCGAGCACGCGCCCCTTCGCATCCAGGATCACGCCACGTGCTGCAACGCGTCGGATCGTGCGAGCGCGTACTGTCTCAGACTCCCGGGCCAGTTGTGGCCCCATGACAATCTGCAGGTACCACAGACGCGCCACGAGGCACGCAAACAACACAATGAGGATGCCAGTGAAGATTTTCAGGCGGGTGAAATCGGGAACGCGATCGGGTGCGTCGATCATGGTGATCCCGGTTATATCAGCGGCTCCAGATACAGCTCGGCCGTTTCCGCAATGCGACGGAACCATTCCCCCGTGCGGTCCACCATTGGCAACCACCACGCCGAGGGACGGTGGTTGGTGTGCGTCAAACCCTCAATCGTCAGCAGGGCGTTGCGCACGATTTGCAGGCGTGCCAGCTCTGCCTCATCCTCGATCTCCTGCAGGAGCCTGCGCGCCTCTGTCGCCTCCGGACCACGCTCGATCTGCCAGCGCCGGCGCTTGAGCTCTTCTATCTCCAGGCGCAGGCGCAGCTTCGCCGTCTCAATGGCCCGGAAGCGTGCATCAAACTCGGCGCGACGTTCCAGCTCCTGCGGTGTCCATGCGGTCACTTCCCGATAGTGCGCTCCCTGTGCCCGCTGTACGGCCGCACTCTCTGCTCGTAGCTCCTGCAACCGACGATATCGGGCCTGCACCTCCTCCTGCACGGCAGCCGCGGCAACCCGCAGGCTCCGCAACGTCGCCTTTGCCTGCTGGTATGCAACCAGTCGCTCCTCCCATTGCGCCACTGGCTGGCGATCGCGCAAGAACTCCAGCAGATGCACCGGTTTGCGGATCGCCGCAAGGTCCCGGCACAACGCGCGTTGCTCTTCCACTACCTGCGCCCAGATCGCCGCAAACTCCGGCGTGGTGATGCTCTGCCGCCCGAATGCAGCGACCAGGTGCTCTGCCGGGCGCAACGTGGATCGACCGACCGCCAGCGCGTCCCAGGTGTGATAGCGGATGCGCAGGATCGGCCGCATTTCCAGCGCAATTCCATGACTGTGCAGTATTTGATTCATGCGGCGTGTGCGGCGCACATAGAGCGATCCCTCTTCATTGAACACGAAGATGAACTCCTGCGCCAGCATCGAGATCAATGAGACCGCCTTGCCCACCAGCGTCACCTGATCTCCCAGCCTGCGGGAGAGCACCTCCGCCAGCTCCTGCACCGACTCGATCGGCCGCTTCAGAGCGATGGCAACCGGTTGTCGTGTCTCAACGAACAGCACCCGTGGAGTTACGCGCAACGTACCACGGCCTCGCTCCGGGATCACCACATCGAACGGCAGGGCCCCGGCCCCGAAGCGGTCCAGTGTGTAGATCTCGGAGCCTGCGACGGCCTCGTTGTAGGCCTGCACTGCAATCGCGCGCGTGGCGGGGTTCAGAAACAGGTCCACAAAGCGGAAGCGGGGCAGGTCTGCGGTTTCCGGGGCCAGGCGGAGCAGGCTGGCCGTACAGTCCACAACCACATTGTCGGGCGCGTGCCCGAGCAGTAGCGCGTACAGGCGGGGTAAAAGATGCTGAAACAGGTGCGACAGGGTCTTTTCCGGGTTCTGCGTCCGGTACTCCTGACACCAGTCAAGGATCATCTCAGCGATCTGCCGCGCCTCCCCCTGACAGCATCCCGGCGCGATCTGAACCAGCGCGTTCTCAAACCCCCATTGGAGCATTTCCAGCAGCGCATCACCTACCTCTTTCAGGGGGAGATAGTGCACCACCAGATCCTGCGCGCCAGTGTAAACCAGTCCACGCCAGCCCCACGCCTCGGTCACGCGATCAATGAATGCCTGCCGTCCTTCCGGGCTCCGTCGGGCCAATCGCTCGAGCGGCACGCCGTGCCGCACATAGTCCTGCCGCCTTGGAAAGGTCTCGCACCCGAACAGGGTGGAGATCTCCCCGGCAGCCGACCAGAGGTCCCGCGTGGTACCGTCGTTGTGTGGCAGCAGCACGAAGCGCCCTCTCCCCCCCTGCAGACCGCGAGCCCGGGCGAAATAGTCCGTGTCATGCACCCCCAGCACCATCTGACCGCCAAGCCCGAATGCGTCCAGCATGTGGCGCAATACCGCCTTTACCGGTTCATCCCAGAAGACGGTCTGTCCCAGCGCCAGAAACGGCGCATCCGGGTACTGCGCGCGCAACGCGGCAAGCGTTTCACGCGGCGAGGACTGCGGTGCAAGCGCTCCCATTCCGCAACGGCTCCCCATGAGTTGATCGGATCTCTGCGTACCTGCACAGAGCACCGACGGGTTCCCGGCTGCCTTCGGGCCGTGAGCCCCCGTCTGTTCCTGTACCGGCATTATAGCACGCCTCCCGGCCTGCCCGCAAACATTCCCGCCCCCTGTGGAGGCCCGGAGACGATATGCCGATAATGCCCGCAGAAAAACCGGGCCACACGTTTCCCGTGTTCTTTCCGTGACGAAGGAGCAATTGATGAACAGAACGAGCCGCATATTTGTACGCTTTCTGTCCGGCGAGGGCGCAATCCCGCTCATGTCCCGCCTTCGATACGCCCAGAAGTTTCTACTGATAGGACTGTTCTTCACCGTGCCCCTGGTGGCACTGATGGCCGGTTACCAGAGCGAGGTGCGCAAGGACCTCGAATTTGTTATTCAAGAGCAGAAAGGGGCCACGTACAGCGGCCCGTTGTTTCGTCTGCTCAACAGCACTCTGACCTACCAGAGCCTGGTAAACCGGTTCCTGCACGGGCGTTCTGTGGAGCCTGCAGCGGTGGAACGTCAGGCAGGTGCTGTGCGAGAGCAGATCGCCGCGGTAGATCATCTCCATCACTCTCTCGGAACACAGCTGAAGGTCTCCCGGGAGTGGGAGGCCTTCAAGTCCAGATGGAACGCGTTGCATCCGGACGTGTTGCAGGCGACGCCCGGGCAGGCACAGGACCGGTGTCGCGCGGTCACGCAATCCCTCAAGGACCTGATCACCGCGGTGTGCAACAACTCCAATCTGATCCTGGATCCGCAGCTGGACAGCTACTTCACCATGGATACGCTGATGGTGCAGATGCCCGAACTGCTGCACCACAGCAACCTGCTGCGCGATACAGCGATCGCAGCGCTCAACAGCCGACAGATCGGGACCGACGTGAGGGTCCAGCTTGCGGTCCTTGCAGCACGCTCTGAACTGCATGCAACCAACCTGAAAAGCAGCCTGGAGCAGATCCGGCAGAACAACCCGCAGGCCGGGAAACAGCTCACCCCGCTCGTGGAGCAGGTCACCGCCGCACATCACCTGCTGCTGCAGACGGTGAACCGGCACCTGCAGAATACCGGCGATCGCGCTCAAGCGATCTCTGAGATCGACGCGGCCGGCGGCGCTCTGCTGCAACATGCGCAGGCGTATCAGGAGGCCGCCACTGGAACGCTGCTCGCCATACTGAAAGAGCGTCAGACCGGGCCTCTCGCGCTGCGCAACACGTTGCTCTACTCGTCCATCCTCGCGGCCCTGCTGAGTATCTACGCACTCCTCGGCTTCTATCAATCCACCATGCGCAACCTGCGCGAGATGCGCCAGTGCGCGGAACGTCTGGCCGTAGGCGACGTAGATCAGGAGGTGCACATCTCCTCCCGGGATGAGGTTGGACAGCTGGGCGAGGCGTTCCGCCGCATGATCGCCTATCAGAAAGAGATGGCACGGATCGCCGGGCAGATCGCAACGGGCGACCTGCGCGAGGAAGTGCGACCGGCCGGCCCATCAGACCAGCTGGGTCAGGCGTTTGCCCTCATGACTGGCAGTATCCACCGGTTCGTCGGTGCGGTATCCACAGAAGCCCGTTCCCTGCTGCAGTTGAGCCACGCGGTCGCATCTCAGTCGCATCAAACCACGCAGGCCCTCTCGACCATGACCGACCTGTGCGGGGAAGTCGCGGAGTCCTCCCGGCAGGTCGCAGTCACCACGCAGGAGATCGCGCGGGCCAGTGAGCAACAGGCGCGCTCCGCCACGGATGCTACACTGACCATGGAGGAACTGAACCGGGCGATCCAGCGTGTCCAGGTGGCCAGTCAGGAACAGCAACAGGCGGTCGCGCAGGCCAATCATGGCATCCTGCAGACTGCCGAGTGCGTGAATGAGATCACGCAGGCGGCACAACAGATGAGCCGGGCCTCCACGGAAGCCGCTCAGGTTGCCACTCAGGGTAGCAGCGCCGTGCAGGAAGCGCTGGCCGGCATGGCGCGCATTCGCCAGCAGATCGAGGAGGCTTCACGCATCACACGTGATCTGGGCAACAAGAGCCAGGAGATCGGCGCGATCGTGGAGACCATCAACCAGATCTCTGAACAGACCAACCTGCTCGCCCTCAACGCCGCCATCGAAGCCGCGCGGGCCGGGGAGCACGGCAGAGGCTTCGCCGTGGTGGCCGATGAAGTGCGCAAACTGGCGGAACGTGCCAACAACGCCACCCGCGAGATCGCCGCATTGATCTCCAGCGTGCAGTCGGGTGTAGAGCAGGCCGTCAGCGCCATGCATGCTAGCAGCCAGGAAGTCATCGAGGGCGTGCAGCGCAGCGAGGAGGCCGGTAGCTCGTTGCTGCAGATCACGCATGCCATTGACGCGCTGGCCGATCAGGTACAGACTGTCGCCGGTCTGACGGATCGCCTCTCCACCGCGGCCAACGAGGTCGTCGAATCGATCACCGTGGTGCAGAACGCGGTCAGCAGGAACGAGCAGTCCGTGCAGGAGATGGCCGCCAACGCGGACAGGGTCGCCGGGGCTATCACCTCGGTAGCGGCCATCACCGAACAGACAGCCGCCGGCGCGCAGGAGATGTCGGCCACTGTGGAAAACGTCGCAACGGATATCAACCGTGTCGCCGAGCAGGTCCGCGAGAGCGACATGGCCATGCGGCAGCTGCAGGAAGAGGCGGAACAGTTGAGTCAGATGGCGCAGTCCTTTGAAGAGATGACCCGGCAGTTCCGTCGGGAAAACGAGGTGAGTGCTTCCTGTGAAGAACCGGAACCGCTCCGTCGCGCCGCCTGATGGCACCGGGCCCGTTCTCCCACGCGGGAGGACGGGCTTTCCATTCTGTGTCCGGCACATCAGGCTGCCACAGGCTGCTCGCTCTTCAGCAATGCTGCAGCCTCACCCTCCATCCCCAGTTGTTGCAGCAATCGCAATGCCTCCTCCCGGAGGTCTGCCCGACCCGGTTGCTGACGCACCGCAACCAGCAGCGCAGCCACACGTTGCTCGGCAAAGAAGCGGTCTTCGTGCACGGGAAGCACACTGCGTTGTTCTGGAGAGGGAGGCGGATACAGTTCCCCTTCTCCCAGAATGTACGCCGCAATGCGGTCCAGGTCGGCGTCACGCCCCGGAGCCAGTTCCGCTGTGCTCTCATAGCTCAGTTGCGCCGAACAGAAATCCCTGCCGACCTTCACGCCCCGCACCGGCACGCAGAGCCCGTAGAAGATACGATAGACGAATCGGTAGGCCATCCGTTTGATCTCCGGGTCCCGCGGCAGCATCATCACGCGCGCCATTGTGTCCGGTATCTGTGCCAGATCCGTGATCTCATAGGTGAAGCCAGCGTTCTTGTAGATCCCGATGCCGGCATGCACCACCGGGATCCCCTCGCATGCCATCTCCAGACCGGCCGTAGAACCGTAGACCAGGCCGACAGACGCCATGTCCATCAGGGAATAGGTGCTGATTGGTTCCTCGGGCAGGATCAGGCGCACATTGGCTGGCAGATCAGGACCTTTCAACGCCCGGAGTTGCTGCAGGTTCCGGTCATCCACCCGGGCATGCTCGGCCTCATTGGGATGTACCCGGATCACCAGTGTGTACTCCGGGTGCCCGCGGAACCACTCGACCGTGTGCCGGATCCAGTCGATCTGCTTCACGGTGCGCTCCCGATCATAGAGGGAGCCCTCGCAATCCGAACTGGTGCAGAGCAACGCGACCGGCTGATCCGGCAGACGCATCGCCTCGCGCACCGCCTGCAGGTCCTGCGGCGACGGACTGTACGCCACCCAGTTCATGTTGCGGCCTTTGCGGCGTTGTATCAGCAACTTCTCAACCGCCCGCAACTCTGCAGGCGTGAGCGGTACATCCTTCCAGTTGCTCCACTGATAGCGATACTGCTCCATGTCGTTGACCATCGCGTTGGCGTTCAGCACGATGGTGTTGTCCATCCACCCGCGCTCATGCGTCACATACCGGATGCCCCGCGCCCGGGCGGTCTCCACAGCCACGCGATGCAGGAAGAAAGTACCGTTGAGCGTGACCAGCACATCTGGCGCAAAACGGTCGAAGACACGTGGCAGGGCGCGCACCGCCAGCGCGGCCCCGTACAGGTAATTCCGGTAGGTCGCAATAACCTCCGGGCGGTTCAGATCCGGCTCCAGCGTGTGCCAGTAGGAGACCATGTCCGGCCAGATCCATTCCCCCAGAGGGAGGTCCTGCCACAACGTCGCGGGCAGTGCCTCCGCAGGTAACCCTGCCACCCATTCCTGCAGCTCCTGCTGTTCTTCCAGTGATAGCACATCCTGAAAGAAGGATGCCGGCAGGCGAAACGTCTGCGGCATGAGCCATGTCACCTGCCGGCACTGCGTACAGACCGATCCGTCACGCCGCCCGGTGCGTTGCGGCTCCATACCGCAATCCGGCAGGCCGTTACATCCCACAAAGTGCACCGTATGCCCGCGCTGTCGCAACGCATAGGCCACGGTCACCTCCCAGAGCAGGTGCGGTTGCCACAGCGAATAGGGGCTGAAAAACAGGATCCGTTTCATTCCGCTGTCCTCACAGGATATGAGTCAAAGCGCGCTCCTCATCGGGAAGCCTGCGGGAAGATCAGGCCGCGCGCAGGGCGGATGCCGCGTGAGCAACCCGGCGATCCTCCAGGCAGTCCAGCACGTCCTCCAGTGCCACCAGTCCCTCAGAGTTCGGAGGCACCTGCAGGAAAATTTCAGCCAGCTGCTGGTAGTCGCTCTGCGTCTCCAGCACAAGCCGCACGTCCGGGGAACGCAGGCGGATCGGCGCCGGGAGGCAGGCGCTCTCGAACCACTCCGGGTAGAGGGCAAGCCATTCCGACACGCGCCCGTCATACCCGGTGTCTTCCCTCACCGAGGCGAGCCGGGTCAGAGCGCGTACAGAGATCACCTCCGGCACCGTGCCCTCCGGCATCGGTTTCACGGTCACGTAGTCCATACCAGCATCCACTGCGTAACGCACACAGGCCTCCAGCATCCCCGACGACATCAACGGCTGACTGTCGTCGCACAGCGCCACCGCACCAACCCCGAACCCGTGAGCAACTGCCAGCCCGATCGAAACAGGATCGCCCTCAGGATGCGCACAGCAGTGCACCCTCTGGTGCGCGCAGAAATCTCGCAGGGGCCGATCCACCTCTCGATCGGTTGTGGCCACCACACAGTGCGTCACACATCGGGCCGCCTGAACCCGACGCAGCACCTGCTCCAGTACTGTCGTGCCGCCCAGAGGCAGCAGCGGGCGTCCCGGCAAGCCGGGTGTGTCCATGCGCGCCACAATCAGAGCGACCGCGCGCGCCGGGTGGAAAGTCCTTCTCATGAGCCTGCACATTCCGTCACCCCATCCGGCTCTCACGCCTCCGGCGCCATGACAATACCTTCCGCTCCGGCGAGGGGCAGGCTCTCGCGCCGTCCGCTCAGGATCACCTTCAGGCTCTGGTTCCCTGCGTTGAACAGCAAATCGATCACAGACAGGTAGGGCATGAACTCACCATACTTCTGCGGGTAGACCGGATGGCAGTAGTGATGGAACCGGAGGGTAATCCCTGCTTCCACAAAAGGCGTTTCATCACACAGATAGTCCCGTGCGCCCGCTGCCGAGAGGAACTCACTGGCCCCGAAATACTGACAGAGCGCAATGATTAACCCCTCCCGCTTTCCCGGCAGGGGCGGGAGTTGCGAAGCCCGCACCAGTGTGGCCTGCACCCCGAGCAGATCACAGAGCACCTGGATGAACGCGCAGTTCAGTTCCGCCAGATACGTCCATTCCCGTTCGTAGAGCGCTCGCAGTGCGGGCGCGAACGTCGCAAAGTGCGGCGTGCTACGGTAGGCCATCTCGATCGTGCCCCAGTGCTTGCGCAACAGGTCCGCCCGGGGATCGATCTGTACCTCATGAATACGGCTCTCCAGACGACGCAGCACGGGCACGGTCAACCAGAGAGCCCCCTGTGCAGTCTTGATCCGGTTCCGTTGCTGCCAGGATTGCTTCTCGAACTGCACGGTATCCAGCAGCACAAAGACGTCACTCTGCGCGATCAGGTCGAAGTAGCCCATCCAGGGCAGATAGGTTGGTTGCATGATCACACACCGCATGTCTGCCGCTCCCGTACCCGCTCCAGAATGCTCCCGGCCACTCGCAGACTTCCCCGACCATCAATCACAGCCTGCGCCCGATCCGCCATCTCCTGCCGCACGTCCGCCGCGTTCAACGCCTGTAATCCCTCCACCAGCGCCCGTTGCGTCAACTGCCCTGCGTGCCCCAGATAGTGCGTTGCCCCTGCGCGGTGCATGCAGAGCGCCTCCCGCTCCTGCGCCGTATTGACCGCGACGCTCAGGACAGGTAGCCCGGTCGATGCCGCCTCATGCAGCAGGCTGCCCGCCGCCAGGATCCCGACGTCCGCGCTCTCCATCAACTCCCGCACGTGAGCCACGTTATGCTGCAACTGCCATCGGGGATCGCGTGCCACCTGCCGCGCCAGCCCCCCCGGGTCCGGGTAAGCCGCACCGATCAACACGGTCACACGCGTCACAGAAGCCGGTAGCTCCCCGGTCAGCCACGCGCACACCCGGGGTGTCAGTCCCTCCGGATCGCTCCCGCCAAACGCCAGCAACAGATGCTGCACCTCCCGCCGACACCGGCGTGGCGCCGGACACCAGAACGAACGACGCAGCAGAACGAACTCTCCACCGGTTAGATAACGCGTTGTCAGTGTACGGGCGTGTGTGAACCCGGTGCTCAGGTTCGGGCTCACCAGCAGATCGCAGTCGAACCTGTGAGGCGTATCGTCGTCCACACACACCAGCACTGCCCGAACCTGACGCAACCCCTGCAACTGCTCCGCAGCTGGCCGGTACAGATCCGCAAGCACCAGATCCGCATGCGGCAGGTTGCGTGCGATCCACGAGCCCTCTCCGGCTTCTGTGACATACTCCGGAATACGCCACGCCGGCACGGGCAGGGATACAGATCGCGTGACATACGTCACGACGGGATCCTGCCCGAGCTCCTCCAGAGCCTCCAGTATCGCGCAGGTCCGTGTCAGATGCCCCAGCCCGATCCGCTCGCCAGCGTCCACGCGCACGATAACGTTCACGCTACCTGCCTCCTCTGCGCGATCGACAGAAGGTCCGCGTACTGCCGGATCAGAGCCACGATTTCGGAGGTACGCATCTGCATGACCTCCCCATCTGTGAGCGCGAAAAGGCGACAGAAAAGGCGGTAGTCCTGCTCCGTGTCCAGCGTGATGCGCCAGTCTGGCAGATGCAATCCAGCGGGTGGATCCAGCAAGCACAGGCGAAACAGCGCCGGGTGCTCTGTGAAATAGGTGATCACATGCTCCCGATCCTGCGGGCGTGTAGCGCTTTCAAAGGCGCACTCCAGAGCCGCAAATGTGAACGTCTCCTGCCCGATCCCTGCCGGTAAATCACGGCAGCACACGTAATCCGCCTCTCCCTGCAGTTGCGTGGCAATCACAGCGTCCAGGATCTCTGGATCCAGCAGGGGACTGTCGGCAGTCACGCGCACAATCACGTCTGCCCGGTACAGCAACGCGCACTGATAGTAGCGCTCCAGCACATCGCGTTCACTACCACGGAAGCATGCAATTCGCGCCTGCTGGCACCACTCCGTAATCGGGTCGTCCTGCTCCAGGTAGGACGTGGCCACAACCATCTCGCCATGCAAATGGCTCTGTCGCACACGTTGCAGCACCCGCTCCAGAACCGGCTGCCCTCCCAGCGGGCGCATCACCTTGCCAGGGAACCGGGAGGAACCCATGCGGGCCTGCACGATCGTTACCACACGCATCATGATTCCCCCTGAGTCACTGTGGCAATTACAGCAGGCAACAGACGCTCAACGTCTGCGTCGGTCAGGCCGGGATGCAGTGGCACGCTGAGCAGGGAACGCACGCAGGCAATCGTACCGGGGAAATCCGTATCGGGTAAGTCCAGCAGCCAGTGCAACGGCGGGTAGACCCCGCGACCGGCCTGTATCTGCAGGTCGCGCAGGCGCTCGATTACCCGCACCACCGGCCGTTCCACGCGAATGAGGTAGCGGAAGAACACACTGGAACGATCGTCCGGCACATCCGGGCAGGTGATCCCCGCCTCCCGAAATGCCGCCGTGTAACGGCGTGCCAGTTGCTGCCGGCGGGTGATGAAATGCTCCAGCTGCTCCAGCTGGCTCATGCCAAGCGCAGCCTGCAGAGCGCTCATGCGGTAGCTCCCTGCCAGCGCGTAACGCCCTCGCAGGCTCTCCGGCGGTGCGGTTCGCCATGCCTCCATCGAGGCACCGTAACAGGTGAAGCGGCGGGCTCGCTCCACATACCCGGCATCATTGGAGACAATCATCCCTCCCTGATCACAGCTGATCATCTTGGAGGCGTGCAGCGAGCAGACGCCAATCGTGCCGAAGCTTCCCGCGCGCCGACCGCCCACCTCGGCTCCGAACGACAGCGTGAAGTCCTCGATGACCGGGACACCGAAGTCCGCCTCGGTAACCGGCAGAACGGTGCCGAACATCTGCGTCACCAGAACGGCCCGGGTGCGCCGCGTGATCCGGCGACGCACCGCATCCGGGCATAGATGGAACTGTGCGGCTTCCACCGCGCACACGTTGTCCACCAGCACGGGCGTTGCCCCGCAGAACTGCACCGCGTGCAACAGGGCGATACAGGTGTAGGACGGCAGGATCACCTCATCGCCCGGCCCGACGCCCAGCGCATGCAACGCCACGTGCAAAGCCGAGGTGCCGGAGTTGACTGCCACGCCCCATCGGGCCCCCACGCAATCCGCAAAGGCCCGTTCAAATCGTGCAACCTCGCAATCGTCCTCCAGCAGGCCCTCATCGATCCGGCGCTTCAGGTACCGCGCGTCGCATGCTGTGATATGCGGTTGCACCAGATGGATCACTCCACGCTCCCCTCTGCCAGCAGATGCCTCCACTGCAGGCCCTCCCCTACCGCGAGGGACCGCACAGCACGCGCTCCCAGAACAACCTCCCAGTAGCGGGGATGCAGCCCCGGCGTCAGGTTGCGTTCGGAGCGCAGGATCCGCAGATTGTCGGGCGAGAGCACTTCTCCCGGCGCGATCGCGCGGATCGCATGGATGCTCCGCCGATCGCAGGGGTAGTACTCCGCTTCCGCCGGCATGATCTCTTTGCGCCCGTGCCCCAGAACAGCGCGCACGGCGCCCGCTCCAAAGCGTTCCTGCACTGCAGACATGCGTTCCGCATCCGGCAATGCTTCCACCTCCCGAACCCGACGCGCCATGGTCTTCAGCTCCGCAGGCTCCAGCGCAAACGAATGGTCCGGACCATGTAGATCCCGGCTCAATGTGAAGTGCTTCTCGATCACCGCGGCCCCGGCTGCAACGGCTACCGCAGGCACCAACTCACAATCCATCGTATGATCCGAATAGCCGACAGGTACTCCGAAGGCCCGACGCATTGTTTCGATCACCGCGAGGTTGGCCTGTTCCGGTGGAGTCGGGTAACCCGAGACGCACTGCAACAGAGAGACCTGCGCGCGCGGGTTCACGGCCCGTATGGCCTGCATCGCCTCCTCCACATCGGCGAGCGTGCTGACCCCCGTGGAGCAGAACAGAGGCAACCCGGTTCTGGCAGCGGCACGCAACAATGGCAGGTGTGTCAGCTCCGGAGAAGCGATTTTCAGTGCTGTCACCCCCAGACTGGCCAGCATGCACACGGCCTCTTCGTCGAAAGGCGTGCACAGAAACCGCAACCCGCATCGATGTGCGTGGTCCCGCAGCTCGGGCAGCCATTCCACAGGCAGCTGGTTCTGCTCGAGCACTGCGAAGAAGTCCACCTTTCCCATCGGGGTCATCACTTCCCCGCAGTTAGGCGGGTAGAGCCATTCGGCACGAAACGCCTGGAACTTCACCGCATCCATACCCGCTTCTGCAGCAACTTCGATCAGGTGCCGGGCCAGGCTCAGGTCGCGATTATGGTTGCTGCCCACCTCGCCAATCAACAGCACCGACGCGTCATTGCCCGCAGTGCGTTGCCCCGAATGGACCGGTGCTTCCTGTCCTGCTATACTCTCTTCATGTTGCGTGCGCATCACCTACCGCCCTTCTGACTACCGCTCCAGCGTGACCAGCCAGTCGTACTGCTCGATCTGCCCCCCTCGATAGGTCGTGACATACCGATCGATCCAGACCTGCTGGAAGTTCAGACGGAAGATTTGCTCGACTTCTGCCCGCGTGTAGCCGTGATGCACCAGCGGCGGATTGGAGAGTACCCGGAAGTCCCGATCGCTGGCGAACAGGAACAACCCGCGCCCTCCGGGGCACAGCAGGCGATGTGCGCTCCGCACCGCCCGGGCTGCAGTCTCTGGATCCACGCACTCCAGCACGCCCACACAGAGGATCAGATGAAAGCTCTGCGACGGAAAGTCCAGCTCTTCCCCGACGTCAGCTACCTGCAAGCAGGCCTGCAACCCGGCCTCCTGCAACTTCTGCTGCGCGCTGGCCACCCCTACCGGAGAGAGATCGACGCCTGTAGTGATAAAGCCTTCTGCAGCCAGAAATACCGTGTTGGTCCCGCTACCGCACCCCAGGTCCAGCACACGCGTCTGCCCGCGCACCTCCGGTGGATAGTGACGAAAGCAGAATTGAATGACCTTCTCATGCGGGTACTTCGGACTGCGATGCCGGTTCCACTCATCCCAGAAGTGCCGGGAATTGCTCGATGCCCCGGGACCTCTCTGCACGTCCAGCGTCGGCATGTGCGTGCTACCCCCATGCAGTGCACATTCCACCGCTATTTCCTCACTGTGATCAACCAGTCGGAGTTGCGCTTCCGGCGTGCGTCGAAAGTTGTCTCTGTGAGCTCGTAGCGCACCTCCCGGAACGCAGCGAAGAGTGGAGCGACCTCCTCCTCTGGCAGGAAACGCTGCACCAGACCATACTCATTGGTCTCTTCGATAGTCAGTCGGAACGTGTGCGGGGCCAGCGGATCCCCTTTGCCATACCGGTAATCCCGATCAGAACGCAGGATAACAAAGGCCACACCGTCGGGCCGGAGCACACGGTGGAGCTCGGCTACTGCACGGGGCAACGCTTCGTTGTCGGCGTAACAGAACACGCCTGCACTGATTGCGCCGTGAAACCAGTGATCCGGGAAAGGCAGCTGCGTCATCTCTGCCCGGCAGAGTTCCGCAGAGAACCCTGCCTCCTGCAGCATGCGTTCGGTCTGGAACAACCCTTCCGTGGAAATATCGACCCCGAAAGCCTGAAAACCCAGTTCACACAGCAAACGCGTGTGCCTCCCCCCGCCAACCCCGATGTCCAGAATGCGACACGTGGCGCGTTCCTCCACGGCAAAGTGCGTCATGAGAAAGCGAACCACGTGTTCGTTGGGATAGCGGGGCCGGAAGCGGGGCAGGGCGTGCAGAGCGTCCCAGTGTTGTTGCAGCGTCTCTAATTCCACCGGCGTCACCTGACCTGGAGAGGTAGTTACACCGGTATTATTGGCAGGGAGAGAGGAAAACGCGAGGGAGCAGAGAGCGCGAATGAGATAAGAGCAGGAGAGCGGATGCTCTGAAGCGCTACCGCCGGCGTCGTGTCGACGAGAGGATCTTCTGTGCTTCCCGGTACTTGACAATGGTGCGACGCGCCACCGGGATGCCACGCGCCTTCAACAGATCCGCAATCTGCTGATCGGAATAGGGGTTGGAAGGGTCCTCGTCCTGAATGATCTCTTCAATGGCGTCTTTGATCGAGAGCGAGGAGTTAAAAAAGATGCTGAAAGGCACGACTTCCTGGTTAGGCAACTGGACAAACTTGTTGGCAGTCGCCCGGCTCACCGTCGACTCATGAATGGAGAGCATCTTGGCCACCCGCGTACGCGTGAGGGGCCGGAGGAACTGTCGGGACCCGGTCTCCAGAAAACCCGCCTGGCAGTCGATGATGCACCGGGTGATCATACGCAGGGTATGCCGCCGCTGATTGAGGTTCCGAATGAATAGCTCGGCGCGCTCCACATACTCGGTGAAGTGCTTCTTCTCCTCTTCCGAGTGATTGCCGATGCCGTTCTTGATCTGATTGTAGGCCTCGCGATACGTGGGGTTGATGCCCAGCGTGAAAGGTTCGGTACCCAGCACCTCGACTTCGTAGCCCAGCTCCGTGCGCCGAATGATCACGTCGGGCCGCACCACCGACTTGCTGTTGGAGGGCCGATACGCCCAGGGTGGACGGAACTGCGCGGCAGGAAACGGATTAAGCCGGGTGCGAATGTACTCCATCACCTGCCGGGCCTCCTCCGTGGTGATGCCCACCGCGCGCGCCATCTTGGAGTAGCGCGCGGCCGCCACGTGCTCGTAGTGTTTGCTAACCAGTGCTTCCGCAAGCAGGTTCAAACGCCGGTCCGGCGCATCCGGGTTGTCATCGCGCAGGAAGCGCAGTTGCAGCAACAGACACTCCTGCAGATTACGCGCCCCCACCCCGGGAGGCTCCAGCGACTGGATCGCTTCCAGCAGGCGCGTTACATCCTCCACAGAAACGCCCAGCTCACATGCAATACTCTCAACCGGAGTATCCAGCCAGCCCCGCTCGTTGAGATTGTTGATGATGTACTCTCCGATCCAGTAATCCTCGGCGGGAACCGCGGCTCGAAGCAACCCGCGCAGATGCTCCTGTAACGTCATCTCTGCTTCCAGGTTCCCGATCGGGTCAAAGTCCTCATCGCCTTCATGCAGCACACCGCTGAAACCGGAGTCGTACTCCGATTCGTAGTCGCCAGAGTCCAGCGCTTCGTTGCGGAGGTCGCCCTCTGGCGCGTGCAGGGAGCGCACCGAGCAGTACGGGCAGGAATTCGGGTCGAGGCAACTACCGTCGCAGGTCTGTTCGTCCAGAGCTTCCAGCGCAGGGTTCTCGATCAGCTCGTTCTCAATGGTCTGCACCAGCTCCATGGAAGTGAGCTGCAGGATCGTATTCGCCATGATGATCTTGGGATCGATCCTCTGGGCGATGACCTGTCGTTGTTCTTGACGGAGCAACAATGTAGTTCACCCCTGACTGCTGCAACAGGCAGATGACCTTGCGTACCGCTGACAAACGCTCGTGCCCCATGCGATTGTCGGCACAAATACATCACACCTTCAGAGGTTCCCACGCCACAAACCCCTGAATGCAACAACCGCGCCGGACAACCTGCTGGAACCTTACCGACACGCACGGCCACTCTGTTGGAGCAACAACCCGGAACGTGTGGTGCGACGACCACACCCAATGGCATTATAGAATGCCTTTCTTCCGGTTGTCAAGCCGATCCTTTCTGGAAAGATGCGGGATTCCGGAAGCACCCGCGCCCCTCACCTCAGGACCACTCCACGAACTGCCACTTCCGCCGGTTGAAATACCAGTACCCACTGTAGGCAATCAGCACACACAGCACACAGGCCACCCCCAGAGTTGTCATATCCAGCGGAACCGGTGGTAGATCCCTGCCGTCCGGCGCTTTCAACCGCTCATTGAATGCGCTGGGCGAGAGCGGGTCCAGCAACGTCTTGCGATATGCGTTAATCAGCGCGGTGATCGGATTGACCATGTACAGTGTGTACAACCATGGCAGGCGCTGCATTACCTCGGTGTACTGCACGTTATCCGCCGGGTAGAGGATGGGCAGCACGAAATAGAGGAGCTGGAAGAGCGTCTGTAGAATGAACTTGATGTCATCGTAGAACATGTGGAGCGCACTCACCCAGAGCGCCACGCCAAGCGTTAGCAGCACCAGAAAGAACGTGATGACCGGAAACCAGAGCATCGAGTAACGCAGGGGAATGCCGTACCCGAGAAGCCGGGCCACACCCGCAAATACAATGAAGTAGACGGCCCACGCCAGCAACGAATGCAGAAAGTTGCTTACCACATACGCGATCGGGATAATCTCGCGTGGAAGGTACACCTTGCGGATCAGAGGCAGGTACTGCAGTAACGAACTGCTGGCATCCAGTACGGCCGTCTGAAAGAACGTCCAGGGGATGAAACCGGCCAGCAGATAGGCCGAGTAGTTCTTGGCCTGCACATTCAATACGCCGCGAAACACAAAGGTGTAGATGATCACCTGCAGCAACGGGGGGATGATGGACCAGAGGAACCCGAGCACGGAGTTCTTGTAACGCACCTTGATCTCACGCCAGACCAGCTGACGCAGCAGGTAACGCGCTTCCCAGAGCTCACGGAAATGCTCACGCATGCGCAATATCGCTCAACCGGTGCTGTCCGGCAGGTCCATCAGCGAGGGTAGCTCCGACGTCAGGTTCTCGTCGCCTGTCTCCTTGCCCGCTTCCATTTCCGGACGCGCCGGCTCCAGCAGTGCAAGCAGTGCCGCACGAGGGATCAACACCTTGCGCTTACCAGCAATACGGTACGCCTGCAACCGGCCCTGGCGAATGTACGACCGGATCGACGACTGACTCACCTGCAGATATTGCGCCGCTTGCTCTACCGTAAGCAGGTCTCTGGCTTCCAAATCCATGCAGTTATCCCTCGGTCCGGAAGATCGTCGGGTGAACCGTGCGCTCAACCGTGTGTTCTGCGGGTAGCGGGCCACAGAGGGGCTTCGCACTTGATGCCGAAGTATGGTAGAGTATACAAAATGCCGACAGAAACTGTCAACAGTTCACAGAAAATTTTGCTCGCACGGTGCCCGCTCCAGTACCTGCTCACCCTGCCTCCCCTTCTGTGTTCCCTCATTCTGCTATCACCCGGCGCGCACGCATGGCCCCGGCGCGCACCGGTCCTCCTGCTCCGGCGTGTCGCCCTGCTCCCGGCTCCGAACGCGATAGATCCCCATGTACAACGCTGGCTGCAACAGGACCACGAACGAGAGGCTGTTCCCTCACAGGACACACTGCAGATGCGGTCCAGCCGCATTGCGCGCCTCCTGGGCACGCAACGCCCGGAGGCCCACACCCCCACCGAACGTCCGACCCCGCTGCAACTGCAGGAGTACGGGCAGGCCGTCTTCCGCACAACGCTGGCGCGCAGGCTCCACGCTCGCAGCCGTGCCACCATCATACCGGACCCTGAAGCCCGGCAGGTGCTGGATCGCATGGCCCTGCCACCCGGAAGCACGATGGACCGGGACACCGCACGCGATCTCTGCGCCACGCTGACCGCAGACGCCCTGATTGTCCTGTCGCCGGCACGGGTCACGATGTACGAAGACAGAACACCCGGCGCGCTTTTCGAAATCACCCTGTACCTCCCGGTCCGACGCGCATTCCCGGACGGATCCATCTCGTCAGAGGAAATGCCCCCGGAACGCTTCCGCGTCACAGGTACGGCAACCGCAGGCCGCCCGCTCTTTCGCTCGGAACCGGACTATACACCACGCGACCTGGTGCGCATGGCCGCGGAAAGGGCAGCCGCGCGCGCAGCACATACCCTCCACACTGGCAGACAGGATCCGCTCCAGAACGAGGGAGTTCGTGTGGCACTTGCCCCGGCTCTCCTGCCAGAACAGGCCGACAAATTGCTGTTCACTGCTGAGGGACAGCAGCGAGTACCGGATGCGGTCAGGATCCCGGGGAACGTGCAGATCCCTTTTCTTCCGGATCTGTCCCCCCTCCAGCCCCCGCAGATCCTCGCGCCAGAACGCACAATGGCAGTCCTGAGCCAGAACCGCATCGCGCTTACAGATCTGTGGCGACCGGACGATACGCCGAATGAGGCTCTGGTGCGCGCGCTCGGCCCGCGCCTGCATGCGGATTATCTGTTCCTCACCAGAGCCAGCACGCCCGAATTGAACGAAGGCCCTCTGGCCCCCGGGGCGCGCACAGAAGTTGAGGCGTTCGTGGAGGTAACCGGGGCGCTTGTCCGCACTGCAGATGGCACTGTCCTGTGGCAGGACAGGGCGCGAGCAACCATGAAGGAACACACGTTGCCTGCGAGTTTGGAAGTGGTGGAGCAACGCGTGATGCTGACAGCACTGCGCTTCGCCTGGCTGGACTTGCAACGCCGGTTCCATGCCTACCGCGATAGCTTCATGCGCTGATCGGACCATGCACACAGGCACCTCGCCCTGCAAGAGCCTGCGGGCACTTATCTCTGGTAGCTCCCGCGCGCGACCATCTGCGGTCTACCTGCACAGGGCGCAGTCCGGCAAAGGCGGCCGGTTTGCCCTGCACATCATCGGCCCAACGACACGGGCCCGTCGAGCACAAGGAGGTCTCCCATGCAGAGATGGCGTTATAAAGTTCTCGTGATCCGGGAGCTGGCCCTGTGTGAAGCCAAACTGAACCAGGAAGGTGAGAAAGGGTGGGAACTGGTCTCTGTCGCGATCACCGACAACACTACCGCACGCGCATTTTTCAAACGTATCGACGACGGAACCCATCCCGGCGACCATCAGGAAGCTAGCCCGGAAGGACAGGCACTGAGCTCTACACCGTAGCACAGCAGGCACCGTAGAACACCGGTCCCCGGGATGCTGTAATCACAAACGTCCGGGCCCCGCTCCGGTGCAATGGCACAGGCCGCGCCGGACGAAGTCTCAACGCGCCCGAATTCCCGGAGTCACAGGGCCCCGCACAGGGAGTATCGCATGAACGAGCCCCGGCAACAGTGTGCACACTGCGGCACGCTCAACACAACAGGAGCAGCCCTCTGCGTCAACTGTCATATGCCACTGACCGCCTACGGGGGACAGGTCACCGGACTGGAAACGGCCTCCACAGGCAGACTTGCGGAACGCGTGCAGGCCCTGATCCACAGGCCCCCTGTTATCTACTGGGCGGCAGGCTTCAACCTGTTCATCGCGCTCTTCTGGCCCGTAGCAGCCTTGATCCGCACTTTCATCAGCCGCCCACAGGTCAACGAGGAAGGCACCAACTACATCGTTGCCGCACTGGGCGCCATGGGGCCGGTTTTCGCAACAGTCCTTCTGCTACCACTGGCGTTGCTGCTACTGGCCGTCGCATGGGGTATCGGGACACAGCAACCCTGGGCATGGCGCGCCAACATTGCTGTCCTTGCCGGGTTTGCCCTTTTCATGCTCACCCGGGTCGGCACGGCACCGATCTCGCTGGTCTGGCTGGCCGTTGCCGGCGTGATCGCCTTCTTCTGGCTCCAGCCGCGAACACGCGCATGGTTCGCTCTGGACTGACACAGGGTGCCCTGCCGATAACGTATCCCTGATAGGCATCGTGTGTTGACAACCGGTCCCGGCTGTCACCCGCCCACGGAAGGATCAACGGGACATCTGCCCCGAAAGGAGTTCGCGTTATGACGACCGCATTCACCCATCAGACCCGCAAAGAAGCGCTACTGGAAGAACTGGCACGGGAGGTACCCGATCTGCCAGAACGCATCTCGGAACCACAGAGCGACCCGGCCCTGGCGCGCCTGCGCACGCTGGGCACGCAACTGTGGCTGGACACGGGCCAGCTGGAAGAAGCAAGCAAGCTCTGGCGGCGTGAGATCACCGCGCTCACCACCAATAACACTCTGGCCAATCAGGTCGTGCAGACCGGCATCATGGACCAGGTGATCGTACAGGCTGCGCGACGCATTCGTGACATAGACCCGGGCATTACCCTGGATGACCTGGTGATGGATGTGGCGTTCGTGGTCAACTGCCACATCGCCCTCCGCCTGGTTCACGCCTTCGACGCAATGGTCAGTGTGGAACTGCACCCGTCCGTCGCACATGACATGGAACGGACGCTGAGCTACGCCCGCCGGTACTACGCGGTGCACCCGGACCGGTTCATCATCAAAATCCCCCTGACACCGGAGGGCTACTGCGCCGTTGCGCGTGCCCGGCAGGAAGGCATACCGATCAACTACACTCTGGGCTTCTCCGCCCGGCAGAACTATCTGGCGGCTCTGCTCGCCCGTCCCAACTACGTCAACGTCTTCCTGGGCCGTCTGAACGCCGTGGTGGCCGACAATGGCCTCGGCGACGGTCGCTTCGTCGGAGAAAAGGTCACTCTGGCCTCGCAGCAGGCGTTGCGTGCTCTACGCCAGCAACACGCCGATATCCCCACGCAGCAAATTGCAGCCTCCATGCGCAACGCCGAGCAGATGCGCACACTGGCCGGTGTCGACGTGTTCACCATCCCGCCAAAAGCCGTACAGGAGTTCTACGCGCAGAACCACGCACCGGAGAACATCACCCCGGCACTGGAGGCCGACTACACCGTCACGATCCACGACCCGGGCGCGTACGCCGAAATCGCTGCCCTCTGGACCGTCGACGACGCCTTCCAGCGGTTCGCGCAGGAACTGGCCGCACGGGGTGGCGCCCGCCTCACCGGCGACGACCTGCGTGCAGCGGATCGCGCCCACGGCACCCGCCTCTTCACCGAATTCACCCCGGAAGAGCAGGCAACCCTCCGCGCAGAGGGTAAAATTCCGCAACTGGCTCGATGGCGCGGCCGTGCCGCTCTGGACACCCTGATGACCGAGGCGGCCCTGCAGTCGTTCATTGTGGATCAGAACGCCTTCGACGACCGTATTCGCAACCTGATTGCCAATACCTGAAACAGGCCCCTGCTCCGGTCAGAACTACGCCGGAACAGGGGTCAGAACCGGAGAACGCAATGTCTGTAGAAACCATGGCGCGCCCCGTTCCCCTGCCGCAAAACGGGGGCGCTCCAGCATCGGTTACTCCCTGCGCCTTCGTGCTCTTCGGCGCGACCGGAGACCTCACACGCCGTAAGATCGTGCCCGCACTGTTCGATCTGGACCTGCAGGGCCTCCTCCCGGACCCGTTCGTCATCATCGCTTTCGCCCGTCGTGACAAAGACGACACCACCTTCCGGGAGGATCTGCGCGCCGCCGTGCGGGAGTTCGCCCCACAACTGCCCACCGACGGACCGGAGTGGCAGGAGTTCGCACGGCACGTCTTCTACCTCCGCTCCAACCTGGACGACCCGGAAGGCTACCGCCGACTGGCCCAGCGCCTGCAGGAGCTGGATCGCACCTTCGGGCTGGGGGGCAATCGGCTGTTCTATCTGGCAACACCACCCGACAACTTCGATGAGGTCATCACACACCTGGGTGTGGCCGGACTGAACCGCCCCGGATCCGAACAGGGATGGGCGCGCCTCATCATCGAGAAACCGTTCGGCTACGACCTGAACTCCGCACGGCAGCTCAACGCGTTGCTCGCGCCGGTCTTCGCCGAACACCAGGTGTATCGGATCGATCACTACCTGGGCAAGGAAGCGGTGCAGAACATCCTCGTGCTGCGCTTCGCCAACCAGATCTTCGAGCCCCTCTGGAACCAGAAGTACATCGATAACGTGCAGATCACTGTGGCCGAAACGCTGGGCATGGAGGGACGGGGAGCCTACTTCGAGAAGTCCGGCATCACGCGCGACATCGTGCAGAACCACGCGCTGCAGGTCCTCACGCTCGTCGCCATGGAACCTCCGGTCTCGCTGGCCGCGGATCACGTCCGCGACGAAAAAGTCAAAGTGCTGAAATCGATCCGCCCGTTCACGCTGGAGGATGTGGCCCAGAAAACGGTGCGCGGGCAGTACGGCCCCGGATTCATCGAGACCCCGGAAGGCACGCGTACCGTCCCCGGCTACCGGGAAGAGCAAGGGGTGGACCCGCTATCTTCTACAGAAACCTTCGCAGCGTTCCGCTTCGATATCCAGAACTGGCGCTGGGCCGGCGTGCCCTTCTACGTGCAGGCCGGAAAACGCCTCCCCAAACGCGTGACCGAGGTGCAGATCCAGTTCAAAGCAGTGCCCGAAGTGCTCTTTGCCCGCCTGGACTGCACCGGCCTGCGCCCCAACCGGCTCATCATCCGCATTCAGCCAGACGAAGGGGCATGGATCGAGATTGCCAGCAAAGTGCCGGGCCCGCAACTGTCCATCGAAATGGTACGCATGGACTTCCGCTACGGCTCCACTTTCAACACGCCGGTGCGCGATGCCTACCAGCGCCTCCTGCTGGACGCAATCCGCGGCGATGCCTCACTGTTCGCACGGGGCGATGAGGTAGAAGCCGCATGGGAGCTGCTCACACCGGTGCTCGACGCGTGGCAGAACCTCACCTGCCCCATCTTCCCGAACTATCCTGCCGGCACCTGGGGGCCCCCTGCGGTCAACTCGCTGCTCTCCGGCGGCCGCGTATGGCACATCCCGCAACGCTAGGTGCACCCCATCCAGAATACGCGGAAGGCAATGGACCTGCCGCCCATTGCCTTCCGACATGCCGGGTACACGGCCTCTTGCAGCAGACTACCTGCCGCCCTGTGCCCCCTGCATCATCGCCCTTCCCTGCGCCTCGGCGCGCTCACGCATGGCCTGCTGAGTCGCCTCCATGCGTGCCCGGGCCTCCGGGGGCATATCGTTACTGGTCGGCGCAGCGGTGGTAGCCGCCGGCGCGGTGCCCGGAGCGGCTGCCTGCTCCGCCGGACGGGAACATCCCGACAGCACTCCCACCGCTACCAGAGCCAGCAGCACGCTCAGGCGTGCACGATCATAGTATCCAGTCATGACGCGCCACTCCTACGGGTACAGGCTGCGGGCTGGCGTGTACAGATGGTCCTGCCAGTTCAACATGCCCCGGCGCATCGCCTTCGCATGCCCGTCTGCCCAGGTGACGGTCGTTGTGACCTGATGGCGATAGCGCGGCATGATGGCCGGATTGGGCCAGCCAGGCCACGTGTTATCAATCGGCAGGTCAGTATCCGCGTTCGGACCGTACTTCCACCCCTGCGCATTGCGGTTGGGGCGCCACACACCATCCGGATACTGCGACCATGCATTCTCGTGCCCGAGCGCCCATGCCCAGTCATCCGTGATGAACATGTGCCACGACCAGTAGTAGGAGTTCTGCCCCTTATCCACAATCAGGGCCAGCTCCGCCGGCATCTCGATCTGCGAGATGGGCGTTCCCGGGCGCGTGCAGGGCATCCAGCAGTCCTGCATCACGCGCTCATTCACGCCATAGTTGTTGTTCTGCGTCTTGTTCGGGAACGAGGGGCAGGAGAATACGCCCCCGGCGCCCCACCGGTCACCGTTCTTGATATAGGGAAGCACATCCGTAGCCCACAGATGCTGGCCCTCCCCACCGCCAGACGGGTTCGGCACCTCAAACCACTGAGACCGCGGGTAGATCTCATCGTAGTCCTGCACATACATCATGATCGCGGTACCGATCTGCTTGTGATTGGAGAGACAGGCCGCCTTCCGGGCCGACTCGCGCGCCTGTGCGAACACCGGGAATAGAATGGCCGCCAGAATCGCAATGATTGCGATAACAACAAGCAGCTCAATCAAGGTAAAAGCGGAACTCCGTCGTACCATGGAACAACTCCTTGTCCAGAAAGTGCGGAAGGATCACAAAGAATGCCTTTTGCTCATCACTTCCTGGCAAACATGTTAGTTCCCCTTCCTTAAACGCGCCTTAAACAGCAGTTAAATTTTCTTAATTCGGCCCATTCCGTCCAGCATTTCGCAGGACAGAGCTCGTGCCAGCAGGATATGCCGGCATCGGGCAATGAGATCTACGCGCTCGTCATCGATCCCATGAACGCGCTGGCCAACAACCAGTGTCCGGAACAGGAGAAGTTCTTGCCAGCAAGACCCGCCAGTATGGCCAGCGCTTGCGTCCCCCGTACGGGTAGCGGGCCCATGCGAGACCATGGAAGCAAGCCGTGCCGTCTCTCCCTTCGCGCACGAACACACAACCCGGATGCGCCCCGCCTTTCCGCTTTTCCGGCCCCCGACGCAGTATGGACGCAGATCAACGGTTCACAGGAGGCAACATCCCATGCAATCCCGCCGTGTATGGAAGCACATCCGCAGAGCCCTTCCGTTCATCCTGATCCCTCTGGCCATCTTCTGCCTCATCGGGCGCCCCGCACCGAACACCGTTACACCCGCATCCCCCGCACCTGCGCCTTCTGCTATCTTGCTGAGTTTGCTGCTCAGCCCCTCGGACGAAACAGACACAGCAGAAGAGAACGACACAACCGACGACCACTTCAACCACGATGAGGACGACGAGGACTTCTCCAGCAGCAACTTCGATGACGGCTTCAACCGCGACCTCGATGACGAGGACAATGACTACACTGATTTCGCCGATGACTTCCTCAAAGACTTCCTC
This sequence comes from Chthonomonadaceae bacterium, assembly GCA_025054835.1. Lineage (GTDB taxonomy): Bacteria > Armatimonadota > Chthonomonadetes > Chthonomonadales > Chthonomonadaceae > JANWZQ01. Next base: position 37,351 of record JANWZQ010000063.1, read on the forward strand.
GAAGACGAGGATCTCGCAGACGATGATGAAGCGGGGGACGACTTTCTTACAAGCGACCTCCTCGACGTCGCATTCCAGAACGATAGCACAGTAGCCGCACGGGTATACATCACGCGCACGGGCGCGTGCTACCACCGCCCGCGGTGCCACTCCCTGCGCTTCAGCGCCATCCCCACCACGGCCCGCATGGCCTTCTCCCTCGGCCTGCGCCCGTGCCGGATCTGCAGGCCCCCGCTGCCAGATCTGCGCAAGTAGCACCCCGAACGGCACCGGGCCCGCAGGCCGTCTTATCCGACCTGCGGGCCCGGCATCTCTCTGCAAGTTTCAGGGCGACTGACGCGATTTGAACGCGCGACCTTCGGGGCCACAACCCGACACTCTAACCACTGAGCTACAGTCGCCGTAAGCGCAAGGCGCCCCCGGCAAGGATCGAACTTGCGACCACCCGCTTAGAAGGCGGATGCTCTATCCACTGAGCTACGAGGGCAACAGAACAAAGCGGGAGACGAGAATCGAACTCGCGCCACCTGCTTGGAAGGCAGGAGCTCTACCATTGAGCTACTCCCGCTTGTGCCATATAGTGTATCACGCGCATACCGATGCCGTCAAGAGCGCCCCGCGATTTGTCCCGCGCCAGCATCCCGACGCTCCTGCCACCTCACACAGGCCGCCGCGCCTTCCGTCGCGCGCCCGTGCGCCGCGTGCGCTCCGGCATAACCGCCCCCTTCCGCTCCGTAATGTCCAGAGCCACCTGCGTGTTCTCCAGCGCATGCGCCAGCGCATGAAACCCGGGCATGGCAGCCAGCACCTCCCGGAACTCCAGGAACTGCGCCCCCGCCTCCCGGAACAGCGCCAGAGCCACCTCCTGCTCGCCCATCAGCGCGCGGGTCTGCGCCAGCGCCAGCGTCTCCGCAATCTCCTCATACACATCATACAGCGTCACCGTACTCCTCCTCTATCGGCCAGCAGTCCCGATGCCAGAACCACTCCGGCAGAGATCTGTCTGCACGTAGAGACTACTGTCCGCAGCGGAGCAAACCCGGAAACGCGCTCCCCACAGCACAGCGCGAAAAAAATCGGCAAAAAAACGGAAACCGCCTTTCCGCTTTCGCCGTCCCACGTATAGTATTGAATGTATATGGAAGTGCGTTGCGCGCGCAGGCACTGCCCCGGTGGTAACAACACCTGCAGCGGAATTCACGCGATCTCTTGACAGCTGGACCCGGCAGTGCTATGATGTACTCCCATCGTGATCCGTCACGGTAAACGATACATCCAGCCCGGCAACGCGCAACACAGCGCCCCTGCGTGAAATCCAGGGGCCGGAAGGGCCACCCCCTTCCTATCCCATTCAGCAAAGGAGAGCACGCGCATGATCACACCCCACTCACCCCCTGTGAAAGGAGCACGCCCATGACAACGTCACCGTTCTCGTCGCAATCCTTGTCGTCACCGGACAGCACACCCGAATCCACAACAAGGAGGAACAGAGCTATGTCTACCAGAGGGAATGCTTTCCCGTTCGATCGCACTATCCGCCCCCTGCAGAAACCCGGCAGGTCCCGCGAACCGGAGGTCGAAGCGCAGATCCAGCAGGTCTTCGACAACCCGCGCCTGCTCTGGGACATTCTGGAAGAGCCCGACGACTTCCCGGCAAAGCGCACATGCCCCCTCAAGGAAGAGACCCTCGTCTACTTCCTGCGTGAACTCATCCGCCATGGAGACGAACGCGGGTGGCAGATCGTCGAATTCCTCAAAGACCGCGTCGCCGGGTACATCTGGAAGTGCATCCAGCCCCTGTACAAACGCGACCGGTGGGGCTCCCGGGCACAGGAATGCGAGGAGGACATCCTCAGCAGACTGACAGAGGTCCTGCCCAGCATGGAGCTCAGCCATGAATTCTGGGAAGTCCGCTTCTGGTGCTGCCTCAGGCGACTCGTTCTCAACATCGTGCGCCCGAAACGCCGGGAAATCCAGACCACGGTCCCCATAGAGGTCTCCCTCAACGACCTGGAGTATCAGGAAGACCGTGACGCACGCCTGATAGACCGGCACACGCTGACTGCCTACCAGCGCGCCATCATTGCGGAAGCGCTCGCCCAGCTGCCCGACCATGAGCGCACCGCCTTCGTCCTGTTCCACTATCACGAATTCACGCAACAGGAGATCGCCGAGCAAATGAGCGTCACCGATCGCACGGTGCGCAACTGGCTCAGCCACGCGGAAGAACGCCTCAAAGCATGGCGCGACTGACTTTTTTCAAAAAAATTGATCTTTCCCTTTCCGGGTTTCGTATCGACAGAATAGGAGTGGAGACAGAAACCCACAGAAAGGCAACATGTCAATGACACACTTCGCTTCTGTCGAAAACTCGGATGAACTGGATGAACTGTACGCGGCGTGGGAGGAGGATCGCCGGTCCTCCCACCCCACGCCCCTGAAGGAATGGATCCGCAGATACCCGCAGCACAGAGCGGAACTGATCCAGTGGGCCACCATGGCCCCCATCATGGACTACGCCGAAACCCTCCCCGACGACCCGGAGGGCGAGGCGCACGTCCGCGCCATCGGCCACAGGATCATCGAGGAAGCCCGCAGAAAGTGGCGCGCCCGGCAGGCGGCAACCATCGCACCGCCCCTGCGCAGCCTCCAGGCCACCGCACAGCGTGTCGGCCTCAACCCGAAAGCGCTCGCCACGCGTCTCGGGCTCGGCCTCACCCTCCTCATGAAACTGGAGTACCGCCACCTGCGCCTCGCGTCCATTCCCGATCGCCTGATCCGACAGCTGGCCGAAGCCCTGCAGGTCAGCGAACAGCACATCCGTGCCTACCTCCAGCAACCGCCCACCCTGGCCCCCGGCGCAAGCTATCGCGCCAATCAGGTGCCACAGGTCCCGGCGCAGGAGGACTTCGCGCACGCCGTGCGTTCCGCCCCTGACATGGACGAGGCACAGAAAGCGTCCTGGCTCAATCAGGACTGAGCGCCCGTACGCCCGATAGAACGCACCGGGACAACGTGGATAGCGCACAACAACCCCGTGCCCGCCATCCCGTTGCCCCGGTGCAACCCCGGTCCGAACCGGGGCGTGGGGGCCGCACCCGTAACGCCCGATGTCCGACCTGAACGGAATACGCCGGGCAGCACGCCGGCACCACCAGCGACTGCGCCAGCAGTGTCAACCTCCACACCACGGCCTGCCCCACGCAGAGCAGCTTCTCGCTGCGGCCGAAGCAGAAACCGGACTCGCACGCCAGCCGCTCCCCCCGGGCGATACACTCCTCGCCGGCGCTCAGGCCGTATTCAACCGCCAGTTCGCATGCATCTACTATGATCAGAGCCTCCCCGCATCAACCGCCCGCTTCGTACAGGCCCATGAGTTCGCCCACTTCTGGCTCCACTCCGACGTGCAGCAGCACACCCTGCAACTCACCGACGAATGGGCCGAAGTCGCAGGAGAGTTCCAGACATACAGCCTCTCCCTCGCCGAAAGCTACAGCCCCACAGAACTCCGGGAGCGCGAAGCCAACGCCTTCGCCGCCGAGTTCCTGCTCCCCGCCCCCACCCTGCGTCAGGCCTTCCAGCAGGGCCTGACGGCCGAACAGATCGCCGAACAGACCGGCGTCTCAGAAAGCTGTGTGCTCGGGCAGATGACCCGGGCCCTCCTCCTGCCCGACACCTGTAACGAACCGAACGAACCGCAGGAAACGCCCGCGCTCCCTCTCCCCGACCACCCGGACGCCCTCTGGAAACACTACCCGCTCGACCCGAGCCAGCATGCCGCAGCCACCGTATCCACCGGCCCGGTACTGGTAGAGGCCGGGCCCGGCACCGGTAAAACCCGCGCCCTCATCGGACGCCTGCTTCACCTCCTCATCGAACGCCACATCCCCCCGGAGAATATCATGGCCATCACCTTCTCCAACCGCGCCACTGAAGAAATGCGCTCCCGCCTCCGCCAGACCGTGGGCCACCTCGCCGACCGCGTCTGGATCAGCACCTTCCACGCCCTCGGCGCCGAAATCCTCCGCAGAGAAGGACACCACATCGGTGTGCCCCTGCGCCCTACCCTCCTCGAACCCGCCGACGCCGCCCTGTTGCTCGAGCGATACCTGGACCGCCTGTCCCTGGAGCAATACGAGTATCTCCAGCGCCCCTCCCTCCCCTTCCCGGACATCCTGCACTGCATCTCCCGGGCCAAGGACGAGCTCAAAACACCCGACCAGTACCTGCAGGCCGCCCAGCGGCAACTCCAGAACGCCCACAAAGACGAACAGATCCTCGCCGCCCGGAAAGCTCTGGAGGTCGCCCGGATCTACGCGACCTATCAGCACCTGCTGCAGGAAAACGGTTGCCTGGACTTCGGCGACCTGATCATGCGTACCGTGGAACTCTTCGACCGCTTCCCCGAAGTCCTCCGGCGATGGCAACAGCAGTACCCCCACATCCTCGCCGATGAATACCAGGACGTCAACCGCGCCTGCGCCCACCTGCTCCGCCGCCTCGCCGGCAATGGTGCCGGCCTCTGGGCGGTCGGCGACGTGCGACAGGCTATCTACCGCTTCCGTGGCGCAGCTCCGGCCAATCTCGCCCGATTCGAACGGGACTTCCCGGGCGGGAAACGGATCTCACTGGAGGTGAACTACCGTGCCAACCCCGCGCTCGTCTCCCTGATCAGCGCCGCAGCACAACGCATGGACCCCGAATGGTCCCCCGAAAATGAACGGCTCTGGACCGCGCAACGCGGCGCCACCGAGCGCCCCGCCGTGACACTGGCCATTGCAGAGGACCCGGAAGCGCAGGCCGACGGGCTGGCCACCGAGATCCATGCCCACGCTCTGCAGGGCGTTCCCTATCCGGAGCAGGCCGTGCTGTGCCGCACCAACCAGCAGGCGGCAGAGATCGCACAGGCCCTCGCCTCCCGGGGGATCCCCGTACAGTTTCTGGGAAGCCTGCTCGAGCGCCCGGAAGTCAAGGACCTGCTGGCCGTGCTCGCGCTGGCCTGCAAGAGCGACGGGAGCGCCTTGCTCCGTGTGGCCACCATACCCACCTACGCCATCCCCCGCCCGGATGTTCTGGCCCTGCTCCACGCAGCCCGCGCAACAGGCCGCCCCTTCCCCGGAGCCCTCGCCCTGACGGAGGATCTCCCGGATCTCTCCCCTGCCGGGCGCGCCGGGTTGCGCAAACTCCGCGCCCATCTGGAGCCGATCGTGTTCCGTGGCAACGCCTGGCTGTTCCTGACGCGCTACCTGTTCCAGACCAGCGACTACCTCCACACACTCGCTCCGGAGCACTCTCTGGAGGGACAGCAGCAACGGATGGCCCTCCATCAGCTACTCCAGATGGCCATGGAGCTGACAATCAAGCTGTTCTCAGAGGGGGGGAGAGAGGCACAGGCCGCCTTTCTGGAGTACCTGCGTCAGCTGATGTCCCTGGGTGAGAGCCGCCCGATCGACCGCCATGCGCGGGACCTGCAACGTCTGCAAGGCGTTCAGGTGATGACCGCGCATGCGGCCAAAGGACTGGAGTTCTCGGTCGTCTATCTGCCCAATCTGGCCCGGGACCTGTTCCCGATACGCCGGCAGGGACGCATGGCGCACCCTCCTTCCGGCCTGCTCGGCGCCTCCGTCGAGGAGGATGAGACGACAGAGGAGGAGTGCCTGTTCTTCGTGGCCATGTCCCGGGCCAGAGATCATCTGGTGCTCAGCTACCCCGAAACGCGCCAGAACCGATCCTGCACTCCTTCGCCTCTGCTGATCAATCTGGATGAGATCCTGGTTGAGTGCAACGTCCATCGTGTGTACTGGCAACGCACCGCCAGAGAACCGGTTCCCGGGACGCCCGCGCTCCCGCAACAGCCCGGGGCCTTTCTGGAGGTCACACTGAGTGATCTGGAGCAGTACCGGGAGTGCCCCCGCCAGTACTATTACCAGCATGTGGTGCATCTGCCTGTCAGCGATGAGCGCACCCCCTACCGGACCTTCCATCGCAGCCTGAACGAGACCCTGCGCTGGCTGGCCGAGGAGCACAATGCGGGCCGCACCCCGGATCTGACGGCGGTCGTGACTCACTGGAATGCGCAGTGGGAGGCGCACTTTGCCGGGGAGGAGAACGCGCAGACGCGTGTGCTCCGTCAGCGTGCTCTGGCCATGCTGGAGAACGGACACCGGTGGATCCTGAGCACCGACGGCGCGTTGCCTCGCGTCGAGCTATGGGCCACGCTCTCCGGAGGTCGGGTACGCCTGCGCGCCGATCTGCTGGAGCCCCGGCCGGACGGTTCGATCCGTGTTACCCAGCAGATCAAGCGCCGTGCGCGCAAGGACGATCACACCGATCCGGCACTGGCTCTGCTGCGCAAGGCTGCCCGGCAGACGTATCCGCACGTTCCGATCGAGGTGCAACTCCATTATCTGACCGATGGGCAGAGCCATCCGGTCAGGGAACAACCGCGTTACGAGCCCCTGCGTGTTGCGAAGTATGACGAGGCGCTTGCCGGGATCCTGGCCGGGAACTTCGCGCCGCACCCCGAGGAGCGCCGGTGCGCTTTCTGCCCCTTCTTCCTGATCTGCCCGCACGATTGAGTGATGCGGAGACGCACCTGCCTGTTACGGGCGTTCTATTTCTTCTGCCCGGAGCGCTGTCTGCGTTGCGGGATCGGCGTTCATCTTGCGGGCCAGAGCGCACCAGGCGCAGTCCGGGTCCTCGCAGAGCAGGAAGGAGCGTTCGCCCTGCAGGAGCGCCACGCCCATGGAGACCAGTTGCTGCTGTGCCATCAGCTGTGCCTTCGCGTCGCCCACGGGGCCTTCCCGGAGGATACGGCTCTGGCGCAACAGAGGTTCGATCCGTGCGAACCCGCGTCGGCACTCCGGGCTGCCCTGCATGCGCGTCCATGTCGCTTCTCCAGTGCGGACGGTGGCGTAGCGATGGATGTAGGGCACGTTGGCCCAGATCTCCGAGAGGTGCAGGGAGACGTTGGCGGTGTGATCTGTTCCGATCAGCAGGACGTAGCCGTTGAGCTGGTGCAGGCGGGCCAGCGGGCTTTCGGAGCCGAGCGGGTAGTGGAAGGGCGCCTGCCGGGTGAGGAAGTCGGCCTGTGCCCCGATCGCTACGAAGGAAAGGATGGGATGCGTGCTCCGCCGAGCCTGTGGGTGTTTCTGAACGATCTCCGGGAATTCGCCGGGTGGTTGCGGATCGGCCGGTGCGGTGTGCCCATCGCAGAGCGGCACTGTGGCGCGCAGGCGTTCTGCTTCCCCGGTCGGTGTGAGGCGGCCTGCGCGCTCTGCGGGGTCACGATGCGCGGGGGTGAACGCCGGCACGAGCACGGTTCCTTCCGGGCCCAGCACCTGCAGCAACGCGTGCAGCAGGGTGGCGCTTCCTGCTTCCATGGGGCCGATGGCCTGTGGTGTGGCATGGACCAGCACGGCCATGCCGGCTCGCACGCCGAGATGTTGCAGGTTTGCGGCAACCTGACGTTCGGTCCACATGGTTTTCCCTCCGGTCAGTTTCGGTGACGGGTAGCGGGGCCGGTTTCCTGTGTGTTCGCGGGGTTGCTGGCGGCCGGGATTTCAGTCCCTTTTCTTTTCGAAGAGGACCAGGTTGAACAGGCCGGACAGGATTCCCATGGCCAGTGCGCCAATTACTGCTGCCATCAGGCTCTTGATCTCGAAGTCCGGTACCAGCCAGTCGGTCAGCTGGAACATCAGCACATTGACCACAAATCCCATCAGGCCGAAGGTCAGGCAGTTGATGGGCCAGACGAAGAACATGATGATGGGGCGAATGAACGCGTTGACAAGCCCGAGCACGGCCGTGGTCAGCAGGAGTGTGAGGATCCGATGGGAGCCACGGACCACGATGCCGGGTATCAGTTCGGTGACCACGAGCAGAGCGAGTGTGCTGGCCAGCCAGCGCAGGAGCAGATGTTTCATTCCCTTCCTCCCTGAGGGTACTGTGCTGTCTTCGTCCGAACAGACGGTGCGTTGCCGGGGCGCGTTTCACAGGACGAAGCGTTCGATGGCCTGCGCCACGCCGTCCTCCTGTACCGATCCGGTCACCCAGTCTGCGGCTGCGATCACTTCGGGCAGCGCGTTGCCCATTGCGACGCCGATGCCGGCCCATTGCAGCAGTTCGATGTCGTTCCGATGATCGCCGATCGCCATCACTTCTTCGCGTTCTATGCCGAGGTGTTCTGCCAGCATTGCGGCACCCTGGCGTTTGCTGACGCCTCCGGCGTATACTTCAACGCCCCAGGTACGGGCGCTTCCGGTTTCGATGGCGGAGACGGTCTCTGGCAGTCGGGTGCGCAGGAGCGCGATCCGTGGCTGTATCCACTCTGCTGGCCCGAACGCGCTGACGGAGACGGGGTTGAAGGGCAGGTGTTCCAGGAGATACGAGCAGGGCTGGTAACGCGGGGGTTGTGCCCATTCGCCGATGGACATTCCCGGCGGATACAGAACGCGGGAGCGTTCGATGCTCCCGTGCAACGCGTCCTCGTATACGCAGGGAGTGAGCCCCAGGTCGACCATCGTGTGTATGATCTGCAGGGCGAGTGGCTCCGGGAGCAGCCGGTGGAGTAACGTTTCGTGGCGTTGCAGGTGTACCACGACGGCGCCGTTGGAGACCACGGCGTATCCGAGGGGGGGCGCCAGTTGTTCGGCTATCGGCAGTGCGGTGAAGCGGGTGCGTCCGGTGCACACTACTTCGATGCAACCGCGTGCCCGCGCGGCCCGAATGGCTGCCAGAACGCGGGGGGAGATGCGTTCTTCCTCGTCGATCAGTGTGCCGTCGAGGTCGAGAAACAGGGCGCGAATGCGCGGGTTGCTGGCGCGTGTCATGCTTTTATTATACCTGACGGGCTCCGGGAGGTTTTCGGCCGGGGCTGTGGTCTGAAACCGGTGCCGGGCCCTGTGGCTGGAAGCGTGGGGGCCTGTTTCGAGGCCTGACAGGCGCAGGGCTCCGGCTTATACCCGGTGTATTTCCGCAGGAAGGGAAGGAGGGTTTTTGCGTTGCTGGCATGCTGTTCTGTGGCGCAGGGTTTGCGTCTGTGTCTGGCGTTGCTGGTTGTGATCCCGTGTGTGTTTTTTGCTCCTGTCCGGTCTCTGTCGCTGATGGCACGGCGATGGGCGCCTGCGTGTGGGTCTCCGGAGGGGGTTCCTGCGGAGATGCGGGGTCTGTGGGTGGTGCGCGACAGTCTCACCTCGCCGCAGTCCATCCGGCAGGTGGTGGAGACGGCGCGGAAGTATCATTTTAACGCTCTGTTTGTGCAGGTGCGTGGCCGCGGGGATGCTTATTATCATTCGCCTTACGAGCCGCGCGCGGAGGCCCTTGCGGGGCAACCTCCGGATTTTGACCCGTTGCGGCAGGTGATCGAGGAGGCGCACGCGCACGGGATTGCGGTGCACGCGTGGCTCAACACCTATCTTACCTGGAGCGGACATCGTCGTCCTGCCAGTGCGCGGCATCTGTGGAACGCGCATCGGGACTGGTTTGCCTGTGACAGGCGGGGGCGGTGTACGGCGGTTCCGAGCGCGCGCACGGAGGGGGCGTTTTTGCAGCCGAGCCATCCCGGGGTGCAGGAGCACCTGTTTCAGGTTTTCACGCATGTTGCTCTGAATTATGATGTGGATGGGATTCACTTTGATTATGTGCGTTATGCGGGCGCGGATTATGACTACAGTAACGCGGCGTTGACGCGTTTCCGGGCGTATCTGTTGCCGCGTCTGTCGCCGCAGATGGTGGCGCAGCTGGATCGGCGGCGGGGGAAGGATCGTCTGGCGTATGTGCACGCGTTTCCGGGGGAGTGGGCGGTGTGGCGGCGACAGCAGGTGACGGATCTGGTGGCCCGGATTTCGGCGGCGGTGCGGGCGGCGAAGCCGCAGGTGCAGATTTCGGCGGCGGTGTTTGCCGATGCGGATGATGCGCGGGTTGCGCGGGGGCAGGAGTGGGAGCGCTGGCTCCGGGAGGGGATTGTGGACGCCGTGGCGTTGATGGCCTATGACAGTCGTACGGAGCGGGTGGTGGCGCAGACCCGTCGGGCGGTGCAGGCGGCGGGGGACCGCGGTCTGGTGTTTACCGGGATCGGGGCCTGGCGTTTGCAGGCCCATGATGTGGCGCGTAAGATTGAGCGGGTGCGGGCCGCAGGAGCGGCGGGTGTGAATCTGTTTTCGTACAATCGGGTGCATGCGCGTCCGGCGTATTTGAGCACGCTGCGGCGGGGGGTTTTTGCCAGCCGGGCTGTGGCGCCACGCAGCCGGCGTCTGCCGCCTCTGCCGGTCTCTTCAGCCCTGTCTGCCGGGGAGAGGCCGGCGGAGGGGGGCGATGCTGCGGTACCGGGGATGCCCTGATGCGGGGTGCCGTGGAGGCGTGCTGTTCGGGCAGCCTCCACGGTTGTGTGTCAGGTTTCTTCGCTGGCGTATTTTTCGCGTAGCGCGGCCACGACCGCGGGGTCGGCCAGTGTGGTGGTATCGCCGAGGACGCGTCCTTCTGCCACGTCGCGCAGGAGGCGGCGCATGATTTTTCCGGAGCGGGTTTTGGGCAGGTCGGCGGTCAGGATGACGTCGTCGGGTCGGCAGATGGGTCCGAGTTTCTTTGCCACCCATTCTTTGAGTTCGCTGGCGAGCTGTTGCTGGGCGGCTTTATCGGAGGGTGGGGGTGCCATATGTTCCCGGATGATGACGAAGGCGACCGGGGCCTGTCCTTTGATTTCGTGGGTTTTGCCGATGACGGCGGCTTCGGCCACTGCGGGGTGTTCTACGAGGGCGGATTCGATCTCCATGGTGCTGATGTTGTGTCCGGCGACCAGCATCACG
>JANWZQ010000067.1 GCA_025054835.1 Chthonomonadaceae bacterium
CCAGTCCGGCTGCACAGGGGCTCTGAGCATTGCCGGTGCGCGTTGTGGCCCGGGCATCGCGATACGGCTCCGTGTGCGGTTCCATGGGCAGCACCGTGTACGGACCCGTTTCACGTGAACCGGGTCCACGGTGCCGGGGCCTGCGGGCCGCTGGCTCTGGCGATGCTGCGCGAAACCGTTTCACGTGAAACGTCGCGGTGGTAGTATCCCGTAAGGTACCTGCGTGGCTTCGGGGCGCAATGCAGACCCGTTTCACGGGACCGTTTCACGTGAAACGGTGGGGAAGTCCGTTTCCGGTACGGAGGTGGGGGCGGATCCCGGTCAGGGGCGGAACCAGGGGTGTTTGCCATCACCGGGGGGTGTGCCGATGTCCTGCGGGCAGCAGAGCACCGGGCAGTGGACATGGGTGGCGAGCTGGCGTGCTCCGCTGGTGATCAATGGGTCGGAGCGATCGTCGACGGGGAGCCCGTGGTTGGCTTCGATGGCCCCGGTGGTGAAGCGATCGGGTGTGAGCCATCGGGCGTGTCCGTCTGCGAAGAGGTAGTTGCCTCCTCCGGCGTGCGCGACGTCGAGCGGGGCGGCGTGCCGGTAGGGGCAGGGTGCGGCGGTAGGGTCATCGGGCGTGGCGTTGGCGTTGTCGCCGTAGGCGTTGTGCAGGTAGGCCCTGCCGGGTTCGGGGGCGGAGAGCGGGGCGGCCTCGGCCACCCATCCGTTGTTGGCGTACGCTTCGGCCCAGAGCACGGTAGTTGCCGGGGCCGGAATGGCCGCATGGCGGATGCTGTGCCGCCAGTGGTTCGGGTCTCCCTGAAAGATGTAGGCGTTCCAGAGGTAGCTGGTGCGCCGCTGGAAAGCGGGGCTGTTCCACCGCTGGTCCCAGACGCGGGCCCGGGCGTCTGCCGGGCAGTTCCAGAGTTTCCACTGTTGCAGGTAGGGGTGGTGCAGGTCTGGTAGCCAGTGATGGGGCGCCGGGTAGGGGGCGGCGTACTGTTCGTCATAGTCCTGCAGGTAGAGCGCGGTGGCGATGCCGATCTGGCGCAGGTGGTTCTGGCAAGTATAGCCGTGGACGCGGTTTCTGACCTGCGCGAGGACAGGAGCGATGAGGGAGGCGAGCGTGGTGAGGATGGCGACGACGACCAGGAGCTCTACCAGTGTGAAGCCCGAGGCGTGCGAATTGTGCGTGGTCTGCGGCCGCATGCTCTCTGTTATTGTGCGTTTCCCGTCGCATCGTTTTACCGGATGGTTGTGAGGATTATCGGTGCGTTGTGCGGGGCGGTTGAGGGGTCACGCGGGGATCAGATCGAAGACGGCGATTTCGGGGGTGGCGCGGAAGCGGAGCGGGATGCCGACAACACCCAGCCCGCGTGAGACGTACATTCTGCCGGGGTATCCCGGTTCGTGGAACCATCCCTGCTTGTAGAGCTGTACGCTTCTACCGAACTGGCGGGCCTGCATGAACACGCTGGTGATGATGGGGAGGTTGATCTGCCCGCCGTGCGTGTGTCCGGCCAGTGTGAGGCAGGGGAAGTTGCGCAGGACGTGGTAGTAGATGGGGTTGTGCGTCATGGCGATGACAGGCTCGGTGGCGGGGATGTTGCGGAACGCGGCTTCCGGGTCGGGATGTCCTGTGAAGCAGTCATCGATCCCGACGATCCAGAGTCGGGGGTCGAGGCGCAGGTTGCGGTTGGTGAGCATGCGCACCCCGGCCTCGGCGAGCGCCCGGGTGACGGCGGGGCATCCGCGCTGGCGACTGCAGTCGTGGTCGTGGTTGCCCAGGCAGGCGTAGCACCCGAGGGGCGCGCGCAGGTGGGCCAGTTGCGCGGCACAGGACTCGGCGTAGTGGGCGCTGTGGGTGACGAAGTCGCCGGTCAGGAGTACCACGTCGGGCCGGAGGGCGTTGGCGCGTCGGACGACGTGTGCGATGAACCCTTCCGGGACGCACCAGGAGCGGTGCAGGTCGGAGAGCTGTACCAGGCGCACCGGTTGCCGGAGGGCACGCAGGGGGATCCTGTGGAAGGTTGTGGCAATGCGCTGGCGTTCGCTGATCGCCGTGCCGAGCAGGTCGGCGCCAAAGAGGGCCAGCGTGCGGACAAGGAATTGTCGGCGCGACAGGGCCGGATGCGTTGCTGTGCCGGGGGGTGTGTGCACGTTCATCTCTGAGAATATTATGGCCATACCGTGTTCCGGGACACAAGGCCCGGGCGTCAGGGGTGTGGCGTTGCGCGACCGGCAGGCTGGAATGCGTTTATCAGGTACGGCAGGGCGGTCGGCACAGGTTTCCGGGGGGTGATTGAGAGATGGAAGTGGGTGTGATCGGTCTGCCCCAGTCGGGCAAGACCAGTCTGTACAATGCGTTGACGCGCTCGAACGTGGATCTGTACGGGGTGGGTCAGACGCATGTGGGTGTGATCCCGGTTCCGGACCGTCGGTTTGATCTGGCGGTTGCCCGGTGTCGTCCGAAGAAGGTAACGCCGGCAACGATCCAGTTCACCGAGGGGGGAGCGCGGATTGAGCGGGACGTGCAGTCGGGGCGTGGGGAGCGTTTCGGCACGGATTTCTTTGCGGGCGTGCGCAACGTGGATGCGCTGGTGCTGGTGGTGCGGGCTTTTGAGAGCCCGCTGGTGCCCGCTCCGCCCGGGGGGATTGCGCCGTTGCGGGATGCCGAGCGAGTGATGGAGGAGCTTTTGCTGGCGGATATGACGGTGGTGGAGAACCGTCTGGAGAAGCTGGAGAAGGCGCGTGTGCAGAAGCGTCAGTCGCCGGCAGAGGCGGCGGAGCATCAGGTGCTGTTGCGGATCCGCGCGCATCTGGAGGGGATGCAGCCGGTGCGCACGCTGGAGCTGACGGAGGATGAGCGGCGGTGCATCCGGAGCTTTGCGTTTGTTTCGGGCAAGCCGTTGATTCTGGTGGCGAATGTGGATGAGTCGCAGATCGGGGTGGAGGTGCCGGAGGTGGTGCGTCCGCTGGCCGGGTATGCGGCGGCTCAGTCTGTGCCGCTGATCTGCCTGTGTGCCCGGGTGGAGATGGAGGTGGCGCAGATGGCTCCGGAGGAGGAGCGGGACTTTCTGACGGAGATGGGGATCGCGGAGTCGGCGCGGGATCGGTTGATCCGCGCGGCGTATGCGTCGCTGGGGCTGATCAGTTTCTTCACGGTCGGTGAGGATGAGGTGCGTGCGTGGACGATCACGCGGGGGACGAACGCGGTGGGGGCGGCAGAGAAGATCCACAGTGATCTGGCGCGCGGGTTCATTCGCGGGGAGGTGGTCTCGTGGGAGGACTTTGAGGCGTCCGGCGGTTGCTGGGAGGCGGCGAAAAGTCAGGGGAAGATGCGTCTGGAGGGGCGCGAGTACATTGTGCAGGATGGGGATGTGCTGCACATACGGTTCAAGGTGTGAGCGTACCGGGGCGGGTGGCGGTACAGCCCGCCGGAGGGGGTGGCCTCTCTGGCGGGCTTTTTGCGTGTGCGGATCAGGGAAAGAGTTCCTGTTCGTTGTCCAGATAGCCACGCAGGCGCGTGACGGCCTGGGCGTGCAACTGATACGCGCGGGACTCGGAGACGGAGAGGACCTGCCCGATCTCTTTGAAGGTGAGGCCTTCGTGGTAGTAGAGGGCGACGACGGTGCGTTCGCGTTCCGGGAGCTTGTCGATGGCTTCGGCGAGCGCGCGTCGTCTCTCCCGGAGGGAGACGGATTCGAGGGGGCTCGGTGCGTCTGTGGGGAGCAGGTCGGCCAGGCGTTGTTGTTCGCTGCCCAGACGCAGGTCGTCGAGAGAGAGGAGGGTGGATCTGCCAATGTTGGTGAGGAGTTTATCGAGTTTTTCGGTGGAGATGCCGAGTTCTTCGGCGATCTCTTCCTCTGTGGCGGGCCGTCCGAGTCGCGCTTCGAGGCGCATGTAGGCTGCTTTGAGTTGTTTCTGCTGATCGCGGATCAGTCGGGGTACCCAGTCGTCGCCGCGCAACATTTCGAGGATGGCGCCGCGGATCAGTGTGATGGCGTAGGTTTCGAACTTGATGCCGCGTTCCGGGTCGAACTGGTCTACGGCCTTTACGAGCCCCAGAACCCCTGCTCCGATCAGGTCATCGCGTTCGACGCCGGCCGGAAGCGGTCCGAAGAGCCGTCCGGCTGTGATGGAGACCAGGTGCGCATAACGCTGGATCAACTGGCAACGCGCGTTCTCGTCGCCGCTCTGCTTGAATTCTTGCCAGAGCCTGGCAGTCGAGACTTCGCCCACCGGCACACCTCCCTGCATGTCCGGAAGTGACCCGTTGTGCGATGGCATCACGGGCCGAGCGCTGCGCGGGCGGCGGTGTGGCAGTTGCCGGGCAAAATCCGGTGGCGTTCCCTGCAGGATGTTCTCCTCCGTGAGAAGCAATCCTGCGCTGCGCCGTCGCGGCATACGCTCTGTCGGATTTTCGGACGGAGTGGTGCGGAAGATTATAGGCAGCAGTACTTTTTGTGGTCCGGGTTGCGTGTGAGGGAGCGCGGACGCGGTCGGGAAGGAATTGGCTTTGAGGGGAAGGAAACTTAGCCTGCCCCTCGGGATGGCAGTCGGGACGAGAGGAGGTCTGCAGTGGGTGAGGATCCATGAAGAGCGCACGGGTGGTGTTGAGTGTGGATATTGGTGGCACCAAATGCGCGGTAGCTCTGGCGCGCACGGACGGGGAGATCCTGGCGCGGCGCAGTGAGCCGACGCGTGCCGCGGAGCGGAAGCCGGAGCAGGTGCTGGCGGGTCTTGCTGCGATGGCGCGTGAGGCGATAGCGGATGCCGGGATGGCGCCAGGGGATGTGGCGGGGGTCGGTGTGTCCTGCGGGGGGCCGCTGGATCGTGAGCGGGGAGTGATCCTGTCGCCTCCCAATCTGCCGGAGTGGAAGGCGGTTCCGGTGCGGGCTTTTTTCGAGGAGGCGCTCGGGTTGCCCGTGCGTGTGGAGAACGATGCGAACGCTACGGCGCTGGCGGAGTGGCGTTTCGGGGCGGGGCAGGGAGCGCGGCATCTGGTGTTTCTGACCATGGGCACCGGGATCGGTGGTGGGATTATTCTGGATGGTCGGCTGGTGCACGGGGCGAATGATCTGGCCGGGGAGATCGGGCATCAGACGATCCTGATGAACGGGCCGGTATGCGGTTGCGGGAAGCGGGGGTGTCTGGAGGCTCTGGCGTCCGGTCCGGCGATTGCGCGTCTGGCGCGCGACAGCATGATGTATGGCCGGCACAAGCGGGTGCTCGCGCTGGCGGGGGGTCGCCCGGCGGATATCACGGCGGCGCATGTGGTGCAGGCGGCGCGGGAGGGGGATCCGTTCGCGTGTCAGATCCTGGAGGAGGCGGGGACGTACATGGGGATCGGGATAGCCAACGTGATCCAGATCCTCAATCCGGAGCGTGTGATTCTGGGGACCATTGCGGTGCATGCGGGCGATCTGATACTGGATCCCATTCGTGCCGCGGTGGCAGAGTACGCGTGGGAGCGCAGCCGGCAGGTGTGCGCGATTGTGCCAGCTGCGCTGGGGGACCGGGCGCAGGATCTGGCCGGGGTAGCCCTCTGGGTGGAGGATTGAGATGGGGAATGGCGTGATCCGGCTGGGGATTGTGGGGGCCTGCGGGCGCGGGGCCAGTTTCCGTTCCGCTCTGGAGGCGCTGCCGATGTTTCAGGTACGCGCGGTGTGCGACACGAACGCGGAGGGGTTGCCGGAGGCCGCTGCCCGTCTCGGTGCGGAGTTGCAGTATACGGACTATGAGCGGATGCTGGATGACGCGGGTCTGGATGCGGTGCTGATCGGTACGCCGATGCCGTGGCATGTGCCGCAGGCGATCGCGGCGCTGGAGCGGGGGATCCATGTGCTGAGCGAGGTTCCTGCCGGGGTCCATGTGGAGGAGTGTCGGAGTCTGGTGCACGCTGTGGCCGGGGGGCGCGCACAGTACATGATGGCGGAGAACTACATCTACACCCGGCAGAACCTGCTGGTGCGTGCGCTGGCGCGTCGGGGGTTGTTCGGTACGCCCTACTATGCGGTGGGGGAGTACCTGCACGAGTTGAAGGCGTTGAATGAGGCAACACCGTGGCGGCGGCGGTGGCAGACCGGGATCAATGGGAACACTTACCCGACGCACAGTCTGGGGCCGATCCTGCAGTGGATGCCCGGGGACCGGGTGGTCGCGGTGGCGTGTGCGGGGTCCGGGCATCACTATCGGGATCCGCGTGGCGACTACTATGAGAATGAGGATACCACCATCACTCTGTGCCGGATGCAGAGTGGCGGGCTGGTGGTGTTGCGGCTGGATATGCTCTCGGACCGGCCGCACTGCATGCATGCGTATCAGTTGCAGGGCACGGACGGGGCGTACGAGTCGGCACGGGCTCCCGGAGAGCGGGACCGGGTGTGGCTGCGCGCGCTGGGGCATGACCGGGAGGCGTGGCAGGATCTGATGGCGCTGGAGGAGGCGTTCTTGCCGGCGGTATACCGGGAGCGGCTGGAGGCGGCACGCCGCGCAGGGCATGGTGGCGGAGATTACTTCGTGCTGGCCGAGTTTGCCGACGCGGTGTTGCAGCAGACGCAGCCGGCGATCGATATCCATGCTGCGATGGATATGACGCTGCCCGGCCTGATGAGCCAGCAGTCCATCCAGGAAGGGGGGCGCTGGGTGGAGGTGCCGGACTCGCGCGCGTGGGTTGCCGGTGGGGAAGAATGAACGGGACGTGTTGTGCGTGGCGTGGTCTCTGCGCCGGTGCGGGGTGTCTGGAGAACGATGCGGATTGCAGGAGGAGGTCTTCACGCAGGATGATGCGATGCGGATGGGGGATCGGAGTGGCGTGTGTTCTGCTGGCGATGATGGTGCGACCGGTGTGGGGGCAGAACACATTGACGTCGCAGGAGATTGCTCAGGGGTGGTTGTTGCTGTTCGATGGGGAGACGGATTTCGGGTGGAAGGCGCGTGGGAGTGCGGCATGGCGTGTCCGCGATGGGATGATCGAGTCCGATCGTGGTGATGGGATGCTGGCTACCACCACGGAGTTTGCCGACTTTGAGTTGCGCGCCGAGTGCTGGATCGATGGTCAGGCCAACAGCGGGATTTTTCTGCGGGCGCCTGCGGGGGACGGGGAGATCGATCCATCCCGTGCGTATGAGGTGAACATCAACGATGCGCATCCGCAGTGGCCGACGGGGAGCGTTCATAGCGTGGCGCGGGCCCGACGGCGCGTGACCGCGGCGGGGCGGTGGACACGGTGGGTGATCCGGGCGGAGGGGGATCGCCTGCGTGTGAACGTGGATGGGAGACCGGTTCTGAATGCGCGCGATGGGCGCTTCCGGCGTGGCGTGATTGCGTTGCAGCACTTCGGTTCGGGGACCGTGCGGTTTCGCGGGATCGCATTGCGCCCTCTGGGGCTCCGGTCTCTGTTTAACGGCAGGGATCTAACCGGGTGGAGCGTGATACCGGGGCGCCGCTCGGTGTTCACGGTGACGCCGGAGGGGTGGCTCAACGTGAAGGACGGTGGCGGGGAGATCCAGTCGACGGCGCAGTTCGGGGATTTTGTGCTGCAGCTGGAGATCTTTGTGAATGGCACGCACCTGAACAGTGGCGTGTTTTTCCGCTCCAATCCGGGGGCGTTCTGGCAGGGCTACGAGAGCCAGATTCGCAATCAGTGGCAGGGGGAGGATCGGAGCAAGCCGATCGATTACGGCACCGGGGGTCTGTACAACCGTCAGCCGGCGCGGCGCGTGGTGTCGAGTGATCGGGAATGGTTCACCATGACGGTGATCGCGCACGGACTGCATTTTGCCACATGGGTGAACGGGGTACAGGTGACCGACTTTGTGGACACGCGTCCGGTAGATGAGTCGAACGCGCGCAACGGGGCGCGCACGCGGGCCGGGGTGATCGGTCTGCAGGGGCATGACCCGACGACAGATCTGTCGTTCCGGAACATTCGCGCGGTGGAGTACCCTCCATCGGGGCTCTGAGGGGAGGCGCATGACGGAAGTGCACTGGCAGACGCTGCGCGCGGTGATGGATCGGGTTGTGCCCCCGGATGATTTTCCCGGCGCGTGGGACGCCGGTGTGGGGGAGTATCTGCGCCGTCAGCTGGCGCGAGATCTGAAACATCTGGCGCTTCTGTATGATCTGGGGCTGGAGGCGATCGATGCAGAGGCGCGGGCACGCCATGGTAGCGCGTTTGCGGCACTGACAGCAGCCGAGCAGGACGCCATTCTGCGGGATGTGGAGTCGGGCCGGGTGGTGGCGTTCTGGCCAGTGGAGCCGGGCCGGTTCTTCCGGATGCTGGTGGAGCATGTGCAGGAAGGGTTCTACGCGGATCCGGGCAACGGGGGCAATCGCGATGGCGTGGCATGGCGGATGATCGGCTACGGAACGGGCCCGCAGGACGAGGCTACGCATGCAGACGTATGACGCGGTTGTGGTGGGAGCGGGCGCGGCTGGCGGCATTGTGGCTGCTGTGCTGGCGGAGGCGGGGTGGCGGGTTCTGTTGCTGGAGCGCGGCCCCGCGTTGACTTTTGAGGATGTGGGGCGTGACCATCTGCGCAATCAGCGGATCAGTCTGTACGGGCATAACGCCGGGCCTGATAGCGAGGGCAATCCCCGGGTGCTGGTGGACCCGGACGGGCGGGAGATACTGGTGCGCCCGCATGAGGGGGGATATCACAACAACGCGGCCTGTGTGGGGGGAGGGACCCGGGTTTATCTGGCGCAGGCGTGGCGGTTTATGGAGCAGGACTTCCGGATGGCCTCTCTGTATGGCGTTCCGGAGGGCAGTTCTCTGGCGGACTGGCCGATCACGTATGCGGATCTGGAGCCGTATTACGAGCGGGCGGAATGGGAGATAGGCGTGTGCGGGGACGCGGAGGCCAATCCGTATCAGGCGCCGCGGCGGCGCCCTTACCCGATGCCGCCGTTGCCTCCGGGGCGCCTGTATACCCGGATGCTGCGGGCGCTGGATACGCTCGGGTGGCACGGATTTCCGGTGCCGTTTGCAATCAACAGCGTGCCCTATCAGGGGCGGCCGGCCTGTGTGCGGTGCACGCACTGTGTGGGATTTGCGTGCCCGGTGGATGCCAAGAATGGAACGCACAACACGATGATCCCGCGTGCGCTGGCGACCGGGCTCTGCACGCTGGTCTCACGTGCCGTGGCGGAGCGTGTGGACGTGAATGGCCGGGGCGATGTGATCGGGGTCACCTATCTGGTGGAAGAGGGGAGCACGATCCGGCGCGAGGTGGCACGCGCACGGGTGGTGGTGGTCTCCTGCGGGGCGATCGAGTCGGCGCGCCTGCTGCTGAATTCGGCCTGTGACCGGCATCCGCGCGGGCCGGGTAACGCGCACGATCAGGTCGGGCGGCATCTGCAGGGCCACTACTATCCCTGTGCCTGCGGCATTCTGGATGAGGAGATTTATGATGGTCTCGGGCCGAACGCTGCCACGGCTACCTGCCGGTTCAATCATGGCAACCCGGGGATTACTGGCGGAGGGATGCTGGCGGACGAGGTGGCGACACTGCCGATCCTTCTCTGGAAGTCGCTGTTGCCTCCGGATCTGCCCCGATGGGGAATGGTGAGCAAGCGGTGGATGCGGGAGAACTACCGCCGGTTTGTGCGCGTGATGGGGCCGGTGCAGGAGATCCCGTCGCCGGAGGCCCGGGTGACGGTGGACCCGCGGGTGCGGGACCGTTATGGCCTGCCTGTGGCGCGCCTGAGCGGGACGACGCATCCGGAGACGGTGCGGGTGGCGCACTTCCTGCTGGAGCGGGCGCAGGAGTGGCTGCGGGCTGCCGGCGCGGTGCGGATCTGGAGCGTTCCGCCCCGTCTGGGGTTGAGTGGAGGACAGCATCAGGCGGGCACCTGCCGGATGGGGCATGACCCGCGGACCTCGGTCACGGACCCGTATGGTCGGGTGCATGCCCATGACAACCTGTACGTGGTGGATGCCTCGCTGCACGTGACCAATGGCGGGTTCAACCCTGTGCTGACGGTGATGGCGCTGGCGTTCCGGTGTGCGGAGCGGATCGCGCGGGATCATCGTGGTGGCGGTTAGCTTGATGGAGTGGAGAAGGACGTTACAGCGGAGCCTCGTGCTATCCGGTGCAACCTGTTTTCTGGCGTTGTGTGCGGGGGCACGCGTGGGCGCGCAGCAATTACCGGAGCGCATGGTGCCGGCGGAGGTGGAGCGGGCCTCCGCTCCACATGAGATTGTGGAGGGGACGTTTGCCGGTGTGCTCTTCTCGTTGCGAGTGGATCCGCCGGCAGTGGATGGCAAGTACCGGCAGCCGTATCGCGCGGCCTGTCTGGTGTACCCGGCGCAGAGCGCCGGAGGCGTGGTAACGGCGTATGCGCGCCGGTTCGCGGTTTATGTTCCGGATGCGGATGCTCTGCCTGTGGCGCGTCGTGTGGCGCGAATGTTGTTGCTTCTGTACGGATTGAGCCGGGAACGGATGCGGTTCGATCACGCGCGTGACGCGCCTACCGTGCAGGTCTGGCTGACCCGTGGCCCGGGGCAGGGGCTGGATCCCGGGATCGCCGGCGAGCAGTTCCGGAACCAGATCTACCTGTATGATCTGTATGCGGAGCGCCGTGGCGTGGAGTGGATCCGGCAGATTGCACATGAGTATGGCCATTATGCCCTGCCGGGAGTCTCTGGCTTCGCGGAACCGGAGGAGTGGGGCAACGGGATGCTGGGGGAGCGGCTGTACGTGAAGTGGCTGGTGGAGGCGTTGCAGGAGGGGCATGTGAAGGCCGATGCCGTGCCCTTTGCAACCCCGGAGGAGGTGAGGGCGTACGCAGGCGGGCAGGTGGTGCCGTTGATCGAACGGATAGCGCGTGACGGCGTGCACGTTCGGCAGCTGACGCGCCGGGATGCCGAGGGGATGCGCGCATTTGCGGGGCTGGCACTGTATGTGGACGCTGTGTACGGCAGTGAGATGCTGCGCATGGGTTTTGCGTACGCGTCGTCGGGGCGGAACGATGCGTTTCTCACCGCTGTGGACTTTCTCAGGGGGGTTGAAGCGGCTCTGGGCGCTGCTAACGACCTGATCCTGCGTCCTCCGCTGCAGGAGACGACGGGTCGGCGGCAGATCTTTTACGTCTATCTGCCTCGCGGG
>JANWZQ010000043.1 GCA_025054835.1 Chthonomonadaceae bacterium
GGCGGCGCGCTGAAGAGGAGCTGGAACGGGAACGCACCCGCCAACGCATCCTGCTCCGGCGCCAGATCGTGCAGACGATCGTGGACGCCGCGGAGTACTCCGTGATTGCCCAGAGCAATGACCGCGTGCAGCGGGAGCTGATCCGGGATTTCATCCGTAAGGCTGCCAGCAAGCCATCCGGGGCAGCCAGTGTCACGCCATCACTGTCCCCGACGCCCCATGGAGAGGAGGTCTGAAGCATGGTTGCTGCGGATCTCCGTGTTGCCCGGCGCTACGCAGCGGCGCTCTTCGCCTCGGCGCAGAAGCAGGGACAACTGGAGCAGATTGAAAGCGACATGGCAGATGTCATCATGCTCCTGCAGCAGTCTCCCGCGTTCCGACAGATGTGGCACAGCCCCAGAGTCCCTGCAGGACGCAAGCGCGAACTGCTCCGCACCCTGCTTGAGGGTAGAGTGCACACGCTCACACTTTCCTTCCTCCGTCTTCTGGTAGACAAGCGGCGTGAAGACCTCCTGGAGGCTGTGGATCGCGAACTCCATCAGCAGGCCGACGCTTACCGGCATGTGGTGCGCGCCGAGGCCGTTTTCGCTGTGCCGCCGACCCCGGAAGAAGAAGCCGAGCTGACCCGGAGTCTGGAACAGCGCACCGGTGAGCGCGTCTTGCTCACGGTACATGTCAATCCGGATATCCTCGGCGGCGTGATCGTCCGCCTGCAAGGTCAGATCATCGATGGCAGCGTGCGCGGCGCGCTGGAACGCATGCGTGAACTCTTGAGAGAAGCTTCCTAGGGAAAGGAACCCATATGGCGATCAGACCGGAAGAGATCACTTCCATTCTGGAGCGCGAGCTCGCCTCCTACACGCGTGAGATTGAAGAAGTTGGTGTTGGCACCGTCCTGCAGGTTGGTGACGGTATCGCACGCATCTACGGCCTGCAGGACTGCATGGTGTCGGAGCTACTGGAGTTCCTCGATGAGAAGGGGAACCCGATCACCGATGAGAATAAGAACGTGATCCGCGCGCTCGCCCTGAACCTGGAAGAAGATAACGTTGGCGCTGTGATCCTTGGCCCGGACGTGGCCATCACGGAAGGCACCACGGTCAAACGCACCGGACGCATCGTCGAGGTGCCGGTCGGTGAGGCCATGCTGGGCCGTGTCATCAACGCGGTAGGCGACCCTCTGGATGGGAAAGGGCCTATTGTCACCGAACACACCCGCTATGTGGAGACCCGTGCCCCCGGTGTGGTGGACCGCCAGCCAGTGAAGCAACCCCTGCAAACCGGCCTGAAAGCGATTGACGCTCTGGTACCCATTGGCAGAGGCCAGCGCGAACTGATCATTGGAGATCGCGGTATCGGTAAAACGGCCATTGCGCTGGACACCATCATTAACCAGAAGCCCAACTGGGGCACTCCCGATGCGGTCATCTGCATCTATGTTGCTATCGGGCAGAAAGCCTCCACAGTGGCCAACGTACAACGCGCTCTGGAGCAGGCCGGGGCCATGGAGTACACCATCATCGTCTCCGCTACCGCATCGGATCCGGCTCCCATGCAGTACATTGCTCCCTACACCGGGTGCAGCATCGGTGAGTACTTCCGTGACAAGGGGCAACACGCGCTTGTCATCTACGATGACCTCTCCAAGCACGCTGTGGCGTACCGGCAGGTCTCGCTCCTCCTGCGCCGGCCACCGGGTCGCGAGGCCTATCCCGGAGACGTTTTCTACATCCATAGCCGCCTGCTGGAGCGTGCAGCTAAACTCCGGGAAGACTACATCATCGTGCCCAGAAACGCCGACAGTAACACGAAAACCGGGGTTGACGGCAAGGTGTATGAAGGGGGTGATGGGCCCAGGAACGCCCGCAAAGCGCTGGAGGCCATGCCCAACGCGGATGAGCTGGAAGTCCGTCTCGTCCCCGGTACCGGAGGCAGTCTGACAGCCCTCCCGATCATCGAAACCCTTGCCTCCGACGTGTCCGCTTACATCCCGACTAACGTGATCTCCATCACAGACGGGCAGATCTTTCTGGAGCCGGATCTGTTCTTCTCCGGCGTACGCCCCGCCATCAACGCAGGGATCTCGGTCTCCCGGGTAGGCCGATCGGCACAGATCAACGCGATGAAAAAGGTTGCCGGTCGTATGCGTCTCGACCTCGCGCAGTATCGCGAAGTGCAGGCGTTCGCGCAGTTCGCCTCCGATCTCGACAAAGCTACCCGGGATCAGCTGGAGCGGGGCGCGCGTCTCGTGGAAATTCTCAAGCAACCGCAGTACAGCCCCATGCCCGTGGAGCAGCAGGTCACCATCATCTACGCGGGCTACAACGGCTATCTCGATGACATCCCTGTAGGCTCCGTACGCAGGTTCGAAGAGGAGTTTCACGTCTTCATGGCGGAAAACTATCCGGACATTCTGGAGAAAATCCGGCGCACGAAGGATCTCGATGCCGACACCGAGCAAACACTCTCCAGAGCTATCGAGGCGTTCAAAGCACAGTTCACACCGTAGGGCGGATTGCCATGTCCGAAGACCCCAGATCCCGACTGCGTGAAGCGCTGCAGGAGATCCGTAACGCGCTCTCGCAGGCCCGCGAAAGCGTTGTGCTGCTGGTCATGCGGCGCAACAAAGTCTACGAAGAGGTTCAGCAACTGGAGCGGCGCGTCACTGATCTGGAGCAGAAGGCTCGCCTGGCTGACCAGATCAACAACCCGGCGCTCGCCGCAGAAATTCGTGCGGAGCGGGACCGGTGCGCTGCCGAGCTGGAGCACGCTCGCGCTCGCCTCGCTGAGGCTGAGGCTGAGGCTGAGGCTGCCAAGGCGAACCTGCCCCGTCAGGAAGCGCAGCTGCAACAACAGGCCAGCGAGCTGGACCTCCGGCTCCGGCAGATGGAAACCACCCGGTCCTCTGCCGAAGCAGAAGACCTCTGGAGTCGCGCCACAGAGAAAGTCCGTCAGTTGCAGCATGAGGCAGACGCCCGTGCGGAGCTCGCCGGACGACCGGTAGACCCGGTTTCTCCTGCGGGTCCAACCCCGGAACAGAGTGCGGAAGAAATGCTGCGCGCACTCGAGTCCCAGATCGAAGCCCCGCGCTCAGAGCCGGGTTCTGCATCGACGCCGAACGAGCCGGGCGCGCAGGCAGGCGCACCTGCCACTTCCATGCGCTACATCGAGCTCGACGCGCCTGTCGACAGCGAGCCGGCTCCACCCTCTCCAGAGCCAGCGGACCGAATAGCAGCACCTCCGGACCTGCCAGCCCCACCCCCTGCTGTGCAGAATGTCCCTCCTGTAGCACCTCATGCTCCCCTGCCTTCAGGCCTCGTGATCCCCCGGCAGCCGGTTAGCGAGCCCCGGGAGAATGTACAGGATGCTACTGCCACCACAGAGCCTGTCACGCCGGCAACTGCGGAACCCCTGCCCCCTCCACCCTCTCCTCCAGAGGACGCCCCTGCGTCAGAGATCTCCCGGTCCTCTCAGGACAGCACACAGGTAGCGCAGGCGCCTGCAGGTGCCGCACCCATCATCCGGACTCAAACACAGAAAGAACATTCGCGTATGGAACCAGAACAGCGCGTGCGCGTCGCAGCAATCGGTACTGGCAGCATCTTCCGTGGCGCGCACCTCCCTGTCTATCCGGACATCCCGCAGGCGCAACTGGTTGCGTTCTGTGACCCCGACCCGGAGGCACATCGCCTGACCCGGGCGCGCTATCAGAGCTTGATGTTCGCGAAGATCGAGCAGGCGCGAGAGCGCAAAGATACCGATACAGCTGAACGCTTGGAACGCGATCTGGCCGCAGTCCGTTTCGTACATGACATCAGCGAAGTGATCGAGGAGATCCGACCGGATCTGGTCGACATCTGCACCCAGCCGTTCCTGCATGTTCCCCTCTCCATTCGTGCGCTGGAGGCCGGGATCCATGTGATGTGCGAAAAGCCCATTTCGCGTTCCTGGCTGGAGGCTGAGCGTCTGATCGCCACCGTGCATCGCACCGGCAAGCTTTACCAGCACAACGAAAACTGGCTCTGGGACCGTGACTACTACACCGCCAAGAAGCTGGTTGACGCAGGCGTTATCGGCGAGCCGGTGCTCATGTTTCTCGCCACCGCACATGGTGGCCCGGAGGGCGCAGGCAAGTTCTGGAACCCGGAATATGGCGGTGGAGGCGCCCTGCTGGACAACGGCATCCATGCCATCGGCGCCTCATGGTACATCAGCGGGCTCGATAAGCGCCCCACGCTCGTCAAGGCCGCGGAGCCTTTCGGGATGTCGATCCGCATGCCCAACCGCATCATCGATGGGCGGTTCCAGAAGGTAACTGTAGACGATGATGCGCACATTCTGATCCGTTTCGAGCACCCGCAGACCGGCGCATGGGCTACCGCGCATGTGGAAGGTTCCTGGAGCCACCGCGACTCGCCCGACACGGCGATCATCGGCACAACGGGTAAAATCCTCTTCCAGAATGATGGGGATCGGCGCTTCGCTGTGGTGTATGACGCCTATGACCGCGAGGCCCGTCGGATCGAGGTGAGTGGCCCTACGTGGCAGCACTGGCCCTCCTCCTTCTACGGCGAGATCCTCAATATGGTTGAGTGCATCCGCAATAACACGCCTTCGATCAGCACCGCCGAATTCGGCGCGGAGTGTTCGGCAATTGTCGGCGCAACCTATCTCTCTGAAAAAAACGGGCGACGCGCGGTGCATGTGGACGAATTCAAGGCGTTCGCGCGGGACATCGCTGCCCGCTACCCCGACGACCCGGCCGGCGCGGATAACGCTCTGATCGATGCCCTGCTTGCGGCTGTACGGCGGTAGCGCATCCCCGGAGTGAAGAGGCAGGTATGGCTACTATCCGACAGGTACGACAACGCATTCGTGTTGCCAGAAACATACAGCAAATCACCAAAGCCATGAAGATGGTCGCGGCAGCGCGCCTGAAGCGTGCCCAGGACCGCGTGCAGGCGGCTCGACCGTACGCCCGGACAATGCAGGAGATGATGGAGCATCTGGCCCGGACGGTCGGCGGACACGTCGAGCATCCATTGCTCGCTGTACGCACGCCCCGGAATATCGGCTTTCTGATCATCACCGCCGACCGTGGTCTGGCAGGCTCCTACAATTCAGCGATCCTGCGACGGGCCATGGAGATGATACGGACGTACGATCGAGACCGACTCCGACTCTATGTCGTCGGGCGTAAAGGCGTGCAGTTCTTCCGCAGGCGCGGCTACCGCGTGGTGCGTGACTTCTACATCAATAACACCGGCGTCAGCGCTGGAGAGTCCCGGGAGATCACCCGCGTTCTGCGCGAAGCTTTCGAGAAAGAAGAGATCGACGCGCTCTACATGCTCTACACCCGCTTTTACTCGCCTATCTCGCAAAAGCCCGTCGATGTCCAGCTGCTTCCCATCGTCACTCCACAGGCTACTTCGGAGGAAGGCGCACCCCCGAATGACGTCCCGCCGATCTTCGAGCCATCTGCAGAGCAACTCCTGCGCGCCCTTCTACCCCGTTATCTGGAAGGACAGGTCTATCAGGCGTTACTGGAGTCGCTGGCCAGCGAACATGGCGCGCGCATGACGTCCATGAGTTCGGCCACGGATAACGCCGGTAAAATGATCACGACTCTGACCCTGCAGATGAACCGGGTGCGTCAGGCCAACATCACGCGTGAGATCTCCGAGATTGTAGGTGGCGCGGAAGCTCTGAAGGGTTGACCTCATTGCCCTGCAGAACCTCTGACGTATTCCGCATGCCCCTCCGATTCACCAAGATGCAAGGGGTGGGCAACGACTTTGTGGTTGTGGACGGACGGGAGCACATGCTGGACTGGTCTGCTCTGGCGCCGATCGTGTGCCATCGCCGGTATGGCGTGGGCGCCGATGGACTTCTGGTGCTGAGCGAGACCCCGCACGCCGACCTGCGCATGCGGATGTTCAACCCGGACGGAACAGAGGATGTGTGCGGCAACGGGTTGCGATGCGTGGCCCGTTACGCTGTGGAGCGCGCCCGGATACCACCCTCAGACCAGCTCACTATCGAGGTGCTGAACGGCGTTCGCACCGTGTATCTCTCTTACCATTCTTCCGGAGAGATCTCAGAAATCATTGTGGATATGGGTCCTCCGCGTTTCGCACCCCCTGAGATCCCGATGCGGGCATCGCAGGAACCAGTTCTGCGCTATCCCCTGCCCTTACCGGACGGCACGGTGCTGCCAGTTACCGTGCTCTCCACAGGATCTACACATGCTGTCACCTTCGTCAACGCGCTGCCAGACAACCCGCAGTTCCAGACCATCAGCCCGATGGTGGAACATCACCCGCTCTTCCCGGAGCGCACCAGCCTGATGTGGTGTCAGATCACAGGTCCCGCGCAGATTTCCATGCGCATCTGGGAACGAGGCGTTGGTGAGACCTGGGGATGCGGCACTGGCGCCTGCGCGGCAGCTGTCGCTGCAATCCTGGAAGGACGTATACCCCGGGGAAATGCGCCGATCCATGTGCACAGCCACGGCGGATCGTTGCGAATTCAGTGGATGGACGGCCAGTCCATTCTTATGAGTGGCCCGGCAGAGTTCGTGTACGAGGGCGTATGGAAGCGCATATTGCCCTGAAGAAGGGATGCATCCCATCATAGAGGCACATGGATGGGCATCGGGCTCCTTCTGAGTCCGTGCCTGCGTATGCATGTATCAGAGGTCCGTTCCGTCGTGCAGAAAAGGAGAGCGGCTTTGGCAAGCTTCATACAGGAGTTCAAGGAATTTGCCCTGCGTGGCAACGTGATCGATCTGGCGGTCGGTGTGATCATTGGCGGGGCGTTTGGCAAAATCGTTGACTCGATGGTCAATGACATCATCAATCCGGTACTGGGCCTCATCATCGGAAAGGTGGACTTCTCCAATAAGTTTGTCAGTCTGGTAGGCAGCAACGCAACCACGCTCGCAGACGCACGCAAGGCCGGACCGACGCTGGCGTACGGGGCATTTTTCACCACAATCATCAATTTCCTCATCCTGGCCTTTGTCATCTTCGTGATGGTCAAGACGATCAACCGTCTGCGTCGCGAGCAACCCGCAACACCGCCGGCACCTACTCCCCCCACACGCGAGGAGGAGCTGCTGAGCGAAATCCGGGATCTGCTCAAGCAACGTGCCGGCTGATCCCACACTACATTCGAGGAGTAGAAAATGAGGCGAAAACTCAACCTGGTTCTGGTAGTAACCCTGCTGTTTGTCGGCGGAGTGGCCACAGCACAGCTGGGTTCCGTCCTGAAAGGTGGGGGCGTTGCCTTCCTGGTCTCACGCTTCGGCAAGGACATCAACAAGGCTATCAACGATCTGACCCGTACGCAGGACAGCACGGCAACCTATGCTACCAAGGTCGTGCCGATCCTTTCCGCCGGAACCGGTACACAGGTCGGTGCATGTCAGGTCATGGGTCCTCCCGACGCCGTCAACAAGGTGAGCGCCGTAGCGCAGATCGAGGGGAATTTCCGCGCAGCTGGTGTTCGGATCCGCGGATTGGTACCGGTTGCGACCAGCAACGTAACTAACATCAAGCGTGTTCCGGGCGTGGGCATCAGCGGGTTGATTGACCTGAAGCTGTAGCCGCTCACGTAACAGGCAGACGGCCCGCAGGAAATACATCCTGTGGGCCGTTCCGCTGTTGCACGTTCGCTCACCGCGTTCCGGCGCGAGAGCGAAGCAGGTTACTCGTCACCGAACGCGTCGAAGTTGCGAACCAGAATGTCCAGATCGAGAACGTCCACCGAGTCGTCGTAGTTGAAGTCCGCGCTCCCGTTGTTCCAGTTCGGCGCGCCCGGGAAGGAGTCGAAGGCAGACACGAGTTCGGCAAGATCGAACACGTCCACCGCGTTGTCGTCGTTGGCGTCACCGGCGCGAAGTGCGACCTGCAGGCCGGACAGGTTACCGCCCGTCAGGTCCACATCGGCCGCGAAGGAGAGCGTGCGGGCAAAGCGTGCCCGGAGCCGGTAGAGGCCCGCCGGTACCGGTCGGGAAGTGAAGGAACCGTCAACGCCGGGCGTCACGGTCTGCTGGATCGGTGTGCCCCCTCCGAGTGGAGTGAAGGTGAGATCCAGAGGGCGATTGGCCGGGCTCCCGGGAGCATCGACTACAGAAACTCGCCCCGATACCGTGAACCCCTGTGGGTACGGAAAAACCTGACCACTGTTGGGAAGGAAGACGAAACTGAAGATCGGAACAGGAAGCCGATTGCCGTTCTCGTCAGTAAATCGTGGGTCCTGCAATGTAGGAGGCTCTGCCGGCAGGTCTCGCGTCTCGATGATCCAGCCGTCGCCATCGGCCTCATACGTGACAATGTTGTCCACGTTCTCGCCGCGCCCCCCTTCCGGGCTGATCAGCAACGTACCGGTCGCAGGCGACTGCCCCGCAATGGTCAGCCGATGCCGCCCAACACCGATTTTTGTGACCGTGGGCGCGCCGGTGCCCCCGTTGATCGTCAACAACAGGGTGCCATCCGTATCTACCCGGCCCGCCGTCAGGTTGACTGCCGTGGCCGGAATGTAGACAAAGGCTACCGGATCGTTCTCGTAGGAAGAACCGTTGGTGCCATTGTCCTTGCAGATGATGGTGAAGGTACCGTCTGCGTTGGCGCGAGAGAGCGCATAGTTGTCCTCGTTCTTGGCGCCATTCACAATCAGAACACCGGTCCGGCTATCGATCTGCGGATGGATCAACTCGTAAATGCCAACGGTCTCAGGCGGGTCGAAGAAGTGCACATTCATCTGGATCGATGCGGCGCCCGCAAAGGCGTTGAGCGTGCTGTTGTTGGCGAAACCACCCGTATCGTTGAGGTTGAGCGCAACCCCACCGAGCCAGCCATCCGCATACTTGAAGTGCGCAACGGCCACGTCCATGTTGATCTCATCGCCATCGGGAGCCTGATGGAGAGGCACGAAATACCCGGTGCTTGCCAGCAAGTTCGACGTATTGTTGAGAGAGATTGAGCTGGTTGCAAAAGCCAGACCTACCTGCCCCGGGTACCCACCGGAGTTGGGGGGCAACGCATTGTCGCGCCCATTCTGACGCACTGCAGTAAGCAGAATGCCCGACAGGAAGTCATTCTCCGTGCCGAAAGCGACAACGTAGTCGCCCCGGTTGCTGGTTTCCGGGATCACGCTGAAACCGGGCGTGCCGCTGGCCTTCGTCAGGATGATCGAAGTAGGGTTGTTGTTGGGATCCAGCTGGATCACCTGAATATTGCCGTGCTCCACGTCGGCCAGAGCCACATCGGTCGAGGCTCCTGCCAGCAATACAGCGGCGAGAGCCAGAAAGCAATTTCGTGTTCTCATCGAGATCTCACCTTTCCTCTGAACCACTGCACAGAGAGTGCGTATCGTAACTGTCGCACTTGCGCGAAAATCATATCCGCAACGCTTTAAGGCAGAATTAAGTGGAGGTTAAATTTCGTTGATGTTTCGAACGCGTCTGCAGATCGCTCTACGGCAGGCGGTTCGGATCGAAGCACCGCCCCGGGCCCACACTGGGCGGCGGGCAGAGGGGATTACAGTCCGACCAGTTGATCATCCACGGAGCTACATTGTCTGCCTTGCGCGTCAGGAGCCGGACCCAGTCCACCGATCTGGCATGTCCGTCCGCGAAGACAACGTTGCACCGCTTGAAGTGCCGCAGAGCACACTCCCGGGTGTACCCACCGGTCCACTGGTTGGAGTCACAGTTGAGATTGAGATCCAGCTCTTCCAGCAGACCGGGCCAGTCGTTGGTTCCGGCACGTACCGCAGGATCCCCGCTATCGAAAAACACGAAAGTCTCCGCTACTGCATCCAGCTCCGCCTGAATGCGCGGCGGCGTTCCCTGATCCCGGGTCAGACCGCTGTAGTTGTATCCGTAGTTGCCATCATTGCCCCACTCGTTCTGCGTGACCTGGCTCGCCGTATCCGGGCTGGAAGGGCAGTCGAAAATCTGCGCGTTCTTGATGTACGGCCCGTAGAAGTAGGGCCAGTTGGCCCATCCGCGGATGTTGCTGTGCGGGCCGAAACCGTATTCACCGTTGGAGCGCAGGCCCGCGCCCTTGTGGAACGTCTCATCGTAGTCCTGCAGATACATCTGCAGGGCATTTCCCATCTGGCGGCTGTTGGACATGCATGTGGTTGCGCGGGCACGCTCCCGGGCCTGCGCGAACACCGGAAAAAGAATCGCTGCCAGAACGGCAATAATTGCGATCACGACCAGAAGCTCAATCAATGTGAAAGCATGGCTTTTCTGTCGCATGTACACCTCCGTCATGCTTCGCCTCCTGTTCTGCGCCTGAACCCGCCTCAGGATGGCGTGCACAATGTTGTATCCGGGGCATTCTCATGACCGGCATGTCCCTGCAGGTTATTGTACCAACACCGGGGTTAACAACAGTTTAACCGGAGTTTAAGCTTGGTTTAAGGAGAGGCAAGTTCAGGAGGAAGCGGAACAGAAGATCACCGGTCTCCTGCAGATTTGCAAGAGACCGGTACGTACAGGGAGATAAAGACCGGAGGGTTACGCACTGGCAATCAGCTGGCGCAACACGTAGGGCAGGATGCCCCCGTGCTGATAGTATTCCACCTCGATCGGCGTGTCGATGCGCAGAGTAAGCGGCTCCTCCTGTACCTCTCCACTGGATCGACGAATGACCAGGGTAACTGTGGCGCGCGGTGTGATCCCCTGCTCCAGCCCGAGCAGATCGAAGGTCTCGGTGCCGTTCAACTCGAGCGTGGCCGCGCTTACTCCCTCGCGAAACTGCAGTGGCAGCACCCCCATACCGACCAGGTTCGAACGATGGATCCGCTCGAAGCTCTGCGCCACTACCGCGCGCACTCCCAGAAGGCGCGTGCCCTTGGCAGCCCAGTCCCGACTGCTTCCTGTGCCATACTCTTGCCCGGCGAAGACCATCAACGGCACGTTCTCCTGCGCGTAGCGCATGCAGGCATCGTAGATAGCCATCTGCTCCCCGGACGGCTGGTGCACTGTAACGCCCCCTTCCACACCGGGGACCATCAGGTTCTTGATCCGGACGTTGGCAAAGGTGCCTCGCACCATCACCCGGTCGTTGCCCCTGCGCGAGCCGTAGGAGTTAAAATCCTCCACCGCAACCCCCTGCTCGATCAGATACCGGCCCGCCGGTGAAGCAGGCCGTATCGCGCCCGCCGGACTGATGTGGTCCGTGGTGACCGAGTCGCCGAAGATCGCCAGCGCACGCGCTCCCCGGATGTCCTGCACCGGTTCCAGCTCCATACGGAAGTTCTCAAAATAGGGCGGCTCCTGAATGTAAGTGGAGGCCGGATCCCACTGATAGACCTTGCCCGCCGGCGACGGCACACTCTGCCAGAGAGGATTCTGTGCCTCGAAGTCGCGATACAGGCGCCGATAGGCCTCCGGGTCCATGGCGGCACCGAGCGCGCTCTGGATCTCCTCATAGCCGGGCCAGATGTCCTGCAGGTAGACGTCACGTCCCTCACGATCCTGTGCCAGTGGCTCACGCGTCAGGTCGATGTCCACCCGCCCGGCCAGCGCAAAGGCCACCACCAGGGGTGGCGACATCAGGAAGTTCGCCCGGACGCTCTGATGTACCCGGGCTTCGAAGTTGCGATTGCCCGAAAGCACACTGGCGACGACCAGATCGTTCTGCATGATCGTCTCCTCCAGCAAAGGATCCAGCGGACCGGAGTTCCCGATGCAGGTCGTACACCCGTAGCCAACAGTGTTGAATCCCAGCGCATCCAGGTAGGCTTGCAGGCCGGTGCGGTTCAGGTAGTCTGTGACCACCCGCGAGCCCGGCGCGAGCGACGCTTTCACATAGGGCCGCAACTGCAGTCCCCGCTCCACGGCCTTTCTGGCGAGCAAACCGGCGGCCAGCATCACAGTGGGATTGGATGTGTTGGTGCAGGAGGTGATTGCTGCAATGACCACTGCACCATGGCCGATCTCAGTCGCTACCGGATCTGCTTCTGGAGCGAACGCCCCCTTATCCCGGCGCAACTGCAGCGCAACGCGTTTTTCCCGATCCGTCTGTCCATAGCCGTTCTCGGTAATGGGTTTACCCAGCAGGTCCAGAAATCGCGCCTTGACCCCGGAGAGCGGAATACGATCCTGAGGCCGCTTCGGCCCTGCCACGCTCGGCTCCACCGTGCTCAGGTCCAGTTCCAGCAACTCACTGTAGTCGATCTGCCCCCTCTGAGGCATACCGAACATCCCCTGTGCCCGGAAGTACTGCCGGAAGGCATCGACCTGCGCCTCGGTGCGCCCGGTCGCCGCCAGATAACGGCAGGACTCTTCATCGACCGGGAAGAACCCCATGGTCGCACCATACTCGGGCGCCATGTTGGCGATCGTTGCCCGGTCGGTTAGCGAGAGAGACGCTGCGCCGTCACCGTGGAACTCCACGAATTTGCCCACCACTCCGAACCGGCGCAGCATCTCCGTGAGAGTCAGCACCAGGTCGGTAGCAGTGACGCCCGGGCGCAACGTCCCCGTCAGATGCACACCGACCACATCGGGGGTGAGGAAGTAGACCGGTTGTCCTAGCATGCCAGCCTCGGCCTCGATCCCTCCCACACCCCATCCCACGATCCCCAGACCGTTGATCATGGTGGTATGCGAGTCAGTCCCGACGAGTGTGTCCGGGTAGTAGACGCCGTCCTGCGACAGCACTCCCTGCGCCAGATACTCCAGATTCACCTGATGCACAATGCCGATCCCGGGGGGGATAACCCGGAACCCCTGGAAGGCCTGCGTCCCCCATTTCAAGAACTGATAGCGGGCCTGATTGCGCCGGAATTCGATCTCCATGTTGCGCTGCAACGCGTCCGGCACGCCCGCATAATCCACCTGCACGGAATGATCCACCACCAGATCTACCGGAACCAGTGGCTCAATGATGCCGGGGTCTTTGCCCATGCGTGCAACCGCGGAACGCATGGCAGCCAGGTCCACCAGCAGAGGCACCCCGGTAAAATCCTGCAGCACGATACGGGCCACAATAAATGGGATCTCACGAACGCGTTCCGCGCGCGGCTGCCAGTTGGCCAGAGCGCAGACATCGTCCTGCGTCACCCGCTTGCCGTCCACATTGCGCAACACAGACTCCAGCACGATCCGGATGCTGACCGGCAGGCGGGACACCGGCCCCACGCCCTCCGCTTCCAGCTGTGGAAGCGAATAGAAATGACCGCTCTGCCCCTGACCAAAAGTGAATGGTTGCAACGTGTTGAAGAGGTTGTGCGGAGTAGCCACCGGAATTGTCCTTTCTTCACCTTTGCGTGCGAGATGTCCTATTGTAGCACCAGAAGGAAAACCAGAGCAAATCACCCTGCAACCCGTCTGCTCCAGAAGAGCGCGCCACAGAAAAATTAAAAACCTTTAAGGATTTTTTAAGGAAATTTTAATCTCATCCTGCTACAATCGCCTGCGTCAGGCCCGGCAGTTCCCCGGCCAGGATCGCTTCCCGGGCACGTATCATCCATCTGCATTCGAAGGACGTACGGAAATGCGTCTCTCCCCCACTCCTCCACGCCCCGGCATTCTGTTGAGCGCCCTTCTCTGTCTCAGTCTGCTATTCGGAACCGCAGGCACCGGTTGCCGCGGGCCAGCTTCAGGACCGGGCAGCACCGGCGCCGGCACGCCGTTACAGGTAGCTCCGGACACGTATGCGCAGATGGTCGCCACGTTTTACGCCGGCGTACTCGCCTACCAGACCAGCGGCAAGGTCAGTGACTTTGTGACCACGACTCAGAGCTATCTGGTACGGGCTACCGAGCTGGTTCCTGAGGAGCCCGCCGCATGGGCCAATCTGGGCCTGTTCCAGTTCACTCAGCTTAACAGGCCCGAGGAAGCCCGTCGATCTCTGGAAAAAGCGCTCCGTCTGGCCCCCGCCACAGGTCCCGGAAGGAGCTTCATCGAGATGCAGCTGGGACATCTCGAGAGCACACAGCTGCGCACCCCCGGGGCCATCGAACACTTCCGGAAAGCGATCGAGGCTGACCCGAGCAATATCCGGGCGTGGTATGCACTGGCACAGGAGTGGAAGCGACAGTCCGGTCCCGACGCAGAGAAAGAGATGGTTGCAGCACTGGACCGCTTCCTGCAGGTGCAGCCGGATAACCTGGTCGTGCTCATTGAGCGTGCACAGAGCGCGGCCAGAGGTAACGATGCAGAGACCACGCGCCAGCTGGTAGAGCGCATCGGCACCTACGCTCCCTTCTGGAAGCCTGATGCGCAGGCCAAATTTCGGGAGGCACAACAGGCTGTGCGCGGTCCCGACGTCCGTGCGGCATGGGCGAGGATCACGCAGGTCGGCTTCCTCACACGGAGAACTGCAGCCTACCAGTCCGCGCTCGCCGAACTGGACCTGAAACAGCCATTCCAGCAGTTCATGCGCCTGCCCAATCCCTCTCCGGAGCCCGCACCGCCTGACATGGAGCTGACACTGCGCGCTAACCCGCTGGACGTACCGGGTTCGAACCGCTGGACGCACTGTCAGACCGTGACGCTGGTTCCAGAACTGGCAGAATGGATCGCCAATGAGTTCCGTCAGAAGCAACCTCAGGTCAGGCCACAGAAGGAAACCGGCCTCTTCGCCGTTCTGGCCAGTGGCACGCAGGTACGGATCCAGCCCCTTGCTGGCAACATCCCCGCGATGACTCTGGCCTTCCCCGGAGGCGCGAGTGCGAGCCCTCCCGGCCCGGACAGCATTGTGGCTCTGGACTTCAGCGACGACTTCAAGATGGATCTGGCCTGCGCCGGTGCAGGAGGCCTGCGGCTGTACCGGCAGCAGTTCAACACGGCCAGCCAGATAAGCCGTTTCGAAGACGTTACCCCGCAGTCACGACTGCCAGCAACGGTTCTCAACACTCCCCTGGCGGGCCTGTGGGCTGTGGATTACGAGGCCGACGGCGATCTCGATCTGATCGTCGCACCGGTCCGTGGCGCGCCTTTCGTCGCCCGCAACAACGGTGACGGCACATGGAACGTTGTCACTCCGTTTGCGGGTGCGCAGAACGTTCGGGGCTTCGCGTGGGGCGACGTGAACGCGCATGGCGACCCGGACGCCGCCTTCGTGGACGCTCAGGGCCGGTTGACCGTGTTTGAGAACATGCGTGCCGGCAACTTCCGGGCATGGGACCCGCCGCAAGCAGAAGGCCGATGTCTCGCTGTCTCCGTCGCCGACGCGAACCGGGACGGTGTTCTCGATTTCATTGCGCTCTATTCCGGTGGCAACATCCGCCGGATCTCTCGCAACTCCAGTGACACCGCATGGGAAGTAACAGAGTTAACTCAATGGAGCGAGGCCCCGGAAGACGGTACCGCGCGGCTCTACTGGGCTGACCTGGATAACAATGGTGGTCTGGACCTGATCGGTACCGCAGGCACACGATCCGCCGTATGGCTCAGCGACACGCAGGGCGCACTGCGCGCCCTCCCGTCGTTGCCAGCAGTGTATCGCCTGCGCGTGGCCACCACACCGGACAATGGACGCCTGCATCTCTTCGGGGTGGATGCCAGTGGCAGGGCTGTACGACTGGTCAACACGGGTACGAAGAACTACCACTGGCAGAACATCCGACCGCGCGCGCGCCCCGGAGATGGAGACGACCGGATCAACTCGTTTGGCATCGGAGGTGAGATGGAACTGCGCGCGGGCCTGCTCTACGTCAAGCAACCGATCACCGGCCCCACGATGCACTTCGGGCTTGGCGAGAACACACAGACCGCAGCGGTACGCATCATCTGGCCCAACGGATACCCGCGCTCCGAATTCCCCGACGCGGAGAACGGACAGATGCAGGCCGATCAGACCATTCTGGCTCCATACCGGCTTGGCGGATCCTGCCCATGGCTGTTTGCCTGGAACGGACAGAAGATGGGCTTTGTGACCGACTGCATCTGGCGCTCTCCGCTGGGGCTCAGGATCAACGCGCAGGACACGGCAGGCATCGAGCAAACGGAAGACTGGGTCAGGATCCGGGGAGATCAGCTGGCTCCACGGGATGGGCAGTATGACCTGCGGATCTGTGCGGAACTGTGGGAGACACACTTCTTCGACCACCTGGCTCTGATGGCCGTCGACCATCCTGAAGGCACCGAGGTGTTCGTGGACGAGCGCTTCGCAGTCCCGCCGCCACCTCTCGCCGTGATCGCGACCACGCCGGTCCGGCCTGTGCTGCGCGCCGTTGATGACCTTGGCAACGACGTGACCGCGATTGTCCAGAAGCGGGATGGCCAGCACCTGGACACGTTTGGCAGGGGGCAGTATCAGGGCGTGACGCGGGACCACTACGTGCAGGTCCAGATCGGGACCGACGCGCCCGCCAATCGCCCCCTCTACCTGATCGCAACAGGATGGATCCACCCGACGGACAGCTCCATTAACGTGGCGATCAGTCAGGGGAGCCATGCCCCTCCCCGGGGTCTGAGTCTGGAAGTTCCGGACGGGCGCGGAGGCTGGAGAACTGCCGGGCCGGGCCTGGGCTTCCCTGCGGGTAAGATCAAAACCGTGGTGTTGAACCTGACCGGCTTGTTCCGACCGGGAGTACCACGACAACTACGCCTGCGCACCAACCTGGAAATCTACTGGGACTTCATCGGATACGCTACCGGCCTGCCAGACACCCCCCTGCAGAAACACCGTCTGGCGCTCTCCACAGCAACGTTGCGCTACCGGGGGTTCTCCGCCCCCATACAGGGTGATACCTCCACACCGGAAACCGCCGAATATGACGCGCTGGCGGGCACCGAGCAGTCGTGGCTCGATCTGGAGGGGTACTACACACGGCACGGAGACGTGCGCCCCCTGTTAGAAAAAGTGGACGATCGCTACGTGATCATGAACGCCGGTGATGAACTGGCGTTGCGCTTCCCGGCGCTGCCTCCCCCGCCCAGCGGATGGGTGCGTGACTTCGTGCTCATCGGTGACGGCTGGGTAAAGGACGGTAATTTCAACACGACTTTCTCGCGTACCGTGCTGCCTCTGCCCTACCATGGCCAGAAAGCGTACAACACACCTCCCACGGAGCTGGAGAACGATCCGGTCTACCGCCGCTTCCCGAAAGACTGGGAGGAGTACCATACGCGCTATGTAGCCCCCAATCGCTTCCTGAACGCGATGAAGCCACCCCGCACACTCAGCGCGCCCCGGTAGCCTTCATCGGGCAGGCCCATGGTGCGCTCTGGAGGATCCGCTGCATGGCGTGCGGAGTCATTCCCAGCTTATCGGCGTTGCGCACGAGATCCTGAAGGTCCACGCCGTACCAGTTGCGTTTGTCAGGCTCGGCAAGCCCCGCAACATTGCGTGGCATGATGGCCCTGCGAACGCTCTGGAAAAAGGCATCCAGATCGGACGGTTGCAGGCCGCATGCGACCCGGTCCACGTGCCGGCAGAGCTGCGCAGTAAACTCCGGGTCGTTTCCCAGCAGGAAGCGTGTTGCCATTTCAGCCCTGCCCACCCGCCGCGCTGTCTCACTGAAGCTGGCCGCAGCGAAGTAGAACATGGAGAGAGCCACGAACACCGGAAAGCGAGGAAACGCGGCATAGCATCCGGCAATGAAGCGCGCCACATGGTCTGCCTCATCCAGCGTGGCGCGTTCGTACGCCTCCAGGCGTACGGACATGCGCCCGGTCTCCCAATCCTCCGCAAAGATCCGGCCCAGTCGCTGGAGGCCAAGGAGAGTCAGCGGCATGCCGGTGCTGAAGAGCGGGTCCACAAATGCCGCAGCCGACGGCAGCAGAGCCCAGCAGTCCCCGGCGGCACGGGCACATCGATACGCCATACGGGGCAGGTAGTGGAAGGGTTGCACGGGTTGCGCGTCTGCGAACTGTTCGCGGATGGAAGGGAAACGCTCCAGAAAGCGGCGCCACGCAGGCTCCCCTTCCGGCAACTGCAACTCCCGGGCCAGAGTGTCCTGCACAGCAATCCCGGCGCTGGTAACACCGTTATTGAACCGCAACACCCACATCCATCCTCCCGGAAAGAGATGATGCAGGGCGGCATCATCGGGCGGATAGGGCGGTTCCTCTGCTGTGCGGAAATCGTCCATGGTATCGCAACGCCGCACATGCAGGAAATGGGTATAGAGCGCCTGCGTGTGCGGATATCCCGGGAAGCCGGCCTCCTGCAATCCGAGCAAACGGCTCAGCAGTCCCCGCGGGCCGGTTGCATCCACCACAAAGCGAGCCGTGACACGTGCAGGCAAGCCCTCACGCTCCCCTCTCAGGATCACCGAGTCGCCAGAGCGCTCCAGAGTGTGCACCACGGTCCGATCCAGATATTCCACTCCCTGTGTGATCGCCTCGCGCACCAGAAAGGCATCGACATCCGCCCGGAACCAGTGTGTATCGGCAACCTCATCCCCGGGGCTGGCGGCCACCATCAGCTGATCGCTCCGATCCGGACATCCAGAGAACGCCTCTCCCTCGCGATGATGGTAGTAGGTGAAGCCTCGCTTGAGCCCACAGGCGATCTGTGGATAGGCACGTTGCCATGCCCCGAAAGTGGTCAGAGGGAGCAGGCGGGGTAGCGCATACTCCTCACCTAACTCTTCCAGCAGCAGGTTCATGAGTGGAGAGGTCGACTCACCGATCGCGAAACGCGGGTGTTGCCCTCGCTCCAGCAACACGACCGATCGCCCCACGCGATGCGCTACCATGGCCAGCAACGCTCCTCCAAAGCCGGAACCAA
>JANWZQ010000029.1 GCA_025054835.1 Chthonomonadaceae bacterium
CACTGGGCGATCGGGTGATTTGCATGGGGACGCGCCCCGGGTGCGTCAAGCAGGAGTTACGGATCGCGCTGCCACGCCCACGGGTCCCGGAGCATCCGGATACGGCGCGTGTGGCGGCACGGATTATGGCGAATCTGCGGGACGAGATCGCCAAGATTGTGCGGGAGGAGAGTGATCTTGACGCTGTACAGGCGGGTGGCCGAGGCAGTGATCCCGATCTGCTTCTTCATCCTGATGCTGGGGTTATGGGAGACGGGATATAGACGGGAGTGGTGGCCCGGCTATCTGTTGCCGGGTCCCATTGAGGTGAGCCGGGCACTGGTTGCCGGTCTGCAAGACGGTTCGCTGGTGCTGGCCACGCGGATCAGTCTGGTGCGCCTGGGGGTGGCGTTCGCGCTGGCAATGGTGATTGGAGTGCCTCTGGGGCTCCTGAACGGCTCCGTGAGTGTGGTACGCCGGACGCTGGGCACGTTTGCGCTGGGCCTGCAAACGTTGCCCTCTTTTTGCTGGTTGCCTCTGGCAGTGCTCTGGTTCGGCCTGAGCGAGCGCGCGATCCTGTTTGTTACGCTGATGGGTGCACTGCTAGCGATTGTGATCGCGGTGAGCGACGGGGTACAGAACACTCCTCCGCTGTATGTACGGGCGGCACGGATGATGGGGGCGCGTGGCTGGCGTCTGTACGGTGAGGTGATCCTGCCAGCTGCATTTCCTTCGGTGATCAGCGGGGCGAAGCAGGGGTGGGCGTTCGCGTGGCGCTCACTGGTAGCCGGGGAGCTGCTGTCGGTATCGACGGGGGGCCTCGGTCTGGGGCAGATGCTGATGGTTGGTCGGGACCTGAATGACATGAGCCTGGTGGTGGCTGTCATGACGATCATGGTCGGGATCGGCGTGGTGGCGGACCGACTGCTGTTTGCCCGGCTGGAGCGGAGCGTACGGCGTCGCTGGGGCCTGACAGGTTAGAGCGTTCCGGGGGGCAGAGCCCGGGGCGCGTGCGGCGCATTGACAGGCAGGGAGACCTTGATGCCCTCCCTGTGCGAGAGGCAGGCAGCAGCAAGAACTTCCTGTGCGGCGTGGATGTCAGCAGGGTGGAGTTGCGGTTGCTGGTGCCCCTGTACACAGAGAGCGAAGTGGTGCAGCAGGGCGTGGCGGCGTGCAACGGCCACGGGAGTACCGGAGGCATCCTGCGAGTAGAGAACAGGCTCTGCAGGGCGCCCTGGGGCATGTCGAGAGAGCTGCGGGACTGGCGAGGCCACACAGGTCCCGGCGACGCGTTCCAGCGCGGCGCGCGACCCGATGAGCTGAAGGCGTTCGGCGGGTTGTGGCGCCGGCGTGGAGGCCAATCGCAGGGTCACCTGGCCCTGTGTGCAGGTAATCAGGATCGTGGCGAGCATGTCCTCGCGCCGCGGGTCACCGGGGAACGCGAGGTCGGCACTGACGCTGATGGCGCCCCCGAACCACTGCAGACAGAGATCGATGATCTGGCATCCAATGTATTCAAAGAGGGTGCGCGCACGTTCGGCCGTGGCCACGCCATCCCGGGGATAGGTCCAGTCGCACCGCGCCTGACGGAGCGTACCGAGGTGGCCGTCACGGGCCATCAGGGTCATGTGAAGCACGGCAGGGTCGAATCGAAGAGGAAGTGCCGGCATGAGCAGGATACGGTTGCTTTCGGCTTCCTGCAGGACCTGCCGGGTTTCGGCCAGTGAGGATGTGAGGGGCACTTCACAGAGAACAGGCTTGCCGGAACGCAGGGCGTACTTCAGGGCCCGGGCCCTTTCTGGAAGCGGTGCGGCGATCAGGATCGCGTCCATGCGGGCAGGATCGGTGAAGAAGGCTTCGGTTTCGGTGAAGACCGGAGGCTTTCCAGGACATTCGCGCGCCCAGGCACGTGCGGCGACATCATCGGTATCGAGCAGTGCGGTGACAGTGAGCTCCGGCGATGCAGCGAGGACAGCACCATAGCGGCTGCGGCCAATGTCGCACCCAACGACTCCGAGGCGTAGCAATGGAGAGCTGCGGTTTTGCATAACGCTTTCCTGTTCGTTCCCGCAGAGAGAGTTTCCTACGTCTCGCGGCGCGCCGGATGTCGGGCGCGCTGCAACGTTTTCCAGAGCTCGTCCGGGTTGCAGTCCTCAATGCGCGCGCGCAGCGCATCGAGATAATCGGAAAAGGCCTGCAGCGCTGCGAGGAGGGCCTCACGATTGTCCAGGAAGATGTCACGCCAGAGAGCCGGGTCGGACTGTGCGATGCGGGTCAGGTCGCGGTAGCTCCCTGCGGCCAGCATGCGGGCTACATCCGCCTCTGGATGCTCGTTGACTGTGCGCGCAAAAGTGAAGGAGAGGGCGTGCGGCAGATGGCTGACCAGAGCGACGAGACGGTCGTGTTGCCGCGCCTGCAGCGGAACGGGAGTGGCGCCAAGAGCTCGCAGGAGCGCGGCGAGACAGGCTGCCTCCGGGTCCTCTTCGAGGACAAAGGCGTTGCGGCGCACCAGAGCCCATGGCGCTCCCTGAAATAGATCAGCCCTGGCGGCGTCAACGCCGTTTTGCTCGGACCCGGTCATGGGATGCCCCCCCACGAAGCGATTGCCGAAGCAATGGCTCCCGGCCTCCACAATCCGGTGCTTGACACTGCCAAGATCGGTGACCAGCGCGTGAGCGGGAATGTCGGGGGCAGCCTGTTGCAGCAGGGCAGGCAGAACGCCTACCGGGGTTGCAAACACCACCAGATCCGCCTGGCGAACGCCCGCGCGCAGGCTGGTGGCGATCTGATCCACGGCCCCGATGGCGAGAGCTCGCTGGAGGGTATCCGGGTTCTGGTCGACGCCGATCACGGTCGTGGCGAGGCCACGTGCGCGCAGGGCCATGCCCAGCGAGCCCCCCATCAACCCAACGCCAACAATGGTTACCTGTGTGAACCGGGTCACGCGCACTCCTTGTTTCGCAGGGACGCTGTGGCCTGCCTGCGTGTCGCCATTGTACCTGAGAGAGACGGATTTGATGAAGAGTCGGGTATGCAGACTCCCTGCAGGGGAATTTCGAGTACCAGTGGAACAGATCAAGCGGGTTTTGCGTTCTGGAATAGTGCCTGCGTATCGGGATCATCGCGCAGTGTCCGCACACTGCATCGTTCCGGAGGAGAACATATGTACGACCGATTGGATCTGGCAACGCTGAAAGGCCTGCTGGCCGACGCCCCCGCTGTGTGCGTCTCTCTGTTTATGCCGATGCACAGGACCGAGGAAAATGCGCAGAATATCAGTCACATCAAGAACCTGACGCGTGAGGCGCAAAGGCAGTTGACGGCACAGGGAATGTCGAGCACGGAAGCGCAGGCGTTTCTGGAGCCCGTGCACCGGCTTGTGGAGGAGACAGACCTGTGGCGGCACCCCGGCGATGGGCTGGCAATTTTCTGTTCCTCCGAAGGGTGTCAGCGTTTTCGGGTGCCTCTGCCCCTGGAGGAGAAGGCGATTGTTGCGCCGCGCTATCATGTGCTTCCCCTGCTGCCCCTGATGCAGGGAGATGGCCGGTTCTACCTGCTGGCGTTGAGCCAGAACGCTGTGCGCCTGTGGCGTGGAGACCGTGAGGGGCTGACAGAGCTACCTCTGGGTGAGGACGTGCCCCGCAGTCTGGCCGATGCGCTCCGGTTCGATGAGGCCGATGAGCTTTACTTCGATCGGAACAACGCATACGGGGCAGGTATGCCGTTTCACGGTCACAGT
The DNA here is from genome assembly GCA_025054835.1 of Chthonomonadaceae bacterium. GTDB lineage: Bacteria > Armatimonadota > Chthonomonadetes > Chthonomonadales > Chthonomonadaceae > JANWZQ01. The sequence goes on from JANWZQ010000029.1 coordinate 3,719, forward strand.
GAATTCAAGGACAGTCACAAGGAGAAGTTGGGCCGGTTTTTTAATCTGGTAGATAAGGGAGTGTGCCGGGTGATCGGAAATGATCGGGCGCCTCTGGTGCTGGCGGGCGTGGACTACCTGCTGCCGATCTACCGGAGCAACGCGGAATATGCCCCGATCCTGAGGGAGAGTGTGATCGGCAACCCGGAGGCGCTGCGACCGCAGGAGCTGCATGCCCGTGCGTGGCCCCTGGTAGCACCGGTGTTTGAGATGGGTCTGCAGCAGGATATCGCGCGTTTCCGGGAAGCGGCCGGCACAACGCGCCGCACCTGTACCGATACTGCGAACGTGGTGCGCGCGGCTGCCTTCGGTCAGGTAGAGACCCTCTTTGTGGCGGCGCGCGCGCAGCAGCCGGGAGTGTTTGACCCGGAAACGCATACCGTGCATCTGCACGATACATGGACGCCGGGCGATGAAGATCTGCTGAACGCGGCCGCAGTCTTCACGTTGCAACAGGGGGGTACGGCTTACCTGTTACCCTCCGCAGCCATGCCAGTAGAAGGGCCACTGGCTGCACTGCTGCGCTACGATATGGCCGGATCACGCATACCAACGGAAAGCCGGTAGATCAGGAGGTATGGGATGCGCAGGCTGGTGACATATGACGGGGAGGCGTTCTCCCTGCAGGAGTTCACGCTTCCGGAGCCGGGCCCGCATGACGTGCGCGTGCAGGTAACGTTTGCAGCGCCAAAACACGGGACGGAAGGGCACCTGCTGACGGGGTGCGTGCTGGACCGGAAGGAGTTTGACCCGCAGTTGCGCATGTTCCTGCCACGAGAGCGCAACGAGGCGGCTTCTGCAGCACCGCAGGAGCGTGTGGTGGGCAACATGGTGGTCGGCACGGTGACCGCGGTCGGCGATGCAGTAACCCGCTGGCGACCGGGGGACCGGGTCTTTGGAAGCGGGCGCATTCAGGAGATGGCGCAGGCCCCGGAGGACCGATGGTATGCGCTCGGTACGCTTTCGGACGCTGACGCGGTGTGCGTGGACCCTCTGCACGTGGCGCTGGTGGCCATCCGGGACGGTCAGGTGCGTCTGGGAGACACGGTGGCAGTGTACGGCCTGGGGGCGATTGGCCTGATGGCCGTACAGGCGGCAAGGGCCAGTGGAGCGCGACAGGTGTTCGGAGTGGATCCTTCGCCGTTGCGCCGCTCCTGCGCGGAACAGCTCGGCGCTCACGCTACGTTCGATCCAAACGTGTGCGACGTTGCTCTGGAGATCAAGCGTGCCACAGGGGGTGCCGGGGTTGATGTGGCCCTGGAAGTCTCCAGTAACAGCCGCGCCCTGCATGAGGCGATCCGGTGCCTGCGGCAGTGCGGAACCGTGGTGCTGGTCGCGTGGGGGCCACATGACTGCTCGCACCTGCACCTGGACGAGGAGTTCCACCTGAACCGGCCGACTCTGATTGGCAGTCAGGCATGGGCTGGCTGGGGGAACCCGGATCGGGATCACCCCCGGTGGACACCCGAGCGCGCCTACGCGACTGCGATCGATCTGTTGCGCGATGGGGTTGCAACCGGGGACCCGGTGGTGACGCCGGTGATCGCGTTCGAGGAAGCGCCTGCAGTGATCGGGGCGCTGATGCGCGATGCGGGAGCAGCCATCAAAGTGGGCGTACGCTTCCACTGAAAACATCCGCATGCAGGGGCCGCACTTCCGTGCAGAACAACAGCCCCCTGTATGCGCCCTGCATCCGGAACGGGACAGGGGCCTAAAAGCTGTCGTTGATCCACATGATGGGGCCGTGCAGCAGGTCACGGAGCAGGCGATACCCGGCCTCATCGTGCACAGTGAGGCGCCCGGCATTGCGAACGGCATCCAGATCGGGCGTGCCGTAGTAAGCCTGCGAGAGCGCCTGAATGTCGAGGGTGACCTGAGGCTCTGCAGTGCCCGGGCGCACCTGCACGTTGCGGTCCTCACAGGAGACCTGCCATGTGCCGGTGTTCCACGGGGCGGCGTCATCCACAACGTGGATCACCACACGCCCGCACACGCTCGGGGCAGGCCTCCAGGCTTCCAGTGCCCGGGGAACGTCCACCACACGCCCCTGCGTGGCTGGCTCGATAGAGGTCTCGATGTCCCAGTGGTAGCCGAACGCCCAGAAGGGGTCATCAGCCGGGGCCTTCCACTTGAAGTGTTCCACCTGCATCTCATGCCGGCGGAGCAACCCCAGCAGCCCCCGGTAGGCGCGAGGCGTTAACGCAACCCACTCGCGCAGTCCGGTCTCCTTTTCCTCGCCCCCGCGATAGGTGAAATAGCCCTCGATGCGACCGTCCTGCTCGTAGACGTAGGTGAAGGTATGCTCCTTCTCCGTGCTGTTCAGGATCTGATCCCATGCGACGTCCGTGCGCAGGAACGCCCCGCGATAGCGTTGCGCAAACGCGGTATACGTGGCGATGAGCGCAGAGCGGTCTTCGGGGCGGTAAGCGCGCACGTTACCGGTCTCCGGTACGACCTGCAGGATACCTGTGGGCACACGATACTCTCTCCGTACTCCAACCCACTCCCAGCCGAAGCGCCGGTAGTAGTCCCAGCTGAATGGGAAGAGGGCAGACAGGTAGAAGCCACGCTCACGCATCTGCTGCAGAGCGTACCTGAGCGCATCGCCCGCGTAGCCCTTGCCCCGGGAAGCGGGCAGACAGGCGACACCACCGATGCCCCCCATGGGAGCGATCACCTCGGCCCCGAGATGAACGCGATAGTCACAGACCACGACCACAGCCTGCAGACCATTCTGATCCCAGACACCGCAGGTGAAGGTGCCTCCATGTGTGTTATCTACCCAGTCCGAGTCGCCTCGACGCCCCCTGCGGAAGGCCTGAGACCAGATGTAGTTGGCCTCTTCGATCTCTTCTTTCTCCAGCAGTCGGATCTGCGCGGGCATGCGTTCCTTCCTTTCCTCCTGTTACGTGGCGTGCAAGATTGTACCCGCGCAGGCGCACGTGCTACAATCCCATGCGTGGGGCCACGCTGCAGTTCGAGAGGGGAGAGAACGATGCGGGTGCTGGTTGTAAACCCTGGCAGTGCTACATTGAAGTGCGGGCTCTATCAGGTCTCAGGGCCGTCTGTGACCGCCCTGTGGACCGGCGTGGTGGATCGCGTGGGCACGGACACAGCGGTGTTTCGGTGGCAGTCCGGCGCGACTTCCGGGCAGACAGAGGTGATTGCAGGAGATGTGAGCGCGGCCCTGCATCAGGTGCTGGATTCCCCCGGACTCACAGACGGGCCCGATGCTGCGGGCTGTCGGGTGGTGCACGGGGGAGAGCGTTTCACGGCACCGATCCTGGTGGATGCCGGGGTGGTGGAGGCCATTCGCGCGCTGGGCGTGCTTGCCCCCCTGCATAACCCGGTGAGTGCGGACGTCCTGCAGACCATTCAGGACCGGCTACCGGACCGACCGATTGTAGCCGTGTTCGATACCGCGTTTCACCGCACATTGCCCCCTGTTGCGCGCGCCTATGCCCTGCCCTACACGTTGATGGAGCAACACGGGTTGTGGCGCTACGGTTTCCACGGAATTGCGCACCGCAATGTCATGGAACAGTTGCGGGCGCACCGACAGGCATGTCCTGCACGACTCATCACCTGCCATCTGGGCAATGGAGCCAGTGTGTGCGCCCAGCGCGACGGGCGGAGCGTGGAGACCAGCATGGGCCTGACGCCTATGGAGGGCCTGATGATGGGCACGCGGTCTGGCGATGTAGACCCCGGGCTGGTCCTGCATCTGCAACGCGCGGTGGGTATGTCCAGTGCCGAGGTGGAGACGCTTTTGAACCGGGAGAGCGGGCTGCGGGGCGTCTCGGGAGTGAGCAACGACCTGCGAGATCTGGAGCGCGCGGCCGGCGCCGGAGATGTGCGGGCGGAACTGGCGATGCAGATGTTCGCCTATCGAGCGGCGAAGGCGATTGCGGCGCATACGGTCGCGCTGGGAGGTGTGGATGCGATCACCTTTTCCGGCGGCATCGGGGAGAACTCGGCCACGATGCGGGCACGTGTCGGCGAACTGCTGGCGTTTCTGGGCGTGGAGCTGGATGCAGGACGCAACCAGCAGGACGATGGCGCCCGGGTACGCCGGATCAGCACAGACGCAAGCCATGTGGAGGTGTACGTGGTACGCGTGGATGAGAACGCACAGGTCGCACAGGAGACTGTCCGGTTACTCGCCTCCAGTACGGCCGAAGTGTGAGCGAATCAGAAGGCACACGGTCACTTCACCCAGGAAGTGACCGTGTGGAGTTGCTATCTCATCCGGTCTGTTCGCACAGGCGGTCTCAGATCTCCGGTTCGATCAGGCCATAGTCGCCTCCCTCGCGCCGATAGACCACAGCCAGACGATCGGTGTCTGCGTTGAGGAAGAGGAAGAAGCCGTGGTCGAGCAGCTCCATCTGTCGGATGGCCTCAAAGGGAGTCATGCGTTCCATCTTGAACGTCTTGTGACGGGCGATCACCGGGCGAAAGCCGTCATTTTGTGGCTCATGCAACGCGGCGGCCTCCTGCTTGATCGGGGAGGGCTGACGGTGATTGTCGATCCGCTTCTCTTTGAAGCGCTTGAGCTGTGTCTCCAGCCTGTCCACAACGCGGTCGATCGCCGCATGCAGGTCGCCGTTGCGGTCCTGGCTGCGCAGGAGAATGCCGTCGCCGGCCAGAGTCACTTCCACAATGTGCTGCCCGCGCTCAAATCCCTGCACCAGTCGCGCCTCAGGCTCCTGATGGAAGTGCTTCTCCAGTTTGCCGAGCTTCTTCTCCAGGTAACGGCGCGTATCCTCCGTGATGTGAACCGACTTGCTCTTCGGATGGGACACCAGCAACATAGGTGCGGCTCCTTTCTCTGTGTTCCACACTGAACATACAGGGCAACACGGGGACAACCGGGCCCCTGCGCGCCCGGGCCCTGTAGCGGTAGCGTCCCGGGTTGCCTGTGGTCTTTTATATTCGGGTTAAACGCGTCGCATCGGGATCGTTCTGTGTTGAGGATTCATCTGAGAAACGATGTGGCGTGTGGCGGGGGGTTACCCGTTCCGGACCTGATCGCCGGTTGCGTCGCCCGTGTTCTCTCACGTTCCTATACGCAGGCCGGGGCGCAAATGGTAGCCACAGCCCAGCACGCAATGCCCTCACGCCGTCCCACAAACCCCATGCGCTCGGAGGTCGTGGCCTTCACACTGATGCGCTCCGGAGGAAGCCCGAGGCAGGCACTGATGGCCTGCAGGATTTCCGTCCGGTAGGGCATGAGCCGCGGGGCCTCGGCGAGCACCGTGGCATCGATGTGCACGATCTGCCAGCCGGCCTCCTGCACCTTTTGCCCGACGGTGGTCAGCAGGATGCGACTGGAGATATTGTGGTAAGCGGGATCGGTGTTGGGAAACAGGGCACCGATATCGCCAAGAGCGGCAGCTCCCAGCAACGCATCGCAGATGGCGTGCAGCAGCACATCCGCGTCGGAGTGCCCATCCAGTCCCCGATCATGCGGGATCTGAACGCCGCCCAGATAGAGCGGACGCTCCGCCTCCAGCGGCGCAAAGGCGTGCACGTCGTAACCAAATCCTGTGCGATACTCCATGGCGCGCTCCCCCGCAGCACGTCCGGCAAGCAACCGGTGCGCCCACTGCAGGTCCTCCGGTCGGGTGATCTTGATATTGGCGGGATCGCCGGGCACCACAGCAACCTGCACACCGGTAGCCTCGAGCATTGCCGCTTCATCCGTTGGTTCCGCGCGCGCGAAGTCGTACGTGGCGTAGGCTGCATGCAGGTGCGCGCGCAATGCGCCCTGCGGGGTCTGTACCGCCGTGAGCCCGGTCAGTGCAACCCCCTGAACGCTGTCGTTGCGCGGGACAGTGGCCCGGACAATTCCCTGCGCGTCCACCCGCTTCACCGTATCGGCAAGAGGCAGGCCGGGAACCGCCGCACCAAACCGTGCTGTGGCATCGACCACCTGCGTGATGACCTCCGGGGTGACGAGAGGCCGGGCGGCATCGTGTGCCAGCACGATCTCTGCACTGGCAGGCAACACATCGAGCCCGTTGCGTACAGAGGCCGCGCGAGTCTCCCCCCCGGGAACCACGGCGGTCACCTTCGAGTAGCCCCGGGCGACGGCACGCGCTCGTTCCAGTTCCTCGAGACTGGCAACCAGCACAATGGCGGCAACGTCCGGGTGCGCCTGGAATGCGGAGAGCACCCACTCTACCACCGCGCGTCCGGCCAGCGGTGCCCAGATTTTGTTCTCCCCGCTACCGAACCTTCTTGCTCGCCCCGCGGCGGGTATAACCACCCCCACTCGGGGCCGGTGGGGGCGCAAGGTTGGTTCCATTGGGTCCTCCACCGTCGTTACGGGCCTCCCGGGAGACGCGCTGGTAGACGTCCTCATCATCTTCCTCGCCCTTGATGCGCGCGAAGATCATCTTGCCGGCCACAGTCTGCAGGACGCTGGTCACAATCACGCTCATGGTGCTGCCGATGTAGCGCCGCCCATCCTCGATCACGATCATGGTGCCATCGTCCAGATAGGCCACCCCCTGATTGGCCTCCTTGCCTTCCTTGACGATGCCCACCACCATCGCCTCACCGGGCAGGACCACCGGCTTGAGCGCGTTGGCAAGCTCGTTGACGTTCAGCACGCGCACCCCCTGCAGAGCAGCCACCTTGTTGAGATTGTAGTCGTTGGTGACGATCACACCATGCAGCGCCCGGGCCAGTTTAACCAGGCGCGTGTCAACCTCATCGTCCTGCGCGGAGCTCTCCAGATGCTTGTCCCAGGAGCGCACGACGAGGGGCAACTCCTGCTGCATGGTGTTGAGGATTTCCAGTCCGCGGCGCCCACGGGCACGCTTGAGGTTGTCGCTGGAGTCGGCGATATGCTGGAGCTCCTCCAGCACGAAGCCAGGCACATAGAGCGTACCCTCCAGAAAGCCGGTGCGACACACGTCGGCAATGCGCCCGTCAATGATAACGTTGGTATCCAGAATCTTGCAATTGGCGGTCGGAGGGGTCTCTTTCTCGGGCACCGGAACCACGGGACCTCCACGGGCCAGAATGGTCACCAGCTCGGTCTTCATGCTCATCATGGCCACGATACCCAGATAGATGAAGATGACGCTCAACAGGGTAAGAAGGCCGATCCGTAACGGGACGGCATTGATGAGTGCCGAGAGCAGGTTGAAAAGCAGGAGCGTCGCAAAGACGCCGAGCGTCACCCCGACCCCGACAGCGATTTTGTCCGTGGCGGACATGCGTTCCAGCGACTTGCCAGCCTGAATGATCAGATCAGCAAACCGCGGGCCAAGCCACCCACCCAGCAGGAGACCAATGGTTGCCAGACCGGCCTTGAACGTCAGGGCATAGTTCGGGTTAGCCTGATTGAGCTCCTGAAAGTTGGGCACGAATGGAAGCAGCTGTTCGCCAGCATAGATGCCGCAGCTGATGAGCAGCGCGGTCAGGATCAGCGTGAAGAGCGTACGGAACTTGAAAAGAGCCATCTACCTTTTTCACCTCCTTTCCGAACCAGAGCGGTTCTCCACAGGTTGGTCCCAGAAGTTCCGATGTCAATGGGCCACCTCTTCCACAGTGACCCGCAGCTTTCCGATCAGCGGGATTACTTCAAACATGTCGGTCACATCGCCCTGCGCAAATTTGATGTGCGTGGCGTCTACAAAATCGACCGGATGGTTCGGGTCGCACAGAGTCGGGTCGAACGCCACCCACTGCCCCACGTAACTTTCCGCCCAGGCGTGATAGTAGAACCGGTCATCGGTGTAGACGATGCCGGCGCAGAGACGCGTCGGAATACCCGCAGCCCGGGCCAGCGCCGCATACAACGTGGCGTAGTCCCGACAGACGCCGCGTCGTCGTCGGTAGATATCTTTTGCCGGGCGGGGCACGCCAATGGTCGCATCCGGGGTCATGTTGCGTGCTACCCACACGCAGAGCGCCTGCGCCGCCCGATACGCGTCGGTCTCTGCGCCACAGATCTCGCGCGCGGTACGCTGGATGTCCGGATCATCACACTCCAGGAGAGGCGCCGGATTCCGATACGCAGCCAGCGCGTGATCTGTTATCGGCAATCGGGCCCGCACGGTGATTTCCGGCACACGGACCTGGTAGCGCGCACGCCACACGGGTTCCGTGGCAGTATCACGCGGCTCAGGCAAAGGCACTGCGGCGGCACGCTGACGACTGTCGGTGATCAATCGGACCGGACCCGGGATCCCGTCGATGACGACCGTCAGGCGGCGCACCCGGCGCGGGTCACGGATCGGCCGATCCGTCGGGGCCGCTGTCGCGACTGCGAAATCGACAGGGAGCACGGGGGTGGCATCCGCTCGATCTTCCGGAGGCATCGTGGGAACCGGGGCGCGCATGTCGAGAGCTCGCTCCCGGGGCTCCAGCGCCATGACAAGCGATACAGCTCCCAGAGAGACCCGGGCGCGCAGAGGGCTACCCTCCATGCCCTCATAGGTGACCATGCGGCCCTGTGGAGTGTCGGAACGCACAATGAGCGCAGGTACCTCCTCGCCACGCACCAGATCCAGCACTGTGGTGCGACCAATGACCTCCTGCTCTGACCGTTGCAACTGCAGGGTCAGTGGTTCCAGATAGTGAACCGTCGTCCTGCGCCCCACCACCGGCCTGTGCCCGGCACCGTGTAATGTTGTATCACCCACCAGGTTGACATCCGGCGGGATCGGTATCCTGCGTACCGTTGCCTCCGGCCCCTCACCAATCCGACAGTGAATCTCCTTGCGCGCGTAGTCGTAGTCCGCTTGCACTTTCAGGGCGCTTCCATTGGAGACAATATCGAAAGTCTGCGTGATCGGCTGCCCCTGCAGATCGCTCAGGGTAACCTGTGAGGAGGTCTGTTCCACCCGGGTGCCCAGCAGGGTGACCCGCACCACGCTCCGGCTGCGCGTCTCAACGGCTGGCTGACCGCGATAGGTAACGGGCACAACGCGGTAGTGCGTGTGACCGACCTTATGCGCTCCCAGATACATACCGATCCAGTACTCGCGGGGAGCGCTCGATTCAGTACCCTTCTGTGCCAGAGCGGATGACAGGAGCAGGAATGGGGAGAGGAAGGAGAACGACCCGGCGAGGAGCCAGAAGCTCAGATGGAGACGCGCACAGGAGCGCAGGGGCGGGTAGCGCAACGACATGATATCACTCCTCGCTGGCAGGCGACAGGGCCCTCAGAAGTGAAAATGCGCCGTCACAGGCGCATTTTCGAAGCGTTGCCTTATTATACCACGGTCTCCCGTACCTCTGCCAGAGTGAGGGCCACATTGAGAGGAAGCAACCTACTCATGCGCGTTACGGTAATACCGGGGCACGCGGGGCATGAGCCCTGTGGACACCTCATGCTCGGTCGCACCGCACAGACGGGCAATCTCCTCCACAGTGAGGCACTGATCGCCCTGCGCACCGATGCAGACCGCCTCGTCGCCGGGCGCGGCGTCCGGAACATCTGTGACGTCGACCACGGTCTGATCCATGCACACGCGTCCGAGCACAGGGGCGCGGCGCCCACGGATCAGCACGCACCCGCGATTGGACAGGCGCCGGGAGTAGCCATCCCCGTATCCAATGAGCACAGTTGCAACACGACCGGGGCGGCGAAGGCGGCAGGTCCGTCCATAGCTGATATTGGCGCCAGCAGGCAGATCCCGCACGGTAGCCACACGCGCTTTGAGCGTGAGCACCGGCGTGACCGGAACAGGCAGGGTGCCGATGCCGTACAGCAGCAGGCCCGGACGCACCAGATTGCCGCCGGCCGCACCGTATCGCTGGATGCCTGCGCTGTTGCAAAGGTGCACGTACGCGAAGCGCGCTCCCAGCGCCTCCAGACGGGCACGCACAGCATGGAAAACGCGGATCTGCTCCCGGGTAAAGCCCGTGCCCGGTCCGTCAGCGTCGGCAAAGTGCGTGCAGAGGCCGCTCACCCGGATCCCGTACTGTATCGCCCGCTGGTAGAGGGCGCACGCCTCTTCGGGTTGCACACCGGCGCGCCCCATACCGGTATCGACTTCCAGGTGGACTTCTGGCGCGACGCCCATGCACCGGGCCTGTTGCGCCAGCGCCTCGATCTGGACGCTATCGCCGACGGCAGGCGTCAGCCTCTGAGTGACCAGGTCTTCGGCCTCCTCCAGAGCGAAAGGAGCCAGCAGAAGCACCGGGGCCTGAATCCCGGCCCGGCGCAGGGCGGCACCTTCTGCGACCGTGGCCACACCGAGCCATGTGACGCCCGCCGAGAGCGCAGCGTGCGCCACAGCAACCGCGCCGTGCCCGTAGGCATCGGCCTTTACAACGGCCATCAGCTGGACGTGCGCGCCCAGATGCTGTTGCAGAGCAACAACGTTCGCACGCACCGCATTTAGATCAATCTCAACCCAGGCACGCGGGTGCATTCGGTGCAATTTTTAACTTTTCCGGGAATTTTCTGTAACTTTTGCCGCAACGTGCCGTCTGAACAGGTAGCAGCTCGATCGGGGGAGTTTCCCCCGCTTGTCTTCCCTCCCATACCCCGCCATACTGTGCGGGGACCCATGGAAGAACCGTCGGAGGTGCTCGATGCCTCCGGCGGATTTTTTTCTTCAGAAGTTCAGCTGCTCCACGTTCTCCCGGGTAATCTCCAGCCGCAACGGGAGCGTCACGATCTTCCCCTTGACCGAGATCTTCCCCTCTCCCGGGATCTCCTGCTGATCCTGCGGGGGATTGCCCCGGAGGTCATCGGCGACCAGTTTCGCAGTCCAGTAGGTGAGCTTCTTCGGATCCCACAGGTACAGCCCCGTGACCGAACCATCCAGCAGGTAGGGTTTGGTCTCGGATGGCAGCGCCAGCCCCCAGACTTTCACCTTGCCAATCCGCCCGGTCTTGCGGATAGCCTCCCCGGCCGCAGGCGGGCTGGGAGAGTTGGCACAGACGATACCGGCGACGTCCGGGTTGCGTTGCAGGGCCTGCACCGCCATGGTGGTCGCTTTCACCTTGTCATCATCGTTATAGATGTAGGGTTGCAGGATCTGGATGCCGGGGTACTTCTTCAGCCCTTCCTCGAAGCCCTTCACATGCAGATTGAGGCTCTCCGAGGTGCGTTGACCGCTCATCACCAGCACTTTGCCTCGCTCGTTGATGCTCTTCGCCAGCGCATCCGCGATGTCAATACCGATCTGCACATCGTCCACTGCGGCCACGTAGAACTCTCGTTTGCTCTCGGGCGCGTCGTTGTCCCACGTGTAGACCTTGACTCCGGCAGCCACTGCCCTGTCGATGGCCGGAATGATTGCCTTCGCGTCCACCGGTGAGATCACAATGGCATCGGCCTTGCCCACAATCGCCTGATCGATGATCTCGCTCTGCTTCTCTGAGGTACCCTCGACCGAGGCCTGATACTCCACCGTGGCGTTCACAGAGGGGTCGTTGTTGGCCTGTTCCGCACCGGCCTTACACGCCTCACTGTAGGAGATACCACCCACTTTGAAGATGAAAACAATCTTCTTTTTCTGTGCACCGGAGCTGTCACTCGCAGTCCCCGGATTTGTGGACGCGGTGCCTGCAGGAGGGGCAGCACTGTCACCCTCTTTGCTGCACCCGGGGGTGAGCATGATGCACAGGGCCAGCATCGCTGCAGCGCGACGCATCCACGCGTTGCGCCATGAGGATACATTCCAGTTTCGCATGCGCTCTCCTCTTGATCCTTTGCTTCGCTCCACGCAGGACGTCACTCCAGTTCGGCCAGCAGGGTGGCGACCCCTTCCACAGAAGCGCGAAATGCGCGGATCGCCGCATCGATCTGCTCCTCCGTCACCACCAGCGGAGGTTCCATGCGGATCACACACGGATTGTTGAGCGTGTATGCCGCAATGACCCCATAGCCGGCCAGCTGGTTCACTACCAGTCCGGCTATATCCTCGTGCGTGCACTCAACTCCGACCATCAGGCCCAACCCGCGCACCTCCTTCACAATGGCCGGATACGCTTCCTGCACGGCCCGCAGTCCGGTCATCAACTGCTCTCCGCGCCGGTTTGCTTTCGCAGGCAGATCTTCCTCCAGGATCACTTCCAGCGTGGCAATACCAGCAGCACAGGCCAGCGGATTGCCACCAAAGGTGCTGGTGTGCAGTAACGGATTCGTACCGAAAACCGCCTCCCAGACCGCCGGCGTGGCCAGTGTGGCCCCGATGGGCATCACACCCCCACCCAGCCCCTTGGCCAGCGTCAGAATATCGGGGCACACCCCTTCCTGTTCGCAGGCAAACAACCGCCCCGTGCGCCCCATGCCGGTCTGCACCTCGTCCAGTATCAACAACGCGCCCCGTTCACGGCATATCCGGCCTGCAGCGCTCAGATACCCGGGTCGCGCCACATGGATCCCTCCCTCGCCCTGCACCGGCTCCAGGATGACCGCCGCAGTCTGTTCAGTAACCGCCCGTTGCAGGGCATCCAGATCGTTGAACGGTACGAAGGTGACACCGGGCATCAGCGGCTCGAACGGCGTGCGATACTTCTCGCGTCCGGTCACCGCAAGTGCCCCCAGGGTCTTGCCATGGTAGGCGCCCTGCGCGCTGACAAAGCCGGGCCGGCCTGTAGCCACCCGGGCAAACTTCAGAGCGGCCTCCACTGCCTCCGCGCCACTGTTGGAGAAGAAAACGTACTGCAGACCCTCGGGCGCCACAGAGACCAGCCGGGCCGCCAGCTCCGCCTGTTGCGCGTTGAAAAAAGTGCGGGTAGAAAGCGGCATCCGATCCAGCTGACGCTTCACCGCAGCAACCACGCGCGGGTGCCGATGCCCGAGATTGAAAACACCGAAACCGCCCACAAAGTCCAGATACTGCCTGCCCCCCTCTGTGGTGATCACACATCCCTCGGCACACGCCTCCACATCGCCAAAACCGGCGAACTGCATCAACCGGGTCAGGCCGGGGTTGAGAAAGTCACGATACTGCGCGATGACCCGCGCGATGGTCGTCTCTGCATCGGGTTCCATGGATCGCCTCGGTAGTTCGGTCATGCAGGCGGGTGGGTGACCCCCAGTACCACGCGCATGGCGGGACTGAGCTGCTCCCACGTCTCTCGCCGGAGGTATTTCTGTTGATCCAGTTGTTGGGGTTGATGGCGGCGCGTGAAGTAGCCATGCAACGCGCGCCGGGGCCGGTCGGTGCGATTCCGGGTGCCCCCATGCCAGGTGTGTGCGTTGAAGACGACCACATCCCCGGCCCTGCCCAGTAACAGCACCTCATCTGGGTGCGGGCGCGTCGGGTCGCCCATAGCCTCTGCCGGAGTCACCGTGCTCCTGTGCGAGCCGGGCACCACCCGGGTTGCCCCGTTCTCCGGCGTGAAATCATCGATGAGCCAGATGGAGTTACACACCTGATAGTCGCCGGGCGTCTCCAGCCGCCCCCAGTCCGCATGCAACCCCTGCAAACCCTCACCGGGCAGCGCCGCACGGCTGTTGAGACTGCTGAGCTTGAGATCGTACTGCAGAACGTGCGCGATGGCGGCCAGCACCCGCGGCTGGCACAACACCACATGGTATACCGTGCCTTTGTTGATCAGGTCGGCTAGCCGGCTTGTTCCGGCCTCCTGATGCACTTCCAGACCCGCCCGGTCCCCTTCGGCTGCCAGCAACTCGGCTTCACGCTGGCGGATCGCCTCCACCTGCTGCATGGAGAGAATGCCTCGCAGAGGCAGGTAGCCATTGTCGTCCAGAAACGCCTTCTCCTGTGCGGTCAGGGTGTCATCCCGCACACCCAGTGCAAAGAGCGCTTCCCGAATGTCCATCATTGGACTTCCTTTCCCCGCTTCCAGTTCTTCTTCTCCGGGAGGTTCGCTGCAGATCCCGGAGTATCAGGTCTCGAGCGCCTCGACCTCTGGATGCACTGCCGGTAGCTCCTGCCACCGGCCCATCTGCCGGAATTTGGCATAGCGCGCCTGTGTGAGTGCATCCGGCGACAGAGCGAGTAAAGCCGACAGATGCTCCGCAATTGCCGCTTTCAACGTGGCTGCCATCGCCTGCGGGTCGCGATGAGCGCCCCCAATCGGTTCCGGCACGATCGCGTCGACTAGACCGAACTCCAGTGCATGCCGCGCGGTTAACTTCAGCGCCTCCGCAGCCTCCGCGGCCCGATTACGGTCTTTCCACAGGATTGCAGCGCATCCCTCCGGGGGGATGACCGAGTAGATAGCATGCTCCAGCATCAGGACACGGTCACCCACCGCAATGCCGAGCGCGCCCCCGCTTCCCCCCTCACCGATCACCGCAACCACAATCGGCACGCGCAGCATGATCATCTCACGCAGGTTGACCGCGATGGTCGTGCTGATCCCTTCCTCTTCCGCCATCAGATTGGCCTCGGCAGCGGGCGTGTCCACAAAAATAATCAGGGGCTTGCGGAATTTCTCGGCCAGCTTCATCAAACGCAGGGCCTTCCGGAAACCCGCAGGACGCGCGCTCCCGAAGTTGCGTTGCTGCCGCTCCTTCAGATCCCGCCCCTTCTGATGGCCCAGTACCACCACCGGGCGCCCCTGAAAGCGCGCAAGACCACCGACAATTGCCGGATCATCCGCGTTGATCCGATCGCCGTAGAGCTCGAAGAAGTCGTCGCAGAGCATGCGGATATAATCGAGCGTGTAAGGGCGTTGCGGATGCCGGGCCATCTGCACCTGATTCCAGGGAGTGAGATTGGCAAAGATCTGACGCAACCGTTCCTCGCGCGCCGCCTCCACCTCGGCAATCCTGGCCTCGATATCGATCCCTTTCTGCGCCGCATCGGCACGCACACTCGGGTCACGCCCCATCTGCTTGAGCTCGGCGATCAACGCGTCAAGCTCCGCAATATCTTTCTCGAAGTCCAGCGGATTATTCAGCATGCGCTCTCTCCTCCGCCAGAAGCCCCAGCAACAGAGCCAGTGTGCCGCGCATCTCCCGACGCGGGACCACCCGATCCACCATGCCACAGCGTTGCTGGAACTCCGCTGTCTGAAAATCGTCCGGCAACTTGACCCCCAGGTCCTGATTACCCACTCGCCGACCAGCAAACCCGATAGTCGCCCCCGGCTCTGCCAGAATGATATCTCCCAGAGAAGCAAAAGAGGCATAAACGCCTGCCATCGTCGGATCCGTCAGCACCACGATGTACGGCACAGCCTCCCGATGCAACAGGGCTACCCCGGCACTGGTCTTGGCCATCTGCATCAGCGAGAAGAGCCCCTCCTGCATGCGCGCCCCCCCGCCATTCGCAGTGAACACCACCACCGGCAGACGCTCCCGGACCGCACGCTCCATCATGCGCACAACCTTCTCACCGAGCGCCCCACCCATGGAGCCCCCCATGAACGCAAAGTCCGCCGCCGCCAGCAGCAACGGGTACCCCTCAATGCGCGCATAGCCGGTAACAATCGCATCGCACAGACCGGTCGCTTGCTGCGCCCGCATCAGCTTCTCCGCGTACTCGGGAAAGCCCAGCGGATCGAGCGAACAGACCCCCGCATCGATCTCCTCAAAGCTATCGGGGTCCACCGTCATCTGAATGCGCTCGCGCGCCGTTAGTTTGTGATGATACCCGCACTTGGGACAGACCTTCAGATTGCGCTCCAGGTCACGCGTGAAAGAGATCTCACCGCATCGGGGGCACTTGGTCCAGAGATCCCCCGGAACCGGCGCAGGCCGGTTCCCGTTGCGCAACGGCCTGCGAAACCATCCACCACGAGCCATGATGTCACCTCTGGATAATTCGCAATACACCTGCGCGGCCAGGCAGGAAAGAGGGAGTTCCACAGGGAATTAACAGGATGTCCTGCGTTCCGTTACACCTGCTTTTGAAGGACGCATCCCCCCGGCGCTCTCCCCCGGCCGGGGCATCCACCTGCCCGTGAGGGTAGGTTTTATTGTCTGCGCACAACTTGCGGAGCCTGCACGCAGGGGCAGAGCCTGCTCGCAACCGGCCCCCCTGCGTCAGACCGCACACGAGGTGAAAACGCGACCATGAGCCTGCCCGAATGGCGCAAAGAGATCGACCGGATCGACGAACAGGTGATCCAGCTGCTGAACCGGCGCGCGGAGCTGGCGCAGCAGATCGGTCATGCCAAATCCCGCGCGCGTTCTCACTATTTTACCCCTGAACGCGAACATATCGTATTCAACCGCCTGCTCTCCCTGAACAAAGGTCCACTGCAGGCCGCCAACATCCGGGCCATCTACCGGGAGATCATCTCGGCCTGCCGCGCGCTGGAGAAACCGCTCAGCGTCAGCTTCCTCGGCCCCGAAGGCACCTTCAGCCATCTGGCCAGCATCGCCCGCTTCGGAACCGCCTCCGAATTCGTCCCGGTGGATAGCATCGCCGAAGTATTCGCCTGCGTGGAACGTAACCGCTGTGATTACGGAGTGGTTCCCGTGGAAAATTCCTGGGCGGGCGTGGTGCCCGAAACGCTCGACACCTTCATGAACTCCAACCTGCGTGTGGTCTCGGAAATCTACCAGCCCATCACGCACAACCTGCTCACGCGTTGCGAGTCGCTCGCGCAGATCAAGCGGCTCTACTCCCACTTTCAGCCACTCGCGCAGTGCCGGCAGTGGCTACGCAACCACCTGCCGGGAGTGGAAGAGATCGAGGCCTCCAGCACCTCCCGGGCCGCCGAGATGGCCGCGCAGGACCCGGAAAGCGCCGCGATCGCCACCACCCTGGCTGCAGAAAAGTACGACCTGCCCATCCTCTGCGCCCACATCGAGGACAACCCATCCAACCGCACGCGCTTCCTGGTGCTTGGCTACAACGAGCCCGACCCGACCGGGCGCGACAAAACCAGCCTGATGTTCTCCGTGCACAACCGGGCCGGTGAACTGGTGCACGCGCTCAACGCCTTCGAAAAATACGACGTCAACATGACCATGATCGAGTCGCGCCCCACCCGCACGGCGGCATGGCAGTACGTGTTCTACATCGACGTGCAGGGCCACATCCGCGACGAACCTGTGGAAAAAGCCATCGCCCTGCTCAAACAGCACTCCCTGTTCGTGCGAGTCCTCGGCTCCTACCCGGAAGCCACCTGACGCCCCCGGGCAACAGCACATCATGGCCCCCGCAGGGGCCATGAGAGAGAAATAACGTGTTACAGGGGAACAACCCCACGGGTTGTTCCCCTGTACTGCTCTGCAGCACGTCCGGCTGCCTCAGCGTACACAGAAAAGGTGCGTTCCCGTCCGGATCAGTATGGCCCGGTCTACAACGGCAACACCGTACACAATAGGATCCAGATACTCAGCAGAAGGAGCGCGTGGCGCCGTAGCCCCCCGGGGAGTGTAAGCGTAAGACACCTCGGGGAGTGGTGCATCCTCCGCGGTCCACAGGGTATTGGATGCTAGCTTCTCGAACCGCTTGCCTGCTCTCACAACCGTGGTCACCCCGTTCCTACCGAAAAAGTAGATCCGGTCCCCAACGGCAACCGGCGAGGCCCAGCAGGCGCTATCGATCCGCTCCGCATACTGCTCTTGCCCTGTCCGGGAGTCCAGACAGTACAGCACACCGGCAGAATTGACGTAGTACACGTAGCCGCGGTACACCAGTGGGCTCGCATAGTAGCAAACCGCTTTTCTGGCCTGCCAGACTCTCTCCACCTCCACTTTGCCATCGCGCTCCACAAGCTTCAGGCAACAGTTGGACTCTGCAGCACTCTGCCCGCTGGCCGACCTGCTGGACACAGAAGCGCCGATGTAAACACAGTCCCCCTCCACAGCAGGACTCGGGATCAGGTTGCCCGTCAGATCTCCCGCCTGCCAGAGCAAACGTCCATCCAGCAGATCATACCCCTGTGCCTTCCCTGCCGCACTCACGATAACCATTCCCCGGCCACGCTTCCAGACAACAGGCGAAGTCCACGCAGAAGCTGGCTCACGATCCGTTTTCCACAGGGTGCGCCCCGTT
>JANWZQ010000038.1 GCA_025054835.1 Chthonomonadaceae bacterium
ACCTCGTGATCCATGTGCTGGATCACCCGGTTTTCGAGCGCCACGGCAACGATATTGTCTGCGAGGTACCGATCTCTTTTGCCCGTGCTGCACTCGGAGGCACCATCGAGATCCCGGTGCTGGGGGGCAGGGAGGAGTTGAAAATTCCGGAAGGCACCCAGAGCGGGCAACGCTTCACGCTCAGAGGCAAAGGCATCCCCGATATCAACGGACGGGGCAAGGGCGACCAGCATGTGATCGTCACCGTGCAGGTGCCCACCCGACTGACAGCCGAGCAACGGCAGTTGCTCCGGCAGTTTGCCGCAACCATGGGGGAACAGATCCATGACCCGCACGATCATCGACCGGGAGGTATCCTGGGTCGTATCTTCGGTAATCCGGGTTAAAGTGCCGGAGTGATGACAATGCGCTGGGCCGAGATGACAGTCGCCTGCGCCCCGGAAGCGTCCGACGCAGTGAGTTACGCTTTCATGAATGTGGGATGCGGCGGAGTGCTGTTACGGGGAGACAATCCCGTGTTTGTGAGTGGAAGCCTGCCCGTCTCCGATGAGTTAACCGGGAAGCTGGATCGGTTGCGCACCCACCTGAGACGCCTGCCGGAGTTCGGCCTGCCGCCACTCATCGAGGATATCACGTTGCGCTACGTGGAGGAAGATGACTGGGCAAACGCCTGGAGGCAACACTTCAAACCCATGAAAGTCGGCAAAAGCATTGTCATCAAGCCCGGTTGGGAACATTACACCGCGCGGCCCGGTGAAGTGGTGGTAGAGCTCGATCCCGGCATGGCCTTCGGAACCGGCGGTCATCCCACCACGCAGTTGTGTCTGATCGCGCTGGAGGACTATGTGACACCCGGCATGACGGTCGGGGACATCGGCACCGGGAGTGGCATTCTCGCGCTGGCGGCGGCACGCCTCGGGGCGACCACAGTCTACGCTACCGATATCGATCTCCTGCCGCGGCAGATCGCCCGGGAGAACGTCCGACGCAACGCACTCGAGGGTGTGATCCAGGTTCTGGAACCGGAGCCGTTCGGGGCACAGGCAAGGGAGTGCGACCTCATTGTGGCCAACATTGTGGCCAACACTATCGTGCAGCTGGCTCCAGACATCGGCCCCCGGTTGAAAGCCGGGGGATTTTTCGTCACATCGGGCATCGTTGAGGAGCATATCTCTCTGGTACAGAGGGCGTTATCGGCACAACGACTGAACCCCGTTGAGGTCCGGCGTGAGGACATCTGGGCCTGCATTATCGCGCGCTATGAACCCGATCTCCCCGAAGATCGCGGGACATATGATCAGGTGGTGCGGGCACTCCCTCCGCATAACGACCCGGAGGCGTGGGCCTCCTGATCGCGTTGCATGTATCGGCTGTTTCTGTCCCCCGAGCTGTTGCGTAGCGATACCGTGCGTATCAGTGGTAACGACCACCGGCATCTGGCCCTTGTGCTGCGGGCACGACCCGGCGATCCTATCATCCTGCTGGACAACACGGGCAGTGCGTTCAACGCAGTGATCGTGGCCGTGGAGAAAACTGGCACGCTTGCCAGAATCACGGGAAAGGCGGTATCGCTTCCGGAACCGCCGGTACGCCTGACCGTGGCACAGGCGCTGGGCAAAGGAGACAAGTTCGAGCAGGTAGTGCAGCATGGCACGGAGGCAGGGGCGAGTTGCTTCGTGCCGGTGTGCGCCGAGCGTTGTGTCGTCACGGTCCCGGAGGATCGTGTGGCGGGGCGTCTGGCGCGATGGCAGCAGATCGCTCGTGGGGCGGCAGAGCAGTCGGGACGCTCCCGCATACCGGAGGTGCAGGCACCGATCCCTTTCGCTACAGTGCTGGCAATGGCGCAGTCCCCGGGAACCACCGGACTCCTGTTACACCCCGCTCCAGAGGCTTTACCGCTGGTGCGCTTTTTGAGACAGATCGACCGGGGGACGCATGTTCTTCTGGCAGTGGGGCCAGAGGGCGGATGGAGCCCTGCGGAGGTATCGGCTGCTCAGGGGGCGAACCTGTTGCCCGTGTCGCTGGGTCCCCGTGTCCTGCGCACCGAAACCGCTGCGCTGGTTGCGATCAGCCAGATACTCTACCATTTCGAACAGTGCCTGGATGTACCCTGACGTCTCCCTGTTAGAGGAGTCCTGTCGCTCTGCGTGCCACATTTTCGAAGAAAGAGGACCGGATTATGTCTATTCTTGGCCCCGACGGCAAACCTCTGGAGACCGGTCCACCGGCTCCCGAGGAAGCAAAACAGATAGTACAGCAGGCGCGTACCATTGCCGCGCAGGGAGACTGGCAGACTGCCATCAACCAGCTGGGCTTTGCGTTCCAATACGATGTCA
>JANWZQ010000061.1 GCA_025054835.1 Chthonomonadaceae bacterium
TCTGGAGCTGGCGCGCTGGGTTGCTTCGGCGGAGAATCCTCTGACGGCGCGGGTGATCGTCAATCGTCTGTGGCAGTACCATTTCGGCCAGGGGATAGTGCGTACGCCGTCCAATTTCGGTCGTCTGGGCGAACGGCCGACGCATCCGGAGCTGCTGGACTGGCTGGCTTCGGAGTTGATCCGGCAGGGGTGGTCGTTGAAGCGGATGCACCGTTTGATGCTGCTCTCTTCCGTCTACCGGCAGGCGAGCACGGGGCGGTCCGGGTTGAAGGTGGATCCGGACAACCGGTTGTTGTGGCGGATGCCTCGGCGCCGGCTGGAGGCAGAGGCGATCCGGGACAGTTTGCTGGCGGTATCGGGGAAGCTGGATCGGCGGATGGGGGGTCCGGCGGAGCGTGCGCTGGATGTTCCTCGCCGCACGCTCTATCTGATGACGGTGCGTTCGGATAACGGGGACTTCCGGGCGTTGTTCGACGGGGCAGACCCTTCAGCGCCCACGGAGCGGCGCGGGGAGTCGATTGTTGCCTCGCAGGCGTTGTTCCTGTTGAACCATCCGTTTGTGCGCGAGGCGGCGCGCGCGCTGGCAGAGCGCGTTCTGATGGAGGCCGGGGGCGATGTGAGGGGTGGAGTGCATCGGATGTACCTGTGGCTCTACGGGCGGCCTCCATCTCCGGAGGAGGTTGTGATGGGGCAGGAGTTTGTGCAACGTGCGGCTGTGCGTGCGGAGAGCGCGATGGATGCGTGGGGCGACTACGCGCATCTACTCCTCTGCGCCAATGAGTTCCTGTATGTCGATTGAGGATGCGGGGGGGTACGGGGTTGCGCGTGTGCCGTCGGGATCGGGGCCTGCGCCGGGTGGTGTGCCTTCCCTCTGGAGGGTGTGGTGTGTCTGGGCGGCGCTGGGCGCCCAGTCGTTCGGGGGCGGGGTGGCAACACTGGCGCTGATCCGTCAGGCGGTGGTGGAGCGGCACCGGTGGGTGGATGAGGTGGAATTTGCCCGCTGTATGGCGCTGTCGTATCTGGTGCCGGGGATCAATCTGTTTGCTCTGGCTCTGCTGCTGGGGCGGCGGATTGCCGGGTGGCGCGGCAGTTTCGTCTGTCTGTCCGGGCTGGTGCTTCCGAGCGCGGCCATCACGGTGGCGCTGACGGCGGGGTACGCCATGGTGCGCGATGTGCCCTGGGTGCGTGCGGCGGTGCGCGGCATGCTTCCTGCTACAATCGGGCTGGGTTTTCTGGTCTCGGTGCAGATTGCACGTTCTGTGCTGGCGGTTGCATGGCGTGATGGCCGGGGGCGGTTGTCGTTGAGCCTGCTGCTGATTGTTGTGTCGGGGATGCTGGCTGGCAGCACGCGCCTGCCAGTTCTGGTGATTCTGTGTGTGGCCGGGGGGATCGGCGCGATGGACGGGTGGCTCCGGAGCCGGCGGTCGTCCGGGGTGTCGGAGTCGCGGGAATGAGGGATGTGTCCTGGCCTGTGTTCTTCGGGCTGGTGTTGCGGGCCTCGTTGTTCTCCACCGGGGGGTTTGGCAACCTGCCGGCCCTTCATGCGGATCTGACGTTGCGCGGGTGGGCCACGCAGCGGCAGTTTGCCGAGGCGTTGATGATCGGTCAGATCACGCCGGGGCCGAACGGGCTCTGGGTGCTGAGCCTCGGCTATCTGATGGATGGGGTGCGGGGTGCGTTGCTGGCCCTGCTGGCCATTGTGTTACCCCCGTTGCTGGCGCTGGGGCTGGACCAGGTGTACCGGCGGGTGCAGGGGCATCCGGTGTTCGCCGGGTTCCTGCAGGGCCTGACGCTGGCGACTGTCGGGGTGTTCGGGGTCACTCTGTGGCGCCTGTTACCGGGGTCGGGCGTTGACGCGTTCACGGCTGGTATGGTTCTGGTGGCTTTCGCGCTGGGTGCGTGGCGCCGTTCTTCTTATGTGCTGATTCTGGCGCTGGGTGCTGTGGCGGGCGTTCTCTGGCGGCAGGGGTGAGAGGGCTGCCGGGCACAGGCAATGATGAAACTCCGTGCTGTGGTTCTCCTGTATATCCAGAAGAAGGTGGCATTGTGTGCGGGCTTGCGCGCGCTGGCCGCAGGGCAGGAATCGTTGACACACGGGGAGAAACGTGTGATAATAGAACCCCAAACGTTTTCACGGGAACGCTAACGGTTCTGTTTGTTTCGGGGTCTGTGCAGGGTGTGCAGGCCCGCTCCGGTGGAGTGAGGCTCGCGTGCTCCCGGCAGGGGTGGCGCGAAAGGAGACAGGCTGCAATGAGTGTGTTCAAGCGCATTTTCCGCTATCTCAGAGCGCTCATCATGGGGAAGCTGGATGAGTGGGAGGACCCGGAGATCATCATCAATGAAGCGGTTCGTGAGATGCGGGAGAACCAGATCAAGAACCGCGAGCTGGCTGTTCAGGCGATCACGCAGAAGAACAACCTGCAGGCGGAGGTGGACAAGCAGGAGCGGCTCGTTGCGGATCTGGAGAGCAAGGCGATGCGTGCCCTGCAGGCGGGAAATCGCGAGCTGGCCAAGCAGTTTCTGAAGGAGAAATCTATAGTGGAGCAGACGCTGGCCTCCATGCGGCAGAACCTTGCGGCAGCGACCGAGGCGGCGGAGAAGGTGAAGATCGCGATCAAGCAGGAGGAGGAGCGTATCCGGCAGCGTACTGCGGAGGCGCTGGCGCTCAAGGCCAACATGAAGCAGGCGCAGATCGCGATCAAGATCAATCAGGCGCTCGACCAGTTCCAGCTGAGCGATAACGAGAACCAGTGGAATGTGGCCAAGGAGCGGATCCAGAACCTGCAGTCGCGGGCCAGCGCGATGGCGGAGGTGGCCAATAGCAGCATCGACGCCAAGTTGCGCGAGATGGAGATGTCCCAGATGGATGTAGAGGCCGACCGGCAGCTGGAGGAGCTGGAGCGCAAGCTCTCGCTGGGAGGCTCTCCGGCCATCAATTACGGGGCGAGCAACGTGCAGCAGATCCAGACCGTTGGCGGGGGTGCGGTGAACGTGAGCAATGGTTCCAGCACTGCCGGGGAGAGCGATATCGACCGGCAGTTGCGGGAGCTGGAGTCGCGTCTCGGAGGGAACCGTTAGGACGCGGGACGGTTCGGTCAGGAGCGTCAGGCCATGAGCATTCCCCAGCGCCTTGCCCGCATCGCACGGCACAAGCTCAATGAGGTAAGGGAGCACATTGCCCGTCTCGATGAGGTCATGGCCCACCGCGAGCTGGAGCTGGAGCAGCAACGTCAGCAGCAGGAGCACGCGCGCCGCGAGCTTCAGGATACGTTGCAGGGGGGTGGGAGTGTGCGTCCGGTAATGCCACCCCGAGGTGGTGGTGCTCCAGTGTTGCGCTCTCCGCAGGAGATTGCTGGAGGGGCCGCGCCTGCTCCGCAGAGCGCTGTACCGGGTACGCAGGGGGATCCACTGGTCTATCACTATCGCTTGCTTGGCGTGGAACCGGGTTCTGATTTCTCTGTGGTGCGGGCAGCCTACAACCGGCTGTCCGCGCGGTGTGATCCGGCGCGCTTTCCGGCTGGATCTGCGGAGGAGCAGGAGGCTCGACGGATCCGGGAACGTCTGGAGGCTTCCTACCGGGCTCTGCGTGACGCGCTGGATCCGACGGCCCGGCGGTTCGGGCTGCTGGATTTTGATGCACCCCGCACGTCGTCCTGATTGGAACCCGGGGGAGTGGCGGGCCGGCACCTGGAGGGACCGGTAACGGGGGACGTCACGGAGTTCTGACAGGGGTTTTGCGGGCCGGCGCGGGATGTCCACTGTGCTGCAGGCCTGTTGAGCCCGGCGCGATGCTAGCAGGAAGGAATACGCGGGATGTCTCGAAGAACCCTTCTAACGGAAGAGGAGTTGCGCGGCGCACTCCACGGGCTGGATGGGTGGGAGGTGCGGAATGGCAAGCTGCACCGCACCTTTGTGTTTCGTGACTTTGTGGAGGCCTGGGGGTTCATGTGCCGGGTCGCTCTGGTTGCGGAGGCTATGAACCATCACCCGGAATGGTCCAATGTCTATCGCACGGTGACGGTAGATCTGAGCACGCACGATGCAGGCGGCATCACGATGCTGGACGTGGACCTTGCGCACCGCATGAACGCTCTGGCTGGTTCGGAACATGCAACGCACGCATGACATCCCGAGAAAACAACCCCCGGAAGAGCGCGCGCAGGATCATACGCGACTGGCGGAGCTGTTCGCGCAGTTCATGAACAAGACGTTGCAGCAACGTCTTGTCGTTGGTATGCCGGAGGCGCGGGCCTACGATCTGACTCTGTCGCAGGCGCAAACCCTGCGCTTTCTGTATCTTCACGGTACGGTTTATGTCGGGGAGATCGCCGACGGTCTCGACACCAGCTATCCCTCTGCAACCAACATGGTCACGCGTCTGGAGGAGAAGGGACTGGTGCGGCGTGTCACCGTGCCGGAAGATCGTCGCGCGGTGGAAGTGGTGTTGACGGACTGCGGTCGCGCGCTGGCGCAGAAGCTGGAGGAGGAGCGTCGGGCCGGTTTCCATCGCATTCTGGAGCGGATGCCTCCCGAGGAGCGTGATGCGTTGCTTGCCGGCCTGCGTCGCTTTGTCAGTCTGGCGGTGGACGCGGACGCCGGTGTTGCGGATGAGATCTGTCTGCGTTGCGGGTGGCGTGCGTCTTCCGATTGCCCTCTGGCGGAGGTCATCCCGCTTTCGGCCTGCCGGTAGCACGTGCGACTTCATCAGTACATCCGGGGGTTGACATATTCATGGAGTTTCCCATTTACCTCGATCATGCGGCCACGACGCCGACGCACCCGGCTGTGGTGGAGGCGATGCTTCCCTACTTCACCGACTGCTATGGCAATCCCGCAACGCTGTACAGTGTGGGCGCCATGGCGCAGGACGCTGTGGAGAGTGCCCGGGAGCGGGTAGCTGCTGCGCTGAACGCGTTTCCGGAGGAGATCCTCTTCACTTCCGGGGGCACTGAGTCCGACAACGCGGCCATCCGGGGGATTGCGCTGGCTCACAGTGACCGGGGGCGGCATCTGCTGACCACGCCCATCGAGCATCATGCGGTTCTGGAGCCGATGGAAACGTTGGCGCGCTGCGGCTTCTCGGTGGAGCTGCTGCCGGTGGATTCTGAGGGGCGGGTGGATCCGGATGATGTGGCCCGGCGAATCCGACCGGACACGATCCTCGTTTCCGTGATGCATGCCAACAATGAGATCGGCACGGTGCA
Source organism: Chthonomonadaceae bacterium (assembly GCA_025054835.1). Taxonomy (GTDB): domain Bacteria; phylum Armatimonadota; class Chthonomonadetes; order Chthonomonadales; family Chthonomonadaceae; genus JANWZQ01. The sequence goes on from JANWZQ010000061.1 coordinate 5,205, forward strand.
GCCGATTGCGGAGATCGGTACGCTCTGCCGCGAACGGGGTGTGTTGTTCCATACTGACGCGGTGCAGACTGCCGGGAAATTGCCAATCGATGTGCGCGCTCTGCAGGTGGATCTGCTGAGCCTGACAGCGCACAAGTTCTATGGCCCGAAGGGAGTCGGGGCGCTGTACATCCGGCGCGGGGTGCGCTGGACTCGTTTTCAGGATGGTGGAGGTCAGGAGCGGGGGCGGCGCGGCGGAACGTTGAACGTGCCCGGGATTGTGGGGATGGGCGCGGCGATCGAGCTGGCCCTGCAGGACCGGGAGGCAGAGTGCCAGCGCCTGCGCGCATTGCGCGACTACCTGATCCAGCGTTTGATGGATGCGATTCCCGATGTGCATCTGTGCGGGAGCCGGGAGCATCGGTTGCCGCACAATGTGCATGTGTGCGTCGATGGAGTGGAAGGGGAGCCTCTGTTGCTGGCGCTGGATGCGGCCGGCATCTGCGTGTCTGCCGGGTCCGCATGCAGTTCCGGTTCTACGGAGCCCTCGCATGTGTTGCGAGCGATCGGGGTGCCACGCGACCGGGCGCGCGGGGCTCTGCGGATGACCCTGGGGCGCTCAACGACGCAGGAGGCTCTGGATTATACGGTGGATACGCTGGCGGCGGTTGTGCGGGATCTGCGTCGTCTGGGAGGCGTGCAACCTGTGGTATCTTCGGCTTCTCTGTAGCGCGCGATGCAATTTGTGGCATAACGGTCTACCAGTGGCAATTTCTGCTAACGGGTTCCTGGTTCCCCGGGCGATATTCAAAAAGTGCTTGACAGATCAGGGGCTCTGGATTATAATAGGCCGTGAGGAAACGAAGGAGTTTCTCTTCCGATTTGTGAACGAAAGTACATAGCGTGCGAGGATGTTCCCTGTTTCGTACGCTTCCATGCGTGGTCTAACTGCCTGACGTGCGCACCGGGGGGACGTGAGCCCCTCTGTAGAGGCGTTATCCCGGAGAGGATAACGCTCTGAAGCTGGTTTTATTCCCCGTTTTCTGCCCGACGCGCAGTGCGCCAGAGAGGAGCGAGCCATGCCTGATTTCACCGGGGTTGTGCGCTGCGGGTTGCATCTGCAAGTCAGACTGTGAAAAAAGTCACGCACTGGATCGTTCTGGTGAACGTGCCGCAGGCAATGTAGACCGAGTCGATCACGTCGCTATGACTGAGGAGTGGCATTCATGAGTAAAGATCCCGCTGTTCTGGAGAGGCCGCACCGCCGCGCGCGCAAGGCGCGTACTCCCCAGCCTGAGATCAACCCGCCGCTAGCGTCCCGGGGTCCTGAGGAGGAAGTGGAGGAGAGTTTTGATCAGGAACCGGTTGATGAGTTGTTGCAGCTCTGTGAGAGCACCATTCTTGCGGAGGATGCGGCGTTTCCGGAGGATCCGGAAGATGCGATTGTGTCTGCGCGGCTGACGGAGGATGAGGAGGCGGATCCCGGTGCGGCATCGGACCTTCTGGAAGCGCACGATACGCGCACCCGGGCCAACGACGAGAGCCTGCAGCTGTGGATGAGTCGGGCACGAGGCGCGCAGTTGCTCACCGCGGAGGAGGAGATCCGTCTGGCGTACGCGGTACAGCGCGGTGACAAGCGGGCCAAGGACAAGTTGACCGAGGCGAATCTGCGTCTGGTGGTCTCGATTGCCAAGAAGTACAGCGTGCGCGGGATCCCGCTACCGGACCTGATTCAGGAGGGCAATATCGGCCTGATCCGTGCCGTTGAGAAGTTCGATCCGAGCAAGGGGTACCGGTTCAGCACGTACGCCACATGGTGGATCCGGCGCGCCATTGCCCGGGCGATCATCAATCAGGGGCGCACCATTCGCATTCCGGTCTACGTGGCAGAGATCATTCACAAGCTGGTCAAGGCATCGGGCCGGTTGCGCCAGCAGCTGTTGCGCGATCCTACGGTGGAGGAGATCGCGCGCGAACTGGAGGTTCCGGTGGAGCGTGTGAATGAGATCATGCGCATTGCGCTGGAGCCCCTGTCTCTGGAGACACCGGTTGGCGAGAAGGACAACAGTCAGCTCTCCGACTTCATCCAGTCGCAGACCGCGGTCTCGCCCTCGGAGGCGACGCTCAATCTCATCCGTCGGGAACAGATCGAGGAAGTGCTGGACAAGCTGACGGCGCGTGAGAAAGAGGTGCTGCGCATGCGCTTC
>JANWZQ010000192.1 GCA_025054835.1 Chthonomonadaceae bacterium
GACTGGCGCCCGGCCCCCACCGCGCCACTGGCATCGCCCAACGACCCGAACGGGTTCCGGGATCCGGATTACTTCTGGCTGGCGCAGGGCTTCTCCCGGGTACCACTGAAGGGGGGGCGCGCACTGGTTCGTGTGGTCTACGATCCGCATCCGGCTGACCCGCGCAGTCAGTTGCTGCGCATCGAGTCGATCGGGCGCCCCGGGGAACTGGATCCGTTGGATCCGACGCTGTTTGTGCCGGCAGGCACGGCAACACGCCGACGACGCGAGCTGATCGCCTACAAGCAGATCGGCCTGACGGACTACCTGCGATTTATCACCGGGAAGGATCGCAGTGTGAACGAGGCCGCGCTGGGTGTGCCCAACATTGGTGTTCCCCTGGCCATGGTGTTCGGTGACCCGACCATTGCGCAGGCGCCGACCGGAGTGAATAATGGCAATCTGCTGGTGAGCGGCGGCATTCGCTCCAATATCAATCTGCGCCTCGTAGGTGACGTGTTCGTCTACGCCAGCCCGCGTGGAGTGGATCCTCGGCTCTCTTTCGAAAGCGGCATTCTGACGGCAGGACAGCTTCTGCTGGAGCCGACGCGGGACGTGAACAACGACGGCGCTCTGAACGCCCTGGATCGTCAGGCCTTCATCCAGCAGGCGATCGACCAGACGCCCGGTCCGGCCACCGCGCTAACGGCTTCCGGGGAGCCTGCCTACGACAGCAAAAACGGCCTGGTGCGCGACGGCAGTGAGTTGCCGGACATCAACGGCAACACGCGTGCGGTACGCCCGCTGACGCCCCCGGACATCGAGACGCCAATTGGCGCGACGGGCATCAACCGCTATCGCCAGCTGACACGTCTCTCCGGCGTGTGGGGCACACGCAGCGGCCGGCGCTTCAACACCGGGGAATACGGCTACGGACGTGGCATCTACATCAATAATCCGGAAGACCTGCAGCGGGAAACAGAGGACCCCTCCGTGCCTGGATCCTACTCCATTCGTGCCGACTGGCTCAACCCCGGAGCGACCTTCGGACAGGGCTACTGGCAGGGGCCGTTCTACCGCCCACCGGGTGTGCTGATCGAGCTGCTGGGCGATCGCATCCGCTTCACGCGCAACGATAACCGCGCCTTTACCAACCCGGATGGCACCCCGATCACGCTGCAGGGGGGCAGAGTGTGGGAAGTACCTCTGTCCGACTTTGAGCGAGACAACTACCGCCTGGTCGATGGCACCCTGTTTCGCCTGCAACGTCTGGATCACGATGGGGATGAACCAGGGGACATGGGAAAGCCGTTCGGTGATAAGTTCTCCTACGGCGTGAACGTGGTCATCATGGCTGAGGGGAACGTGCGGGTTCGGGGCGTGTATGGCGCCATCACCGATCCTTCGGTGACCTCCGAGAGCGCGCAGAATCCCAGCAAGGTGGGGCGCGTCCATCTGACCATCGTCAGTGGCGGCACGGCGTACATCGAAGGCAACATCGTCAAAGGAGACGGTTATCTGGTGGGCGGGCAGGCTGTGCTGGAGCGAGCCTCTACCTGCGCCATTCTGGCGAAGGACTACGTGTGCATTAACACTACCATGTTCCTGTCGCCGCTAAACCAGACGCAGGCGTGGAGCCGGTGGCTCGACCTGCCAGCGTTCTACACCGAAATCGGGCAGGCGCGCTCCAGCTTCGACATGAGCTTCAGCTTTGGCATCAATCCGCAGGAGTATCAGGCTGGTGGTCCGGGGCCCTTCCTGTTCCTGCGTCATGCTGCGCTGGCGCCGGGGCCAACATGGATCAATCTGCTGATCAACCCGGCGTTCACCGCTGCAGGCAATCCGCTGGCACCGTTCTACCTGTTCCAGCAACCGGGCTTCCCGCCAGCGCTGGCGCAGGTCTACGCGCTGGGCCTGAAGCTGGACCCGCAGAACAATCTGTTCCTGCCAGATACCTCCGCGGTTACGCCGAACTGGGAGATGAAGGCATTTCCGCTCTTTCCATTGCCCCCGGGCAATAACTACACGCTCTTCCAGCTACCCGGATACGAGAACCTGCTCCGTTTCCAGGTCGATCAGACCGCTGCGCAGCTGCTGGCCAGCATCCGGACCACGTTGAACCCGGGCACTGTGTCCGAGTACTACCTGGGCAATGCGTTCGTGGCACCGCTGGACATCCGTATCGAGGCCGCGCTCTACGCGCAGGAGCGGTCCTTCTTCGTGATCCCGGGCTATCCGTTCAATCCGGAGCCAGATGACTCTCGTGCGGCTGTGGCTGCGCGCAACGGTTTCCGCAAATCGTTCAACCAGTCCAGTAATTCTCTGGATACGCCACAGGATCGGGATGCCAAAGCAATGTATCCGTTCTACAACGAGCCGGCGGACATCCGGATCACGGTCTTCGGCGCGGTGACGGAGAACTACCCGGCATCGATCGCGGATCAGGGGGCGTGGCTGGCACGGTGGGGCTACATTCCCGTGCGCTACGGCAACTCCAGCGTACGCGTGCCCGAACTGCATCTGCGTGTGCTCGATCCCGATTTCATCAATCCGGCGCAGGATCGCAACGCCGACTTCCGCACGCCAGCCGAGCGTACTGCGCTTGGCGACGGCATTACGCGAGGGTTACGGTTCGTATATGACCCTGCACTCGCACTGCCCTATCACGACCCGACCAACGCCAGCATTCTCAACAGCACCCGGCAGCAGCGGGAGCGACGGGCCCTGCGCGTGCGTGCCTTCGATGTCAACAGCGATAACAACCCGGACTTCCGGTTCATCCTCCCGCCGGCTCCGCGCCTGCCGGTCTGCCCGGATCTCCTGTTCTTCGGGGACGCAGACCGGCCGCTCGGGCAGTTCTGAGGGATGAGAGTGACAGCGATGAGAAGACGCCCCTGGTTTGCAATTGCAGGTCTCGCCTCTGTGGCACTGTGGCTGGGGACCGGTATATCCCTGATCGCAGGTGTGGAGTCGGCCAGGGCCGATGCGGCCAACTATGCCGGCACGCGTCGTCAGATCCGGGCCTGTGTGCTGGTGTCCAGCGCTTCCATGCAGAATGGCCTGCCGCGCAATTTCGCCCCACATCTCTTCTATATTCTGGAGCGGCGTCAGGACGTGAAGCCGGGGGGATGGGAGTTCATCAACCCGCTTGCACCCACCACACTGACCGGGGAGGTCCGTGCGCGCTGGGTAGCGCGCGGGGGCGCTGCCGATACCACGCTCGGTAGCCCTGCCTTCCAGCCGGGTGGCCCGGTCACCAAGAACCTGGGAGCCTACTGGGAGGTCAATCTGGACCGTGTTTCGGCCAACGACCTGCAGCAGTTCGATATCGTGTACATGGGCTACCGGGGCAACGTGGTCTTCACGCCCGAACAGCGGGATAAGCTGCGCCGCTACATGGACGGGGGGGGCACCGTCTGGCTGGAAGACCTGGGTGGCATGACGATCGGGGGCAACACACTGAATGGTCAGTTCGCCCTGGAGCTGACCATCGGTACACCGGGCAGCACCGTTGTGCAGATTGCGGCCAATGCAGGGCGACATCCCATTGTCTACTACCCGTACGCGCTGTCGCCGATGGAAGCCGGGCTCGTCGGGGCATTCAGCAATGTGCGTCGGAGCCATGCGCCTCTGGTCGACTCTCCCGCTGCGCGCGCGCTGGTTCCGGTGCTGACCATCGGCGGGCAGCGCTACCTCTCCGCGATGGACTACGGCGCAGGGCATCTGGTGGTGAGCACGGCCGGCATTGCCACGGGTGTTGCGGGCTACGCGGGGGGCGCGAATGTGGAGGGGCCCAACACGGGAGCCGTCAGTGGTGAGGCGATCCTCAACGCGCAGCCCAACGATCTGAAGATCGCCTACAATATCGTCGCATGGACCAGTTCGGTGCCGACCGGGGCAGTCAATTCCCGTCGGACCGGTGCCAGCAGCGACAACATCGGGAGCGCACTGGGGCGCAAGTGGTCAGCGGTGCCGCTGGGGGCCGGCAACCCGGGCAGTGGCGCGGTTATCTACAAAAACGCGGTCTTTCTGGTGGACGGTCAGAATGTGCTGCGGTGCTACGACGCGACGCCCGGCGATGACGCGGATGGTGACCGCAACGAGGACGACGGGGTGCCCGATTACCGGCAGGGCGCGCCCTACGATGAGATCTGGCGTGTGCAACTGCCGCAGAACGTGCGCTTCTCCACACCCACCGTCATGTCTGCCGTGCTCGACAGTGGCCTGACGGCGGACATCGTGGCGGTGACCTCCAGTGTAGGAGTAACGCTGGCGTACAACGCGTTTCCGCGTGATGCATCCGGCCGCCTTGCGCCGACCAGTCCGTTGCTCTACACCGTGGGGCTGGGAACGGGAGCGGACCTGAGTGCCGTCCTGCAGAACCAGCCGGTGCCGGCCCCCGTCTACTCGGAGGGCGTGCTGTTTTCGCTGGTCTATGCGGAGAATGCCACGCCGAACGCACCCTGGCGGATCGCTGCGGTCAATGCGATCACCGGGCAGAACGTGTTCGGTACCGGGGGGCTGGCGGTTGCGCCGACCCATCAGACGTTGACCACGGCGGTGCCCGGCATGGGGGCCGTGGTGGGCCCGCTCTCGGTAGCCTATGTACGCGATGAAGCGACCGGTGCTGTAGACAAGGTGATCTACGCGCCCACACGCCCGATCAACTCCCCGGGCAGTGGGGCCGTGCACGGCGTCTGGTTCAGCACGCGCAACGAGACGCTGGTGCGCGAGAACCCCAACGTCAACACACCCCGTTACCGGCCTATTGGCAACCGGGCCCGCATCCCCTGGTTCGCGCCGCCTTCCGGTGGGCCGGAGGCCCTGTTGCCGGTGCTGCATGTGGTACGTCGCGATCCGAACAACCTGGTGATCGGGGTGGAGAGCTATCGCTTCCCGAACGGCTTTACAGTGACTTACGAGGGAGCAGTCAACAACCGCAACACGATCGTGACCCTGACCGGCATCACCCTCAATCAGAACGACTCGCTGGTGGCGGACTACACGGTGAACTGGCCTGCTGCGCCCTATGCCGCGCCGAGCAATCCCTCCACGCCACAGGGGCCGGAGATGTTCCAGTTCTCCAACACGCGGATTTTCAATCTGATCACCCCCCCGCCGGCCAACCCTGCGGATCCGGCTGCCGCGTTCGTAACCGGACATGTGGGTATTTCCGGACAGGATGCTCTGGTGTTCGCCGCTCGATGGACCGGGTCGTTGTCGCTATCCGATCGCGTTTACGGCGTGCGTGAGCAGTTCAACATCGGCACCAACATCCGCAATCAGGCCAGCGGCAATGGCACGGATATCCGGTGGATGTTCTCGCCGCACACCGGGGGCGCGTTTCTGGATAATCAGACGTCGACCACAGTGCAGCTGGTGCCGCGTCTGATCAACCGGGATACCTACGGCGGGGCCATCGTTGCGGGGCAACACTTCGCGACCAATCTGCGGATCGTTGGCAGCCCGGCGGTCTATCAGGATGTGGCCTACGTGGTGGCTACGGCAACCATGCAGGGAGCCGGCAGCGCATTCCCTGCAACGGTCATCATGGCGTTGCGAGCGAACCCCCGGCTGGTCTTCTCCGCGGACGTGCAGTTCCTGCAGGACAATACGCAGGTGCGCCTGGAGCAGATCGATCTGACCCGATCCGGGGTTAACAACGCCGGTGCCGTCTTCGTGGAAGTCCCATCCGGGAACTATCAGGTGGATCGGATCAGCGGTACCATCGCCATCACCAATGCCCGACTGGCCAATGGCGATGCGATCGATTTCTCGCTGCCTCTCTGGATTTCGGTGGGCACGCAGCAACGGCAGCTGCTGGTGGACCGGCAGACGGGTTATGGCCCGCTGGACAATCTGCTCTGGTACATGATCATCCCGCGGGATCTGACCATTCCAAACCTGCCCGACAGTTTGCGCCGGGTGATCGTACCCTCCCTCACGCCGGCCAGTGGACCGACGGTTCTGGGCAACACGCTCTACTTCGGCACCATGGAGGGTCGGGTTGCAGCTGTGGAGCTCCGGGGTGGCTCCGGGGGCACGCAGGTGCCGGTGCTGACAGGGCGAACTTCCGGTGCAGGCAGACCTGTGGTGCACGTGCAGGATGTGCAGACCAATCTGGTCGACGGTACGTTGCTGGTGCAACCTATTATTCATCCACCGGTGGGGGCGGCCGGCTTGCTGGCTGTTGGTGCCCCGCGAGGGGGTGGCGTGCTGGAGTGGCAGAAAACACTGATTGCCGACAACAACCGGTTGCTGGAGGTCGATAGCGAAGGCAACGCGGTGTGGAGCCTGGATGCGACCAGAACCGTGACAGTAGCCGGTGGAAGCATTCTGGACTCCGGTCAGGTGGCAGCTACCGTAACCAGTCTGGCGCGCCCCGGTGTGGCCCGGCACTTCACGCTCAGCACCTACCTGGTGGCCGATACGGGCAACAATCGCGTTCTGCAGGTGGACCGCGGAGGCTTCGTGACATTCGAGCTGCGCAGCGTGCGCAACGACATGTTCTATCTGCGCCCGAACGATCCTCTCACGCTGAACCTGCCGACGGACGTGCAGACCTATACCCGGTCTGGTACCGGCCTCTCTTTCTTCAACCGGGAAACAGGCGTGACCTATACCTACAGTGGGAATTTCCTGTCAACGCACTACCTGATCGCAGACAGCGGCAACTACCGTCTGCTGGAAGTGGTCTTTGCATACGACCCGAACGGTCAGCCGATCACAATGACGCCCGATGCGGCCAGTGCAATGCGTGGGTTCGGACCTGTGGTCATGAACGGGCAGGTGGTGTTCGTGACGCGTACGCTATCGGAACAAAGCGCCCGGTTCCGTTATCGAACCATACAGCAGTTCGCGCTTCCCGGAGCCAGAGGGGATCTGGATGTGTTCCTGCTCGCTGCGGTCGACAATCAGCGGCAGAGCGCGCTCGATCCGGGGGCAGTAGCGCTGGGAGCGTTTGGCACCAATGAGCAGGCCAGTGGCGGCTCTCTGGTGATCCTGCGCCGGGACTTCCGCGCGGCATCCAGCAATCGGGATGGAGATGTGGCCCGGGTGATCCACTCAATTGCCTTCCCGGAGAATCCGTTCAGCGACACGATCGTGCGCCGGCAGACCGTGAGCAATCCGGTCTGGTTCAAGGAGTTCGAGATCAGTCGGGGAGGACAGCGGCAGCCGCGCTACCTGATGTGCGACGACACCGGTTGCTACATGTTGCGGCCGGGCGCGAACGACCTGATTGTGGAGTGGGCCCTCACTGCGGAGGACTACTACTGGCTCACGGGGCGTCGGTTGCAAGCGGTGTCGATCCAGCGCCTGGCACAGGCCGACTACGATCCGGTCAACAATCTGTTCCATCCGCGCTTCCTGATCACTAACCGCTTCACCGGTGACGACGAGGTGCCAACCGTCTTCGGTGTGGTCAGCACCACGCGACGGGGCCGGGTGACCGGGGAGGTCTTCGAGATCCGCGGGATCGACTACTACCGGGGAGGCTATCGGGCGGGCAACAACCGGCTCTACCTGCGCGCCGTGGATGGCGTGCTGGAGCCGAACCCGGGCAGCGCGATCACGTGGCTCTTCCCGAAGGAGACGTTGCCGGGACGTAATCCGGTTACCGGTGCGCCTGTCGTTGGTCCGATCCGCCGCAGTGTTGGCACTCCGGATGGCGCAACAACGACTTATCTGCTGGAACAACCCTCTTATGCGGAGAGGCCTTACTGAGCAGGAAGAAGAGGCATCGGAAACGATAGAAGCCAGGCCGGCTGCAGTAGAGTTTGCACGGTAGAACCGCTCTGTGGCGGTGTAGAAGGATAGTTCGATGAGGCATCGAAACACACGATCGGGTATGGTCTGTCTGCTGCGCGTGCTGACCGCGCTGGCGTTGCTGGCTGGAAGCGGCGCGACCCACGCACAGATCAACTTCAATGCCCTCGACTGGTTGCTGGATCGAGGTAACTCCTCCATCACCGGTGGCAACGGCACGCCATGGCGGCCCGGCTACAACGACTTCCTGAACCCGAACAACTTCCCGGGTTACGCGGTGCGCCGCTGGGTCTGGCCGTTCACCCGGGACCTCAACACCGGGCAGGGAGGGTTGCCCACCAATCCGGTGGTGGACAACCCGAACCCGGCGGATCCGCGCCAGCCGCGCACACAGCCGCAGGGTCTGGGGGCGCTCAGCGTGCTGGTCAATGGGCCGGCCCTCAGCTGGGCGATCCCGGCGCCTGCCAGCCGCGCACCGGGCAACGGGTACTCGATCACTCTGGATCCGTCGGCAGCCTACAACTTCGACTACGCCTACGTGCCGGCCATCCACAACGATTTTCAGGTGCAACGCCCCAACGGTCAGACCAGTGCGGTCACGGATGCGGAGTGGGCTGCTCTGCCCAATGTGCCTCCGAACGTCTACCGTGCGGTTCATGAGACCCTGGTCAACACGCCACAACCCTATGCAATCTGGACGGCGGGCGCCATTGCACCGGGACGTTACAGCGTACAGATCTATTCTCCCGGAAGCGGCACTCTCATACCCAATCCAGACACGGGCACGCCGGAGCCACATCCCAACGTGCGGCGTGCGCTGGTGCGGGTCAGCTGGGCCAACACAGTGGCCGGCGGCAACCCCAACATGGGGGGCATCAATGATCCACGGACCAGTCGCATTTTCGTGGTGAACCTGGATCAGGCAGGATGGATCACCCTGCAGGGCGGGGGGCTCGGGCCGGCGTCCTTCCCCTACGACGGCAACCCGAACAATCAGATCACAGTGACCCTCTATGCACTGACTCCGGACCGGGTACAGGGCAATCCGGGAGAGGCCTTCCGCTACCCGCTCGTTACGGCGGACGCGATCCGACTGGTGCCGCAGGCGTTGTCCAGCAATCCGGCTCTTGGTGAGATTGCAGGATCCGGGCGGATACTGGGTGCCACGGTGGCGACCAGCAAGCTGAGCGCGCCTCTGGCCTCGTTCCAGCCCTACGTCTTCGTGGCACGCGAGGAGAGCGTGCCCGAAACCCAGCTGGCTAACCCGCCCCTGCGCTCCTACGAAGACCCGACGGACAGCAGTAGCGCTCCGGCGCCGGACCCGACCGCCATGACCACCGCGCCGGTCTTCTACTGCATCGATAACCGTAACGGCAACACGCTGATCGGCACACGCGAGATCTTCTCCATTGAGAAGGTGCGCTGGCGCTACGTGGGTGCGTCAGACGGCAACACCGGCACAGCAGCCGCATCGCCCCTGCTGGCCAACGTGCGTTGCCGCGATGGCGTCGTGCGCCCCATGGTCTTCTTTGCCACCACCAATCAGAACCACTCGCGGGGACGGGTCTACGCACTGGATCCTTCCGGTGACCCTTCGAGCCGGACAACTTTTGCCTACTGGGTCTACCCGTCCATTCGTCCGCTCACGGCGCAGGAGTTGCAGTCCAACAACTTCCCGGCGGAGTACCATGACCCGAACTATCGCGGCTACAGTCCGGGCGATCCGTCCATCTACCCGCAGCCGACCTTCGGGCCGGATCAGAACGTGTTGCAGGGCGATCCCGGAAGCCGTTATTACGACGGGGAAATCGTGCGGCATCCCACCGAACAGGATCGGCGCATTGTGCGCACAGACACACGCATCTCCTTTGGTGGCGTGCTGGGCTCGCCCCTGCTGCTGGACGATCCGAGCAACCTCAATGGCCCGCAGATCCTGATCGTTCCGAGCATGAATGGCCGGGTCTACGCGCTGGATGCCGGGGGACGCGGCGACTTCAGCGCCACCATGCCGGGCACCACGCAGCGACTCTGGGCATGGCCTCGCTTCGGCGCGGATGCCTACTACACGCAGAATCGAACGGGAACCAACACCATCCGCGATGAGCCGAGCAAGGTGGCCTTCCCGACCTCGCCGGCTTTCGATCCGACGGCTGGCAGCGACAGCCCTGTGATCCTTGGAGCCGCAGACGGGCGTATGTATGGCATCTCCGCACGACGGGATGACTTCATTCGCATCGTCAACAACGTGGACGCGATCTACGCGGAACGACGCGTCTGGATCTTCCCGGGCGAGGACCGGACGCTGGGGGTGGCGCCGAGCACCGTCACGATTTTCCAGCGTTCCACAACCGGAGAGAAGCGGATCTTCTTTACGGCGGGCGGACGGGTTTACGCGCTCAACCCGGTGACGGGGCGCGCGGCCACCACGCCGGCCGTCAAGACTGCGGAGTGGATCTATCCCTATACGCCGGCGCCACCGAATCCTGACCCGAACGACGCGAGCACCACACCACTGGACCCCGGGTTCAATGGAAGCGCGCCAGTGGTCCTGCCTGCAGGTGCAACCGGCCTGACGCGAGACGTCTGCTACGTCCTGCAGAGCAACGGCACGCTGATCGCACTGGACGCTTTCCCGGCGACGGCGCCCCGTACCACGGTGCTGGCGACCGGTCAGACGCCCGGCACAGGGTCCACACGGTGCTCGCCCATCGCAGTGCGGATCAACTCGCTGCCGGAACTGGACACCGCGCTCAATCAGACCGCCATTGTCTTTGCGGACGACGACGGCGGGATCCATGCGTTCGGCGCGGTCCCGCGAACGGATGCGTTCGGCAACTTCCTGCCTCTCCTCTGGCAGTATTACGACTCCGGAGCCGGGCGGCCGGCGTCGGCCATCCTGGCCAGCACCGGCACCAGTGGCATGATCATCCAGGGAGACGAGGGCGGGCAACTGCGCGCCTACGGAGTGGGTGTCGGGATCAACGGGCTGGATGAAACGGTCGGTAGCGGGGAGCCTGCTGTTCCCCGCGGAGGCGCCGGAGATCTGAGCATCGACCTGCGCGTGCTGGACTTCTATCGTGTGGCAGACTTCAATCGATTCGCTCTGGCCGCCAACGATCCAAACATCGGCAATGCGCTCACACCCGGACGCAATCAGAACGGCAATGCGTTTGCCCGCTCCGCCACTCCGCTGGCCGGCAATCTGGGCATGGGCAATGGTGCGCTGGCCGCGGACTGGGGAGAGTTCCTCCATGTGGCTGCGTGGGGCGTTTATCATGCGGTGCCTACCGACCCGATGCTTTCGGTGCATGGTGTCGCGCCCCCGACTATCCGGGTGACCTTCACGGTGCAGTCTGGCCGGGGAAGCCGGCAGTACACGGTGATCGCGCCTCTGGTCACGGATCCAAATACCAGTGACAGCCGGGCGGAACTCTGGCCGGACGATGCGGGCGTCACGGATGCGGAGAAAGCGCAGCTGGCCATCTTTGGCACGGATCCAAATTCGATGGATCCGAACACGCCGCGTCAGCTGCAGGGGCCGGGGCAGTATGTATTCCCCTGGGTGGCCAAGGTGCGTATTCCCATTGATCCCGGGCAGGATATCACCTTCAGCCCCGGTTCACCATTCACCGTAACGGCGCGGGCGGAGCTGACGCAGAACCTGCAGGGGCGTGGCAACGTGACGGTGCGCTCCAATATTCTGCGCGCCGGGCAGACAGACTGGGAGGGTATGTCGCAGGGGCCGGTGCCGACCTCGCCCAACCAGCGTACCCGTCTGGGCGCACCCCGCCGCACTTTCGTGTTGAACCCGCTCGCACTCTCGGTGCGTGGCATGACTGCCGGGGACATGACCGGCGCGCCCAATGTGATCGGTGCCAGCCCGTCGGTAGGGAGTGCCGCATTGCGTTCGGAGCTGCTCGGTAACGGCAACCGCCTGGTCGACCCGGCCACGGGCGCTGCCACACTCAAGTCCCTGTACGCCCCGGCCGGTATGATCCCGGACGGCACAACGGCCGCTTACTTCGCGCTCAATGGCGCTGTGCCTGTACCGGCGCTCTATCTGGCGGACCGTAGCAGTCTGTTCCAGAATCTGGGCAAGCCCCTGCGCGTGCAGGCGGTCACCCGGCCGTTGCGGTGGTTCGGGGACCCGACATCGGTGATGAATCCGTTGCCCTGGGAGCAGTTGCCGCTGAATGGAGTGGGCACGCCGGACTACCCGAACATCGGGCCGGAGAATGTTACGATCACAACCAATGAGGGGCAGAGCCTGATCGATACTGCTGTGGCGTTGACGCCACGCCGCGCCACCGGGGAGCTGGTGCCCGTGCCGCTGAATATGCAGATCAGTGTGCCGCGTTACCAGCCGGCTAACGTCAACTGGGGCTTCGTCAGTGCCTCCGGGCCAGCGATCCCGCGCAACTTTGGCGCCAACTATCAGGACGTCAGCGGCAACGTCCGCACGGCGGTCACCGGGCCGCTGGCCACGGCTACTGGCCTGCCAGTCAACGTGAATGACCCGCGCAGCTACCCGGCGGCCGGATACATCTCGGAGGTCGTGGTGCGCGCAGAAACCGGGCAGGTGAACAACCGCCGGCTGGATCCCAATCAGATCTTCACGGACCTGCGCCTGACCCAGACGGCGGGCGCTACGGCGATTGCTGACGCATACCGCGCCTTCGAGCTGGGCATCACGGTGCCGCCAGCGATCCGCATGCGCGTGGCCGAGCAGACGCTGGATGTGGGCAAGGTGCCCCATGGCATGGGATACTCCTACTATGATCCCGGCACGGGGCGCTACCGTCTGCCGTTCGCGCCCACAGGAACCGGGCCGTATCAGGGCAGCAACATCTCCCCGTGGGACGGGTTCTTCCTGCCCTTCACGCTCTACAACGAGAGCAACATCAACCTGTTCGACGTGCGCGTGGCGAAGCTGACCGGCCCGCCCGGAGCGGCAATCAACGCGCAAACGCTGGCGATCGCGCCAACGCCCGGTGTGGCCTTCTCGGAACGCCTCGTCAGCGATCAGGTCAACCCGTTGACGTCGCCGCCCATCTTCGCTGCCGGGTTCAACTTCAACCTCGGCGGGGTGGGCAACATTGGCGTGATCTCTTCGTTCGATCATGCCAGCCGGAACAGCGCGTTGTTGAACGAGCTGCCGCTCTGGCCTGTGGCCAACCCCTACGTCACCGCGTCGGATGTGAACCGGCTCGGCTACGGGCAGGTGAGCACCACGGTCATCCAGCCAAACCAGCCATGGTCGGTATGGCAGAACGGTTTCCAGCCGCATCCGGTAGTCATCAAGCCACGGGTGGGCGACACGCAGGGACCGTTTGCCACGGTGCCCGCTGCACCCTACGGTACGCCGGAGGCCAACGATCCGGACCGCCGGCCGAAGGTGAGCGTGGCCGTACCTCCCGGCACGCCTGTGGGCACCTATGCCTCCCGGATCCTGGTGTATGAGGACCATGTGCCGTTCCAGTGGCGCGCGTGGCTTGCTGTGTCCGGTCAGCCGGTGTTGCCGTTTAACGCCAGTGGCGATGCCATCCTGAACACGGATCCAACGCGTAGCGCCCTGCTGGAGCCCGCTGCGAACCCGACTTTCACCCTGAAGGTGACGGTGCGAGAAGCCCGGCTCACCGAGGGGGTAACCGCGGGCACGCTCTCCCAGATCGATCCGGTGGACCCGCGGGACCCGAATGCCCTGTTGCCCGTGGGGGCCAATCTGCAACCGGCGGCGGCCCTCTTCCCGACACTCAACAACTTCCAGGGCATCTACCTCTGGTGGACGACCAACCGGCGTCGATCGGGCAACTTCCCGCCGGATCCGGCTGCACCCTGGTCGCTCGTGCAGAGCCTGCTGCCGATGCGCGGGGGCAATCCGGCCAGCAACGTCAACCTGCCACCCACACCCACGGACACCGCGATTGCCCGTGTCAACGCCATGAACCCATTCGGCGATGCGTGGTGGACAGCGCCCAGCTTCGTGGTGGGGGATAATCCGGCGCTGCTGAGCCAGTTGTTCCCGTCGGCGCCTAACGTGAACAACCTGCCCTTCCTGCCGGGTGTGCCGGAACCGGCCACTGAGCGGCACTTCAACCCGTCAGTGGCGCTGGCCGTGAACCCGCTCTCGCTGCTGGACAGCGAAGCCTACCTGTTCTGGCAGGGCACGGTGGATAAGCGGCGTGGCACTGGCGCGACCGGGACGCAGGTGACCGACTCCCGGACGTTCTATCAACGTCTGGTGCCGGGCGCGCCAGCAGGAGCCATCTACTCCTTCCAGAACGACCCGGCGCTTACCAAACTGAGCCCGAAGCCGTTGTTCCTGAAGTTGCCCGGCTCGCCGGCCACCCTCTACCTGTTCTGGCATGGAGGCGGTCGCGCGCAGACGTCGCTCTACTACAATGTCTCCACCAGCCCGCTGCAACCGTCCAGCTGGAGTCCGGATCAGAAGTTGCCAATGCCCGGTGGTCTGGTGTGGCAGAGTGACCCGCAGCCGATCTTCCGCACGGTGCGGTTCAACGGGCAGAACGTCAACGCGATCGATGTGATCTACACCGGCGTGTTGCGGAACCGGCAGATCGTGGAGCTGCTGCTGTCGCGCTACCGGATCCTCGCGGATCGCCGTCTGGCCCTGATGGATCTGCCACAACGCACGCAGGAGACACTGACCCGCCTGGGGGCGACCAGCAGCTACGCGGCCCGGGATGCGGGATGGGTGGTGCGCACGCGGGAGAACGATCCCCGGGTGATCCGGATCGATGTGATCCGGCGCAACGGACAGCGCATCCCGATCAACCTGGAGCCCGATGGCTCGGTGCAGATAGGCCGTTTCGACGAGGCCTCCGGACTGCTCTACTTCAACTCCGCGCTCGGGGGTGTGGTGGTAGTGGATACCCGGGGTGGCGTGGTCACGTTCCCGAATGTGCCGCCGCAGGCCACCGATCGCGTGGTGGCCACCTACACCCCGCAGATCATGCGGCTGAACACGTCGCGGGACGATAGCGGGATCGTGCGTACCTTTGACGACAACTTCGCCAGCACGCTCATCGGCAACTTCCGGAGCGATGACCCGGCGTTCGCGCCGCGTCCGGCGATCCTCTCTTCGGGCAACAACACCAACCCGGTCGCGATCCTGGATCAGGGGGTGGCCAACTCCACGCGCACGGCGGTGGTGAACCCGCGTCTGGTGTACACTGCGCCCCGGGTCATCTTCCCCGGTGCGGACCCCACGCGCCCGGCGACGCTCTCGCGCCTCTGGGTGCTCTATCGCAAGAGCGATCCACAGGGCACCGTGCGCGCGGGCCTCTACTACAAGGCCCTGCGCCTGATGGTGCACCTGCCGCGGCCAGTGGCCCTCACGCCTCCCGATGCCAGCGGCAGCCAGCAGATCGCGAACCTGACCGTGACCGGGAACATCGGCCCGGTGGAGGTGGACTGGGTGCGCGGGCGACTCTACTTCACCGATATCGACGAGGGTAGCCTGATCACAGTCTCGTACCTCTATCAGGGGCCGAACGGGCCGGCCGCCTCCGGGCCGTTGACCTACCGGGTCAGCTGGTGTGATGAGATCAGCGCAACCGGGATCAATCCGGCGCAACTCTTCACGGACTTCACCACGCCGGAAGCGCCTGTGCCGACCGATACAGCAGTCAATGAGGGGCAGGTAGCCGCGTTCAAGGACCCGTTCAACGACAAACTCTGGGTCTTCTGGACGAGCACGCGCGCCGGCACCACGGACCTGTACTACCAGACGATCGCGCCGCTGCTCTATCCGGTGACCAGTAATCAGCGGTAGGGCTGGTTACGCCTCACGGAAAATTGAGGGCCTCCGCGGCTTGCGGAGGCCCTCGGTCGTTCATGAGGACGGACCGACTATGGCTCTGCCAGTCCGCGATCGAACACGTCGATCAACGCTGCCAGGTCGAACAGATCGATGGCGTCGTCCGGGATCCCGGAGTTCACATTGGGATCGCCGGCGATGTCCGCCGAGGCGATGAAGCCGGGGTCGCCTGCCAGCAGGTCAAACGTCTGGATCAGAAGCGCCAGGTCGAACAGGTCCACCGCGCCGTCCGGTGTGCCGGTGCCGCTGCCGTCGTCCATGTCACCGAAGCGCTCCAGGCGGAAGTCCCGCACCGTCACGTTGCCACCCACAAAGGTGACGTTGGTGGCCACGCCCGGCACGAAGTCTGCGAACGGCCAGATGTTCAGCGGGCGCAGGATGTCGATCTGTCCGCTGGCGTTGAAGACCGGCATCTGCTCTACCACGATGTCGTAGGTGCCGGCGCGCACGCCGGGGATCCGATAGTTGACCAGCAGGCCGTTGGCGTCGTAGCTGGGCTGGGTGAACGTGTAGACTGTGCGCACCAGCGGCCCGCCATTTGGCTGGAAGAAGGAGATGGCGAAGAAGTTGGGGCGGTCTTCCGTGGGTGTACCGTCGGAGCCATCCGGCGGGTCCACTCCGCGCAGGCGGAGCGTGCCCTCCAGCGTGCCGACCTGCGGTATCGTGTTGTTGGCGTTGCGCCCGCACACCTCGAACATCTGGTTGAGCGGGCCGTTGTTGAGATACCGGCTGGTGGGACTCACAACGGTGTACGCGCCCATGTTGTGGTTGGCGTCGCCGTACTCTGTGAACAGTTGCAGGGTGCTGTCGTTACCGTTCCGCAGGAACCACGTCAGGTTGGCCCCGATGGCCACGTCGAAGGCGTTGTACCAGACGACGTTGGCGGGTGTGTTGGCGGGGTTGCCTGCGTCATCGGTCTTGGCGACCAGCACGCCGAAGCGGCCCTGCGGGTCGTTGATCACCACCGGGGAGGCCAGGTCCAGGTCGACTCCCCAGAGCCTGAGGCTGGTTGGGGTGTTGAAGCGCACGATGTACTCCGCGGGGTTGCCGTTGACCGTCCGGGCGATCTTCGCGTTCAGAGGCCGGTCGGCGTTGGTGAAGTCCACGCCGTCGTAGAAGCGAATCAGTACCGAGCCCGTGCTGGCTGTAGCCAGGTTCCCGACGGGGTATAACCCGCCAGCGACGGCGAGAAACGAGATCCTGCCGGGGCCACCGATCTGCCCGAGCGTAACAGGGGCAAAGTTATTCGGGGCGGTCGCGGCGGCCTGGGTTGTGCTCGGGATCACCGTAACCAGGTTGACCCGGGTCTGAGGGGCCCGACCCAGTGTCGGGAAGCCCCAGAGCAGATCGACGAAGGTGTCTGCATTGATGTCCACAATAGTGGAGTAGAGCGGCGGGTCGGAGGGTGCAAAGGGGGCGCGCTCACCCGGGCGGATTTCACGCACCGCATGCGGGGGCAGAACCATGGGAGGCGTGCGGGGCGCCTCCGAGCCGGGGCCGCTGGCGGTGAGAACCGGGCGTAGCGTGCCGGGATTTGCGAGTACCGGACGGAAGTCCGGCACGTACTGCGCGGCTGCGGGCAGCAGCGTACCCGCACTCAACACCGCGCTCAGGGCCAGTAGAGCACTACGTTTCATGCTGGTCAGGGTCCTTTCTGTTGCGCCGTTACGTAAAAGCGGAGGGCTGCCGGGAGGCTCCGGCCTGCCACTCCGCAGAGAACACATGGAGCAGAAGCGAATGAGGTGCCTCCGTTCCTGCACTCGCGCGATCGGAACGGAGGCAGAAGAGCGAGGTTGCTACCTGGCGCGACGGCGGCGGATCAGAGCCATCGCCGGGGCGAGGCCGCCCAGAGCGAACACCGCCAGCGAGGACGGACCGGGCACGATGCCGATGCGGAACGCGCCGGGGCGCAGGTTGCCGGTAGAACCGTCAAAGTTCGTCGGCAGGTTACCACCGGTGATGAGCGTACGGCGGTTGTTGGGCAACGAAACCTGATTCAGGACAGCATCCGAGAAGCCGATGTTCATGAAACCGCCGGTGGCGTTGCCCAGGATCCGGACCTCAAAGGTGCCCAGGAGGGTGTTGTCCAGGTCCAGACCGTTGGTCGACGGGGACAGACCGAAGGTGGACTGCTTCATGATGTACGTGCCCGCCTGAGGACCGGAGGCGACCGTGAACGTGCGGATCGCGTTGTTCGCGACCAGAGCTGCCGTCACACTCGGATTGAGCGTGAAGTTGACGTCCATCTTGGTCGGGTCGTACACGAACAGTGTCTGGAAGGTGGTCGCGATCGTGGTGCCCGGGGTGTTCCCGATGAGGCGCAGGGAGAACGTTTCGCCCCGGGCGACGAAATTGGGAAGGTCGTCGGCGAGTCGCAGGGTGTGGGATTGCGCCTGGGCGGCCACGCCTGTACCGAGCAACGCGCCGGCCATCAGCGCAGGAGCAAGAGCCATCGAAAGACGCTTCATGCCTGGTTATCTCCTTGAATTGGTGGAACTGCACGGCATCTCCTGTGGCGGGAAGGGAGAAGCCATGCGACAAAAGGGTAGGGCGCGCTGGCTTTATGAGAACCTGTCATGATCCGATGTGCCAGAACGCCGGGATACGTCCTGCGATTTATCCTGTTGCAAATCGCGTGCCAATTGCGGCATTCCTGTGCAATTTCTTCAAAAATCTCCCGTTTTTTCTGCGAGGGCCGCGGCGACCCGCGCGAAGAGCGGTTCCCATGCCCCCGGCGCCGGTTGACGGAACAGACGCATGGTAGGATACCACGGAGAGTCCGCACGTTCCTGCATCCACCTCCAGTCCGGGAAATGTGGCAGCAGGACCCATACAGGGCGTCCGAGCGCGCCCGCCAGGTGTACCACGGCGGTATCCACCGAGATCAACAGATCCAGCTCGGCGAGCAGGGCCGCTGTATCCGCAAAGTCCCGCAGTTCTCCGGCCAGATCGGTCACAGAAAAATCCCGTGGCTCTGCCAGCTGCTGCGCGGCGGCGCCCTTCTGCAGGCTGAAGAGCGTCACACCGGGCACGCGCGCGAGCGGGGCAAACGCGTGGAGCCGGCAGGAGCGTTTGACGTCGTTCTGATGCTCGGGACGCCCTGCCCAGCAGATCCCGACGCGGATGCCCGGAATGCCCTGCAGGCGTTCGCGCCATCGCCGGCGTCGTACCTCGTCGGGATGGAGGTAGGGCACACGTGCGGGAATGGTCTCCAGAGCCGTATCGAACAGGCAGGGCAGGTCCATCACTGCGGCCTGCGCGTCGTAAGGAAGCTCCGGCGGGCGGCCATCGGCGCGCACCGGCACAACCAGATCGGCTCCGGGAACGTTCTGGAAGAGGGGAAACAGGTCCGGGTAGCACTCCAGAATGACCCGGCCCACACGGTCCCGGACCATGGGCAGATAGCGCACGAACTGGATCTGATCCCCGAAGCCCTGTGTGGGGTAGAGCAGCAGGGTGCCGTCCGGCATCGGCCGTCCATCCCACTCTGGCCGGGTGAAGCTCCGCTGTACTGCATCCGGGTGACGGCGCAGGTAGGCGTACTCCGGCCATGCGCGACGCAGGTCTCCCTGCAGGAAGTAGACGGCGCTCAGACTGATGTGCGCGTCGGCATAGTCGGGCTGGAGGGAGATGGCCCGACGCAGGCTCGCCTCCGCGCCAGCCGCATCGCCCAGGTTGAGCAGCAGATCGCCCTGGGCGACATAGAAGCGGGGCAGCTCCTGCAGGCTGAGCGCGCGGCGGATGTGGTGCAACGCTTCCTCCAGCCGGTTCTGCATGAAGAGCGCGGCGCTCAGGTTGTTGTGCGCCATGGGGTTGTAGGGGTCCAGCGCGATCGCGGCCCGGGCGGCAGCCTCCGCCTCGGAGTAGCGACGCAGTTCGATCAGCGCCAGCGCGAGGTTCACGTGCGCGCTGATGCAGTCAGGATCGTTCTCGATGGCCTGCTGGAAGGCCTGCGCTGCCTTCTCGGGCTGACCATGCTGCAGCAGGCGCAACCCTCGTTCTACCAGTGCAGTAGCCTGCCGGGCCAGACGCCTGCGCGTGGCCTCTGCGTCCGGGGTAACGTCGCGCCGGGAAGCGAGCGTGCCGGCCAGCTTCTGCAGCGACTGTGCCTGTCGTGTTGCGGCCTCTGCCTCGGCGTGTCGGCCCAGACGGCGCAGGATCTCGCTCCGGTTGTGGTGCGCCTCCACGAAGTCGGGACGGAGCGCGACCGCCTGTTCGCAATGGCGCAGAGCCTCTTCCCACCGGCCCTGTGCGGCCTGTGCGCTGGCAAGGTGGAAGTGGATCTCCGGGGTGTTGGGGGCCAGTTCCAGCGCACGCTGGAAGCAGGCCTCCGCCTCTTCCGGCTGGCCCAGCGCGCGCAGGGCGATCCCCAGGCCAACATGCGTTGCGCTCTCGTCCGGATTCTGCGCCAGAGCACGATAGAACAGATCCACGGCCTCCAGCGGACGTTCCTGCTGCGTGTAGAGCATGGCGAGCCAGAAGAGGGTTTCCTCATGATCGGGGTGTTGTGCCAGCACCTGCTGATAGAGCGTTTCTGCCTCGGCAAGACGGCCAGCTGCATGCCGTTGCTGCGCCTTCTGGAAGGTTGGAAGGAGCTGCGGGTTCTTCTCGCGTTTCATGGTTCTCTCCTCGCCATGCGGGTCCGACGCACCCGCCACGCGTAGCGCACCAGCAGGATCAGGTAGAGGCCGGTAGCCGAGAGAGAGATTCCGAGCCCTACC
The DNA here is from genome assembly GCA_025054835.1 of Chthonomonadaceae bacterium. GTDB lineage: Bacteria > Armatimonadota > Chthonomonadetes > Chthonomonadales > Chthonomonadaceae > JANWZQ01. Next base: position 20,308 of record JANWZQ010000192.1, read on the forward strand.
GGGAACTCCCACGGGGCGTACTCCATGCGCAGACGGTGCTTTCCGGCCTGCAGAGGTACCGCCCGGAAGATATAGTTGGCAGGCATCACCGTGTACTGTTGCTGCCGGCTCCCCGGGAGTGCGACGGCGCGCCATCCCCGGCTGTAGGCGTCAGTCACCACCAGCAGGGCCGGCCGGTCTGTTTCTGCCTCAATGGTCAGCGCGTCGGTGGTCTGCTGCAGCAGGCGTGCCCGACCAGCAGGAGGTGTGCCAGCGGGCGCAGGATCGGGGCGGCTCTCCAGAACGATCTGCCGGAGCGGGTCAAAACCACTCTGATGGATCGCGTTGTAGATGGCATCACGCCCCGACACTACCTGATAATCTCCGACCAGGAAGAGATGGGGCCACTGCTGGCTCGCCTCCTTTACCGCGATGCCTTTCCCTTCGGGCAGGATCAGAAAGCGCAATCGAGCCATGATCAGCAACGGGTCTGTGGCCTCAAAGTCCAGGTAGATATCGCTATCATCCGGGTCTCTGCCCTGCGTGCGCTTCATGAACGCGGCGTACCGCCCCGGAACTGCGGGCTCGTAGCCCCAGAGATCGTACATGCCGTAGCGCATAGCACTGTTCGGAAACCCGGCCAGATTCAACACACGGTAGTCGCCCGGCTTTTCGGCGCGGAGCCGACGCAGGATCGGATCGTCCAGCAGGGCGATGGGGAAGCTGGCCCGCATGGCCAGCGCAAACACGGTGATCTCGGCAATACCCAGAACGCCCAGAACATGGCCGAACGCAGGCTTTCGAGCAGACGCCAGCAACAGCAGGCCGGCGAGCAGCAGGATCCCGATAGCGATCCCGATCTGTACGCCCGCAAATGCCCGGGTCCGGTCCAGAAACCCGATGTCACCGAACGGTTCTGCG
>JANWZQ010000019.1 GCA_025054835.1 Chthonomonadaceae bacterium
GTGGAGGGCGAGCGCACGAACGTCAGCGTCACTGTGCTGGAGGAGGAGCAGCGCGTTCAGGAGATCGCACGCATGATCGGCGGGTACGACATCACCCCGACAGTGCTTCAGAACGCCCGGGAGATGCTTCAGATCGGGTGAGTTCAGGCATCGCCCTGTGCGTCGAAATTACGCACAAGCAGGTCCAGATCCAGCACGTCCACCACGTTGTCGCAATTCAGGTCCGCGCGCCCCTCATTCCAGTTGGCCACACCGGGGGTCGCATCGAACGCGGCGATCAGTTCCGCAAGATCCAGCACGTCCACCACGTTGTCATTGTTGGCGTCGCCGGCCGCCAGAGCGATCTCGATTCCTGACAGCGAGCCATGCGTCAGATCTACCGGTAGCACACGGCGTAACCACTTCGCTCCCTTGACCGCCAGACGATAGTGACCGGGAGGAAGATCCTCCAGCGCAAACGCTCCGGAAGCATCCAGGGTAAGGGTGCGTACGACAGGTGTTCCGGAGGACACGGGATGGAGTGTGAATGTAACGGGTTGTCGGGTGTCCGCCACACCTTCCAGCAGCACGCGGCCAGTCAATCCCGGTCCGATGAGTCGCCCCATGCGCCATGTTGCGTGGAACGCGCGCCATATCCCCGTGCGTCCGGCCTGTGTGTCCACCATTTTCAAAGTCCACATGCCCCGCGGGTTCTCTCCCCAGAACGCGTTCGTGCAGAATGTCCAGTAGATGCCGCTGCCAGAGTCCGCCGGGTGGCGCCGGAACAACCGGCAGGTCGTTCCCCGCGGGGAGGTCAGGTACGCCTCCAGCTGACCCCGGGTGGAGTGATCGATCTCCAGCGTGATCAACACGTCTTCCAGAGGGGTATCCGCGGAGACGACGAACGTACGGGCGATACCGGCCACGCTGTTATCTGGAATGGGCGCGTTAACCTCCTGCCGTCCGGTGGTGACAGTCTGCAACGGAGTCACGCCGGTGTAGCGGACAGCCTCCTGCGTGAAGGCGTCGGCGTTGATCAGGCCGAAACCGTAGTTCTGGTTGAACGCCAGGCCGGCCGCGTTCACGCGCCATCCATCACCGCTTTCCGTGGTATCCAGCGGATCGATCAGCAGAGAGGTACGCGCCAGCAGGTGCCTGGCGAACCGGACATCCAGCGCGGGTTGCGCCTGCTTGCCCAGAGCGATCACTCCGGCCACAATCGGGGCTGCGGCCGAGGTACCGCCGAAAGTGCTCGTGTAGTTCAGATCCGGAAACGGATCGGCATCAAATTCCGAGGTATTGAATCCTTCGGCGCCAGTGCGATCGGTGCTGATCACGCCGGGGCCGCCGGCGTGGCCCGAAGGAGCGGTAACGAACACGCAGGCGCCGAAGTTGCTGTAGGGAGCGAACCGACCGTCATAACCCAGGGCGGCCACACAGATCACGTCGGGACTGTTCTGCTCATCCATCTTGTTGGCGTCCTCGGCGATCCCGCCGCGCAGATTCCCTGCCGCGTAGCAGTGGATCGTGCCGGCTGCTGCTGAGAGCGCCAGTGCCTCCGACTCCGCTTCCGCCGGGACGTAGGGAAAGGCGTAGCCATAACTGTGATTCTTCACCCGGATCCCGCTGCCGCTACGATACAACGTGGCATCCACATAGGCAGATACCGGGCTGAAATCGAAGTCCACGCGCAGTCCAGCAATCTGTGCGTGGGGGGCGGTGCCTGCAATACCCGTGCCGTTGCCGCCGCGCGCTCCGGCCACACCCGCCACCGCTGTACCATGCCGATCGAAGGAGGAGACCGGTGACGGATCGGGGTCATCCTCGCCGAAGTCGTAGCTGTCAGCAGCACGGAAGGCGTCCCTCAGGTCCGGATGATCTGCCTGCACCCCATCGTCTACAATCCCGATCACCACGCCCTGGCCGGTGAGATCGCGTTGCCACGCACCCATCACACCGGCATCGGGGCCTGCACCGGTCTGGTTATACAGGTACCACTGACCCGGCCAGCCACTCGCCGGTACGTCGGGGGCGAAGTAGGGATCGTTCGGAACGAATTGGAAGCGTGTGCGGGGGCGCACAGCGTCCAGGACGACGTGTCGCACCCGGCGGTCCCGGGAAAGCGGGCTCAGAGCTGCGCGCGCCTGCAACGGAGAAGGAGCGTGGAAAACGCACCAGCGCGGATCACTGTGCAGTCGGCGCGTCAGGTGCAGGCCGTACTGTCGGGCGATGCGGGGCGCGTCCTCCGCAGCATGCAACGCGATCAGCACGGCGTGAGGGACAGAATGGAGGTTCCCGGGCAGGCCGGACTGTTGTGCGGAAGCTGCCGGCCCGAGCAGAAGCAGGGCCGGCAGCCCCCACAGAGTGGACATACGGTGTCGTGTTGTGCTGTGTGTGTGCATGGGCGCGCGATCAGGGAGCGCCAACCGCGTCGAAGTTCCAGAGCAGCAGATCCAGGTCCAACACATCGACGGTGTTGTCGCAGTCGAGGTCGGCTCCGGGGCGGA
>JANWZQ010000085.1 GCA_025054835.1 Chthonomonadaceae bacterium
CACTGCCGCCACCCGACGGTCAGGGCCACCGCGACCATGAACCCCAGCACAATGGCAATCCCACCAGCACGGGGCATCGGGCGGGTATTGACGCGTCGCTCCTCCGGAAGATCAATCGCGTTCATGCGTTCGGCCCAACGACGCACTGCGGGCGTGACCCCCATGGTTAACAGAGCAGCCACCAGTGCAGCGACGATCATTCCAATCATAGGCTTCTCTCTCTCGTGGACTGCTCTCGTGGATCTATGTTCATCCTGAGCACCTGTGTATCGGGCGTACCCGGGCCCTGTTACGGGCCACTAACTCTTGCCCTTCAGCAACTCCTGCAGCGCCTTGCGCTCTGTGGCCCGTGCGGGTTTCTGGAACTGGAATACACTGTCGTCCAACACCCCATTGGGCCTGACAGAGGCCACGTTATGTCGGGTGACACTGATGGCAGGAACGCGCTGTACCACGACCTGATTTCCCTGACGTCGGGGCACGTTGAACGTGAAGTTGTCGTCCCGGCTTTCAACCCGCAGCACCATGTTGTTTTGCCGATCGACCCACCACGTCCATGTACGGTTCACCGCTGGTAGAACAATCTTGCGCCCGTCGGGCAGGGTACGCTCCTGTCGAGCCATGCGGGTTGTACCGGTAACTTTAACGACGTCCCGACCGTTGATCTTATCCGCTCCGGATACTTTCAGATTGCTCAGTTCACCGGGCAGGGAGGTTGCCAGCAGGAAGAACAGGGGATCCAGCGCAGCAATGATCCCGGCGCGCCGCAGAAGCAATTCACTCATCCCGCGTGTATCCTGGGGCGCGGGATCACGCGTGTACTGATTGTTCAACACATCCAGCACGTAGAAGTCTCTGCCATCACAGTACACTTTGCGCGTGCCGGAGGGCGTTGTCATGTGTAGCATCAGGCGATTGGGCTTCTTGAACTTGAGAATGGCGTAGAGCGACTGTGCCTGCAGGGCCCGGTTTTGCAACTGCCCCTGCCGCCCGAGGATCTTGATGTCCACCGTTGCGGACCCGTCATAACTCTCCAGTGCCTGATAGGCTTTCAGGGTCTTCAATAGAACCGACCTGCCATCCTGTGCCTCCGCGCCGCTCCCGGCCAGTGCGCCACAGGCAATCACCCATAACAGCGCGAACTGTCTCCTGCACACGCCACTCCTCTGCAACGACTGAAACGCTGGGTGCTTCATCACAACCTCCCGTTCACTCCTGTCCCGCTTGCCAGTTCGGGTTGATTATACCTGATCTTCACGTGCAGCATTCGGCGTCACCACGCGTGGCTGTCAGTTCCCCCCGAAATCCGGTAGATCACCAGAGGTAGCGAGAACATGGGCGCATCTACTCCACATTGACAGGCAGCTGGAGAATACGGTAGAATGGGCGTATATGCGATTTCTGCTGTGGCCACCGTTCGGTGTGCCTGCTGATGGAGGTTGACACTCGTGCGCATTCGAGCCAGAGAAATCCGCCGCACGCGCAAACGCGAAGCCGAGCGTCTGCGCGCTAAGATCAAGGAATTGAAGGCGGCCAGGTCTGCGGCCTCCCCCCGTAGCGGGGCACGTCCTGTGAGTCGCCCCTCTGCGGCAACAGCTTCGTCCCGAACAACACCCCCACCACGCTCCCGTGCCCGAACCAATCCTGCCGAAAAAACGGAGAAAGCAGCCAGCAAGCCTTCGAAAGGTGCGGAGAGCGCTCCCCCGGTAACTGCGGAGAGCACGCCGGAGCCTCAGGCCACTCCATTGGAGAAGAGCCCGGATAGTTCTGCGCACTCTGCTACCTCAGAGAACTGATCCGCTATCATCCTGTGAGAAGTGTTTCTATGCAATGCAGGCCCTCCCATGAGGGCCTGCATTGCGTTCCCGAGCACCGGGCTCCGTGACAGAACAGAGGGGGCGACAGCCCTGTCGCATCGCAAGGAGCACAGGACAGGGCAATCCGAACACGTGGATCAGACGTCGTAGTAGAGGTAGAACTCGTAGGGGTGAGGCCGCAGGGAGAGTTGCTTGAACTCCTGTTCGAACTTGTACTCTATGTACGTGTCGATCAGATCTTTCGAGAACACCCCGCCCTTGAGCAGATACTCGTGGTCTTCAGCCAGCGCACGGAGGCTCTCCTCCAGACTGGCCGGCGTGTGCTTGATCCCCTGCTTCTCTTCGGCAGGCAGCTCGTAGAGGTCCTTGTCGATGGGATCCGGGGGCAGGATCTTGTTCTCGATCCCGTCCAGACCGGCCATCAGCAGTGCCGCAAACGCCAGATACGGATTGGCTGAGGGGTCCGGCGCGCGGAACTCGATGCGCTTGGCCTTCGGGGAGCTGCTGGCCACCGGGATGCGAACACAGGCAGAACGGTTGCGCGCGCTGTAGATCAGATTGATAGGTGCTTCGTATCCCGGGACCAGGCGGCGGTACGAATTGGTGGTCGGGTTGCAGAACGCGAGCAGTGAAGCGGCATGCTTCAGGATCCCGCCAATGTAGTAGATGGCAGTCTCCGACAGTTGTGCATAGCCCTTTTCATCATAGAACAGCGGTTCTCCTCCCTTCCAGAGGGACTGGTGCACATGCATTCCGGAACCGTTGTCCATGAAGAGAGGCTTCGGCATGAAGGTAACCGTGTACCCGTTCTGAAACGCCGTGTTGCGAATAATGTATTTGTACTTCTGCAGCTTATCCGCCATATTCACCAGCGTGTCAAACTTCATGTCGATCTCGGCCTGCCCCGCGGTTCCTACTTCATGATGCTGCATCTCCACTTCGATGCCGGCCTCTATCAGGTTGAGCATCATCTCCGTGCGTAGATCCTGCAGACTATCGTTAGGGGGCACGGGGAAGTAGCCACGCTTGTAGGGAATTTTGTAGCCCAGGTTCGGCTTCTCATCGCGCCCCGAGTTCCAGATCCCTTCGTCGCTATCCAGGAAGTAGAACCCGCTGTGCGAGGTCTGATCGTAGCGCACATCGTTGAAGATGTAGAACTCGGCCTCAGGTCCGAAATAGGCGGTGTCGGCAATACCGGTGCTTTGCAGGTACTTCTCCGCCATCTTGGCTACCTGGCGCGGGTCACGATTGTAGATCTCCCGTGTGATGGGATCCACAATATCGCAGATTAGATTGAGAGTTGTGACTTCCGTGAAGGGATCGATGAACGCCGTCGCAGGATCCGGGATCAGCAGCATGTCTGACTCATTGATCGCCTTGAATCCGCGAATGGAGGAACCATCGAAGGCCAGTCCTTCTGTGAAGGTATCTTCCTGCAGGGCCGCAGCCGGGATCGAGAAGTGCTGCATCTGGCCAAACAAGTCGGTGAACCGAATGTCCACCACCTGGGCCTCTTTTTCCTTGACGAAGTCTATCACTTCTTTGGGCGTCATGTACACGGTCTCCTTGAGACATTGAGATAAGTTTGTTTACAAACCCGGTGTCACGAAGGGCGCACCGGGGAGCGCGGAATGCGAGGTCAGCCTGCAGCCCACCCGGAGCGCACTCCGGGTCCACCGTCTGTGCAGGAAAACCGGTACATCGCGCACAGCACAGGGACCTGCACAACGAAAGGATCATCCGGGCCGATTCGCGCCGTACTTCCGCACGCACTCTGCCGTTCCAGAACTGCCCGGGGCGCACGTCTGGCGAGCACATGCAGCAACAGAAACGACAGGTGAAGAAGATCAACAGGTAACACAGGCAACGACATTGTGCCTGTTTGCGGGAACACGGTGGAGAAACCGGGGCAACACAGCAACTCTGCTGTCAGTTCTCGAGTATAGTCGCAAAATGCGCGGTCTGTCAAGAGAGAACCAGACAAAAAAGTGTCTGTCGGGGTCGATGCCTCTTGCACAGACAGTGCAGGACCGCTGCAGAGCGCCCTCCACGCTGGAATGCATCTGGTATAATGTAGCGCAATGTGTAGAAATTCAATACCACCCCGGTGGTATCAGCACACGAGGAAGCACCTGATATGCCCCTGACAACCCTGCCCGACGAACTGCAGGTCCCTGTGGAACTGCAGGAGGCGTGGAATGCACATCCTGACATTGTCAAGCTGGGAGATCCGGTTCTACGCCAGGTCGCGCAACCGGTTACACGTGTCAACGCGGCCACGCAGGACCTGATCCGACGGATGACCCGTGCGATGCGTGAGGCCAACGGACTGGGGTTGGCCGCGCCGCAGGTTGGTGTTTCTCTGCGCGTCATCATGTATGACACCGGGGAAGGATTGCGCGTACTCATCAACCCGAAGATCATCGCGATGCAGGGAGAGCAGACGGATCCGCCGGAAGGTTGCCTCTCGATCCCGGGCCTGCAAGGAATCGTCAAACGCGCCCGGGAGATCCGCGTCAAAGCCTTCGATGAGCGCATGCGCCCTGTCACACGCCGCGCTACCGGTCTGGAGGCGCGTGTGATCCAGCATGAGGTTGACCATATTGATGGCATTCTGTTCATCGATCGAGCTGAGCCCGACACCCTGCACTGGATCACGGATGCCGAGGAGGAAGCGAGCGACGCGACCCGTGAGTAGGAGAACACTGTGCCTGAGTCACGTCAACCCCTGCGACTGGTATTCTTCGGGACGGCAGAGTTTGCCGTCCCTTCGCTCGAGTCCCTCGTACAGGCTGGCCATCATGTGCTCGCCGTAGTCACCCAGCCAGACCGACCGCAGGGCCGGGGCATGCGCGTTGTCCCCTCCCCCGTGAAGCAAGCGGCCCAACGCCTCGCGCTCCCCGTTCTGCAGCCGCGCCGGGTGCGCGCGCCGGCTTTCATCCAGCAGATCCGTGATTTGAGCCCGGACGCGCTGGCACTGGCCGCTTTCGGACAGATCATCCCACAGGAGCTGCTGGACATCCCGCCACTGGGCCCGATCAATGTGCACGGATCGCTCCTGCCAAAGTACCGGGGAGCCGCTCCGGTCCAGCGAGCGCTCATGGCAGGCGAGGCGGTGACCGGGGTTACCACCATGTGGATGGACGCCTCGCTGGACACTGGAGACATCCTGATGGCGGAAGCCGTTCCCATTGAGCCGGAAGACACAGCTGGCACGCTGTTTCCCAGACTGGCTTCCGTTGGAGCGCGGCTGCTGGTGCAGACGCTGGATGGCCTCGCAACGGGCACCCTGACCCGGCAACCGCAGGATCATACACAGGCCACTTACGCTCCCATGATCACTGCAGAAGACACCGTGGTGCGGTGGACCGAGACGGCCACGCAGACCGTCAATCGGATCCGGGGGCTCAGTCCCAGACCGGGCGTTTTTGCCTCTCTCCGGGGCAAGCGAGTGAAGCTCTGGGGCGCCCGACCGGCAGATCCTGTTGGAGACCATCCTCCGGGCACGGTGCTCGCGGTCAGCAAATCGCCTCCCGGTGTGCTCGTCAGTTGTGGAGGGAACACTGCCCTTCTGTTGACCGAGGTACAACCCGAGAGTGGGCGCCGCATGCCCGCGGATGATTGGGCGCGCGGGCTCCGCCTGTCTGCGGGTGAGACCTTCGAGCAAATGGATCACTCGGCCTCGTCGGCTATCTGCTGAGCGGCGGCGATATCGTGAGCCTGTAATCGTTCGATCAGAAACGGCAACCGTGTATGCACGGCCGAGTGAGGCACCAGCAGGTCACACCCGGCCTGCCGGGCTTCCTCCCGCACAGCAGGCAGACGAACATGCGCGATGTAACCCAGCACCTGAGGTGGCGCAGGTAACGCTTTGAGCTGCTGTACCAGAGCAACAGGATCCAGTTCCGATTTCCCGAAAGCAATCAGGGCGAGCGCAGGAGTGGCAGCGGAAACCTTTGCAAGAGCTGCCGTCCTGTCCATGGCAACGCACACCCGATAGCCCATCGCGGTCAGCGTCTTTTCGATGCGCACGGTGAAGAACAGATCGTTGTCCACCACCAGCGCCATGGGAGCCTCTGCCTCCGGCTCCAACCTCTGCCCATGCGTGGCTGCCATACTTTTCCTCCGTTGCCTCGCTTGCTATCGGCGCCCGAGAAGTGCCAGCATGCGCGGGCAGCCGGGCACAGCGCGATGACTGTAGAACCACTCCGGATGCGTGCTGGTTTTCATCGGGCAGACCGTAATCCGCGTCCCGGGCACGCCTTCCCGATGTAGCTGATAACATACGGCCGCTGTCAGGTCGAGCCTCCAGTGTCCCGGGCGAGCCGACCGGAACACACCGGGCACACGAACCAGATCTTCGGGGAATGCAGCGCGCACCGGCATGTCCACCTCATACGCTTCCCCACCGATCCCCGGCCCGATCACCACGTGGATGTCACGCACATGGCAATGAAACTCACGACGCAGGCATTGCAGCGTGCGCAACACAATTCCCGCAGCGGTTCCCCGCCATCCCGCGTGCACCAGTCCCATGGCCTGACGCACCGGGTCGTACAGAAACACTGGCAGGCAGTCCGCTACCGTGATCCCGAGCAGGATCCCGGGGGTGTTTGTGATCAACGCATCGCAATCTGGCAGCAGATTGCTGTCAGCAGAGTCTCCATGGCCGCGATACGATGCATCGACGCGCGCGACATTGGCCCCGTGCGTCATCTGCGGTACAATGAGGTCACAGATATCAAATCCCAGTGTCTGGCAGGCGGCTCGGCGATTGGCACGTACCGATGCAACGTCTCGTGTGACGTGAAATGAGTAGTTGCCCTCGGTATCGGCAGCGGTCCGGGTTGTGATCGCGCACACCACGCCCTGTGCTGCCAGAGGCTCGTACTGCAACAGGGGGCGCATCCCGGAAATCAGTCTCCATTCCATGTGGATGCACTCTGCTCCAGAGGGAAATGCTCACTCGCAGTGTACCCCGTGAGGACGGTTGTTTGTCGGGAGGAAGACAGAGTATGCGTTTGAAAGATCGTGTTGCTATCGTCACTGGCGCGGCACAGGGCCTGGGGGAGGCGATTGCGCACCGTCTGGCCCGGGAAGGATGCCGCGCGGTAGTCGCCTCGGATCGTAATGGGGAGAAAGTGCAGCATGTGGCCGCGGCAATCGCAGCGGAACACGGCATCCAGACGCTCGGCCTGACGACAGACGTTACCGATGAGAACCAGGTCGGTGAGATGGTACAGCGCACAGTGGAGGCATTTGGCGCACTGGACATCATGGTGGCGAACGCAGGGATTCTGAAGGCCTACGACATCACGGAGTTTCCACCGGCCGAATGGCGCGCCGTCATCGAGGTGAACCTGGTCGGTTATTTCCTCTGCGCGCAGGCTGCCGCCCGGGTTATGGTCAGGCAGAAGCGTGGTGTGATCATCCAGATCAACTCCAAGTCGGGTAAAAAGGGCAGCTTTCGCAACAGCGCCTACTCGGCAAGCAAGTTCGGCGGCATTGGCCTGACGCAGAGCATCGCCCTGGATCTGGCTCCGCACGGCGTGCGCGTCAACGCGGTTTGCCCGGGTAACTTGCTGGACGGTACCCTCTGGCAGGAAAGTCTGTTCGAGCAGTACGCCCGTACGCAGGGGCTCACGGTTGAAGAAGTGCGCCGTAAGTACGAGTCGCAGGTGCCACTCGGGCGCAGCTGCACGTATGACGATGTGTGCAACGTGGTCGTGTTCCTCGCCTCGGACGAGGCCAGCTACATGACCGGCCAGGCGATTAACGTGACAGGCGGGCAGGAGATGCGCTAGCCTGAAGGATATCATGCTATGACAGAAGCTCGGAACCGCGCGTTGTGGCCACTCCCGGGGGCCCTGCTCCTCTGCGTCCTGCTGTCCGGAAGCGGGGTGCAGGCGCAGATCAAGCCCGCATTTCAGACCGAATACCGGCTGGAACGCCCGACAATCACAATCCCTTTCGAGTATCGTCAGAACCAGATTGTTGTGCGCGGGCAGGCGAACGACCGGAAGGATCTGGTCTTCCTCTTTGACACAGGCGCGTCCATACCGGTCATGGAAAAATCACTGGGGCTGACGGGTTCTCATATCGCGGATGCGCAGTTCCGGGAGGCAGAAGGCATCACCCGGGCACAGGCTATCTGGCTGGACGATATTTTTCTTTTTGGAGAAGAGGGCGCGGCTCACGTGCATAACATCGCTGTTTTTCTCGCCGACCTGTCGCAGATCAGCCGTCTGCTCAATCTCAAGATCGATGGTGTTCTGGGCGCTTCATTCATGGCCGGCTACGTCACCGAGATTGACTACGCGCGCCGGGTGATCCGCCTTCACAGTCAACGTACCTACACGGTGATGGGCCGCAAACCCGACAATCAGCGTACCTTCCTGTTCAACTTGAAGCCAACCAACCCACTCCAGCCCGGGGGCACCATGACCATTGAAGGCCAGCTGCACCCCAAGTACGACTATGAGTTCCTGCTCGATACCGGTTTTGGCGGTTACCTGAGCGTAGCTCACAGCGCCGCACGCGAAGCCGGGTTGATCGATGACAGAACGCCTCGCGTTCCCATTGTCAATTACAGCGTCACGCGCCGCTTCCAGAGCCTCAAAATCCGGGCCAGCTATCTTACGGTGGGCGCGATCAACCTGAGCGGGCGGGTGATACAGGTGGATCTGCGTAACAACGACGTCTACGGACAGATCGGCATCATCGGAAACCGGATGCTGCAGAACTACCGGATCACCATGGATTTTCCTCGATTGAAGCTCTGGATGGAACGAGTAACTGAGAAGGAGGAACCGGACGAGGCAGAACGACCGACCCTCGGCCTGACGATCCGTGCCGATGGTCGCTCGATCCGGGTGGAGCGTGTCGCGCGGTACTCTCCTGCGCAACGCGGGGGTGTGCGCCCTGGAGACGCTATTGTTGCGATCAACGGCGTGGATACCGCCACCATGGATCTGTCTCAGGTGACAGGCCTGCTCACCACCCCCCGGGGAGAGACGGTACTTTCGCTGCAACGAGGAGTCGATCCGAACTTCGGCACGCGGGGTGCGCCGTTCACCGTGACACTCCGACCCGCCTCCCCCCTGGATTGGGTTGCGGAGTGACTTCTCGTGGCTGTCCCTTCTGTTGACCCTTACGAACGCCAGCTGGCTCCCCCTCCCGTCTCTCCTCCTTCGGCGTTCCTGTGGTGCGGCCTGCTCCTGCTCCTGCTCGCGCTGGCCACAGGCACCGGGGAACTGATACGGGCCAGTCGATCCCAGCATAGTCTCTCACAGCAACCGTTGCAGGAGGCATTGTTGCTCTTTCTGAGCGGTGTGACACTGCTGTTCGCACAATCACGCTACCTGTTCTGGAGGCAGGCAGCCGGGATCGTGGAGCCGCATCCGCTTACCCCGAACACACATCGCCTGGCAGACCCGGCGGCACGCATTCTGCAGCGTGGCGACGGAGCTACGATCGCAGGTCTGCTGGTACTGGCGGCAGTGCCCCGATGGCTTTTGCAGAGCGAAAGGCTACAGGTTGTGGAAGCGGATGCGTTGCGCTTTTACCAGAACGGCGCGCTCTACGCGCTCACGCAACAATCTGGCTACACCAATCATCCGCTGGACGCATTTCTGGGCAGTCTCTGCGTGCTGTGGGGTCAGGCATTGAACACAGATGCGTCTGCTTTCCCGATGTTGCTGCGTCTGCCTGCCTTTCTGCTGGGATGCCTCAGCGTCCCGATGCTCTACCTGACAGCGCGCGCAGCGTTCGGGCGTTCTGTGGGCGCCACAGCGGCACTCCTCATGGCGTTCCTGCCATCTGGAATTGCTCTCTCCACACAGGCGCGCGGTTATTCTGCTCTGATCTTCTTCACCATTGCGCAGGGTTTTTTCCTGTACCGCGCCCTGCACCTGACTTCGGCCGAGGCATGGACAGGCTGGCTGGTGTGCAGCGTCCTCGGAGCCATGGCGCATCTGTCCTTCCTACCGGTGTTTGTGAGCTCCGTAGCGTTCGTGCTCCTGCGTGCCCTGTGGTATCGGGCCTATCTGAACAATCCGGCGCGATCCGCCGCTCTTGTTGAGCAGGCAGGGATTGTGTGCCTTGCCGGGCTCCTTCTAATCGGTACGGTATACCTGCCAACAGGCGCGGAGACATTCGCTTTCCTCTCTTCCCGGGCAGGGCCGCCGTGCGTCCGCTGCGTGGCAGAGACTGCGGTATCTACCCTTCGTTTCTGGATCGGCCTGACGCACGTGCCATTGACAGCCCCGATCCTTCTCTGCTGTGCCCTGCTTCTGCTAGCAGCCATGTGGTATCTGATCCAACAGGCCTCTGCGGGAGCCATCTACCTGATCGCCATGATCATCGTGCCGTTTTTGTTTACCCCTGTCATGCCCTCTCTACTCCGGCAGCCCGAGGCCCTCTCTGCAGGATTTCCGTTCTTCCTTATCATGCTGGCCTGTGGAGCGATGCAATGCGTCCAGAGCGTTCTCGGCACCGGACGCAGGCACCTGTGAAGGAACCGCTTCATGCTGCTGCGCGGCACGATGCCGCTTCGTGAGAAGCAACGCCCGAAAAGTAGCGGGCGCGAGCGCATGCGCTGGCAACGCAGGGTTCTCTGGAGGAGATCTTCCCGAAGTAATGACCGTGGTCTTGATCAGCGAAAACGTTCGTAGAAGAAGGTATCGTAGAGGAGTTTTCCGGTTACAGCAATCGCAAGAAATACCACCACAGCGTTCTTGTAACGCAGGGCGTCACCGGTGTCGACATCCGGTAGCGACAGGAGCAAACCCGTTGTCAGCAAGACGCCGGCAAAACGCACAAGGAAACGCCCGATCGCCTGTCTGGACTGCATGATGCTCTCCCGCTCAGGCCGGCACTTCGGCTTCCTCTTCCGCAGTCTTCAGGAGCTCCTCCAGTTCCTGCTCCGCAATGCGTGGACGCTCCACCGGTTCGTCGGAGACCACTTTGCCGTCCTTGAAGCGAATGATGCGCCGGGCATGCTCTGCAATATCCAGCTCATGCGTTACAATCACCACGGTCTTACCCTCGCGATTCAGCCGCTGGAAGATGGCCATGATCTCCACGCCCGTGCGCGTATCCAGATTACCGGTTGGCTCGTCCCCGAAGAGGATAAGCGGATCATTGACCAGTGCGCGCGCGATGGCCACGCGTTGCTGCTGACCACCGGATAGCTCGTTCGGCTTGTGGTGCATGCGTTCGGCCAGCCCTACGATCTGCAGGGCACGTCGGGCGATCTGTTCCCGGTTGCGCACATTGCTGTAGAGCAACGGCAGCTCGACGTTCTGCAGGGCAGTCGTTCGGGCGAGCAGATTGAACTGCTGAAAGACAAACCCGATCTTGCGGTTGCGGATCTCAGCAAGCTGATTGTCGTTAAGGCGAGCCACCTCGATGCCATCCAGCTTGTAAGAACCACGGGTGGGCTTGTCCAGACAACCGATGATGTTCATGAAGGTGGACTTTCCGGAACCGGAGGGCCCCATAATCGCCACGAACTCTCCGCGGTTAATGGTCAGGGTTACCCCCCGGAGGGCGCGTACCTCCATCTGCCCCATGCGATAGACTTTGTGCACATCCGTCACTTCGATGATCGCGCTCGACATGAGATTGCTCCCGAGAAATCAGCCCATATGGCCCGGGTCCCGCCGGATTTCTGGTTGATTAGAACCCGGGCCATGTATCCATGTACCTCTGAAAACCTGCTTCCGCCTGCTTTCTGGTTCGGAAGAGACATTTCCACCGAGGGTCTGAAACCACACTGCACAGGGATCTGCTCGTTACCCCTTCGCTCGCTTTTGCAGCGTGGCCGTGAATTCGTCCAGTTGCTTTCTAGCCTGCGGGCGCATCTGCTCAAAGGGCAGTGTGTCTGGATTCAGAGGGTTAAAGCCTTTTCTGGGCGGATCCGGGAAGGTGAACGGACGTCCTCCGGGACCACCGGGTCCCGCTCCGGCCGGGCGCGGGCCACCCCCTCCGGGGCCACCGCCGGGCCCACCGCCGGGTCGGCCACCGCGCATCCATGGGGGCTGTATGGTAGCCGTCTTCTTCAGCTGCTTCTCATTGAGCATCCCACCGATCTGCTTGGCTACCTGCTTGGCCTGATCGTCCGACATGGTTGGTTTGTTGCGCCAGGTCGTCAGGATGGACAGCATGGTGGCCGCCTGCTTTTTGTCCAGCTGGGTTTCCGGCTTCTTGTCCAGCTCACGGATCTGGTACATGAGCACCTGCAGATTCGACAGGTTCTTGTTCTCTTCACGCCACTTCTGCCAGGCTTTGATCTTCGCCTGGATCTCCGGAGGCAGCTGGAACCCACCGCCACCGCCCGGAGGTTGCGCTGGTGCAGGTCTGGACGTGAGTGTTCCTGCAATCAGAAGTGCCATCAGGCCGATCCATGGTCGGCTGTACGTTCTCATCAGATCTCCTCCTTGTCTGTTACGCATCATTCGTACCGTAGTGCTTCGATCGGATTGAGATTGGCCGCCTTGAGAGCCGGATAGAAGCCGAAGAAGACACCCACCAGTGCCGAGAAACCGAAGGCGATGAAGGTTGGCATCAGGGTGAGCGTGGTCTCCCAATCGGGTTTCAACGCGGGCAGGCCGTAGAGCGTGAACAGAATGCCGCCGATCACGCCGATCAACCCGCCCGTCAGCGACAGGAAGAGCGCTTCCAGCAGGAACTGCAGCAGAATATCCCGCCGCTTGGCCCCGATCGCCTTGCGAATACCGATTTCGCGGGTGCGCTCGGTGACGGACACCAGCATAATGTTCATGATGCCGATGCCACCCACGATCAACGCCACTGCTGCCAGACAGTTGATCAACTGCTCGAAGTCGGCCGCCTGCTCATTACTGGTTGCCGCGGCGGTTCCGGCGTTGAAAACAATCACGTCATCCTTGCCCTTGTGGCGCTTGCGCAGGATGTCCCGCACGTCCTGCTCGGCCTTGGCCATCAGGTTCTCGCTGCGCCCTTCCACGCTGATGGAGCTGAGCACGTTGCCACTGTCCCCGTATACCCGGCGCAGGGCCGTGGTGATAGGAATGTAGACACGGTCATCTTCGTTGAAGAAGCCACCGCCGCCGCGCTCCTCGAACAGTCCGATTACCCGGAAGCTCAGCCCCTTGATGTAGATCTTCTTGCCGATGCAGGGGTCCGTGCCGTTGAACAGGTCTTTGTAGACCTGGTAGCCGAGCACGCAGACCATGCGCTTCCCGCGCTCATCGGCTTCCGTGAAGAAGCTCCCCTCCTTGAGCCGGAAGCGCCGGATTTTCATGAAGTCCTTGCCGCAACCATAGACGGTGGTGTTGGTATTCTTGTTGCCGTACTTGACCTGCTGTTGCCCGTTCTTTTCCGGCGAGACACGGCGAATGGACGCGGAGCCAAAGCGGAGTAACGCTGGAGCGTCGTCCAGTTTCAACGTGCTGACCTGCGCAAAGCTGACCCCGGCCCGGCTCTGACGTCCCGGGATCACAGTGAGTGTGGTAGTGCCGAGCCGTTGAAAACGGCGGATCGCGGCATCACGCGACCCCTGCCCCAGAGCCACAGCAACGATCACGGCCGCGACGCCAAAGATCACGCCGAGTGTGGTCAGGAAAGAACGCAGTTTGTTTGTGGCGAGCCCTCGCAGAGCTGCTGTCAATGCTACCAGCATCATAGGGTTCCTTTCAACACCCTGTCCGCGGACCGGGAAGGTAGCGCCATCATCGTTCGCATGACGCTACCTTCTCACCTCACTGCACTACCGGCGCCCGGGCCCTCGCGAGCCACCGAACGGATTACCTCCCGGCGTTGGAGGCGCCGGCTCGATAATCTGGGTGATCACTTTATCCCCTTCTTTGAGCCCTTCCAGCACCTCGGTGGTCTCATTCCCTTCGATCCCGATCTGAATGACCCGCCGCTCTGGTTTCACGCCCACCAGCAGGTTGGGATCTGGCTTCGCGCCGGGATCCGCGTCCTTCTCCAACGGAGCAATGGTACCACCGATCGGGATCTCCACGTACTTGTTGCCTTCCTCATCGTTGCGGATCGCCTCGTTGGGCACCATGATTACATCTTCCTTGCGCTCCACGATGAAGTCGCAGGTCGCGTTCATACCGGGCTTGAGCAGGCGGTAGGCAGTGGAGGTGTTATCGACCTCCACGCGCACGTGAATGGTCGTCACGTTCTGTTCCACAACGGCCTGCGGATCGATCTTGATCACCTTGCCCTCGAAGGGCGTGGTCGGATACGCATCAAACGTGATGTCGACTTTCTGATCCAGATCGACGTTGGCGATGTCGGTCTCGTCGACCTGCACGTCCACGTACATGCGCGAGATATCGCCCAGCTGCACAATGCTGACCCCGGTAGTGTTGAACGACATACCGGAGGAGATAATGGTTCCCTGTTCGATGTACTTCTTGAGGATGATGCCATCGGTAGGCGCGGTGACTCGCGTGTCCTGATACTGCACCTGTGCGTTGGAAAGAGAGGCCTCGGACCGTGCGCGTTGCGCCCTTGCCTGTGCGATCTGTGTCAGACGAATGGTGTTGTTGATCTGCTCGGCTTTTGCCTGTTGCACGCGGGCTTCGGCTGTGCGAACATCGGCGAGCGCACGCTCGTACTCGGCCAGGGCTGCATCCGCGTTCTGCTTGCGGAGTGCGATATCCACACGCCCGGCCTCAGCGGAACGGAGAGCGGCCTCGGCCTGCCGCACCTGTGCGCGCTGGGCCTTGATATCGGCTTCCTGTTCTGGCCGAATGGTGTTGAGCCGCTCCAGCGCACTGGCCAGTGTCGCCTTTGCCACTTCGTAGTTGGCCTGCGCCTGATCTACCGCAGAAGCCGCGACAAAGCCTTTCTCCAGCAATGCCTTCTGCCGGCTCAATTGTAACTCCGCGTTCTTCAGGTTGGCCTGTGCCTGATCCACCGCGGCCTGTGCCGCTGCACGGGACTGGGGCTGCGTCGCCTTCTCCAATTGCTCCAGACGCTCCCGAGCAGCAGCGAGCGTGGCGCGCGCGTTTTCGATGGCGGCCTCGGTCAGTTCGCGCTGGGCTTCCGCCTGCTGCCGCGCCGACTCATAGCGTGCCTTTGCAGCGGCAGCAGCGGCCTTCGCGGCTTTCAGGTTGGCCTCGGCAGTCGCCAGGCTGACCGCAGTCTGCTGTTGCTGCAGGCGCAGCTCCTTCTCGGCCTGCGTGATGCGAGCGTCGTTGGCGGCGATATCCGCCTTGGCCGTGTTGAGCGAGAGTAACGTGTCCGAAGGATCGATCTCAGCAATCACATCGCCCTTGCGCACAATGGAACCGTCCTCGACATACAGGCGATCCACCCTTCCACCCGCACGGCTCTTGATGTCCACCGTTGTCCATGCTTTGAGGATGCCTGTCGCCGTGACCGTCTTTCGAACAGTCCCTCTCTCGACAGTTGCGATACGGTACTGTTTCTGGTTGGCTGCACTGCCGGCGCGCACACCGCGTACGACATAGAAGGCACCCACACCAACAATGGCAA
Organism: Chthonomonadaceae bacterium; assembly: GCA_025054835.1. Taxonomy (GTDB): domain Bacteria; phylum Armatimonadota; class Chthonomonadetes; order Chthonomonadales; family Chthonomonadaceae; genus JANWZQ01. The sequence continues at coordinate 15,315 of JANWZQ010000085.1, forward strand.
TTGAAGCCAGAGTGAAGAAAAGACGCTTGATCATGTTCAGGGCTTCCTTTCCGCCACAGGCAGGAGGTCCTCCCTACCACTCAGGAGGCCACTCCTGCGAGACGAGAGCGAAAGGTTGGAGTGTAGCATCGAACGGTCCATGGTATCTCTGGAAAGCATCGAAAAGAAGGAGACAGGCCTTCCGGAGTCCAGTGTTACTTTCGGGGGATTCGCTCCCGGCACGCGCGGGCGATACTCCGGGTCGTTCAATCCCACAGCGCGTTGCAACCGGGCGTCGGCAATGTAGTAGTCGTAGGTTGCCTGCACGTTGGAGACCTGTGCATTCACCAGTTGCAACTGTGCGTTGATGACGTCCAGAATGTTGACAACGCCCTGCTTCTGGCGCTCGAGTGCCGCATCATAGTTCAATTGCGCGGCCTGCACCGCCTTCAGGCTGGCTGCGTAACGGCGACGCGCCTGCTCTCGTGTGCGGTAGGCCTGCTCCACGTTGAAACGTACCGTCTGTTGCAACTGATCCAGCGTCCGGCGTTCGGCCTCCAGGTTGGCCCGGCTCTCATGGATGGCTGCACGGGCGTTGCCTGCATCAAACAGAGGGTACGATACGGAAAGGCCGAACACCCGGGTCTCACCGGTATTCGGGTCCATCTGAAAGCCCTGCTGCAGGTTGGCCGCGATGTTGAGCCCTGCATTGATCCGGGCGAGGCGCACATTGTACCCCAGCGCGTTGATCCGTTCCTGCTGCTGTTTGAGATCCAGTCGGTTGTTGAAAGCCAGACTGACATACTCCTCCAGACTGCTGGCATCGGGATCTGTTGGCGGCGGGGGAACGTCCTCGCTGGCGAGCCTGATCGGTTCGTAAGACACCACCCCCATGGCGTTCTTCAACTGGGCCTGCGCCACGTCATAGTCTACCTGCGCCTGTAGAAGATTTACCTCCGCGTTGGCCAGGTCCGCCTCGGCCTGCAACGTATCCGCCTGTGCGGCATTCCCCACCGATACCTGCGCCTGAATGGACTCCAGGTTGGTGCGCGCGCGCGCCACAGTCTGCTCCTGAACGCGCAACAGGGCCCGGGTGCGCAGGAGACTGTAGTAGGCCTCAGTGACGCTGAGGATCACATTCTGCCGCTCGTTGCCAAGCCCGTATTCTGTAGCGAACAGGTTTCTGCGGGATAACCCCACCCGGGCTTCTCGCTGCCCGGAGTCCAGCAACAGCATGCTGGCCACAATGTTGGTGTTGATGTTTTCGTTGACTGTGCTTCCGGCGATCAACTGCCCGCCTACGAAGAAAAGACCACCGGGTTGCAGGTTATAGTTGTAACGGTATGACGGCTGAATGGTCGGAAAGTAGGCCGCGCGCGCCTGCACCAGACGCGCACTGGCAGCGTCGGACTGTGTGCGCGAGATCGCAATAGAGTTCTGACGTTGCAGTCCAATCCGGATGGCCCGCTCCAGAGTCAGTGGCTTGCTCAGGTCCACGTCCTCCGGTTGTCCAACGATCGGGTTACGAGGCAGACCGTATTTCTCCTGGGCCGGCGTCTGACGGGGGGCATCGGAAGGGGCGATACGCACGGGCGGCGGTTTCCCGGGATCGGGCCCGGAGGTCTGCGCATCCGCCGGATTGGTGACCGGATTGAGACCGGCCAGAAACAGCAGCGCAAGGCGCGAGGCGCGCGGACAGAAAGTAACGCACATACGGTCTTCCTTCCTCATGTCACAGGATGAAAAACAGAACTCACTCCGGGCAACAGTGACGGCACTTGAGAAGCGCTCTGCGAAGCGCAACGCGACAGAGCCCACCACCCCATGGGACGAACCCCGGAACGACGTGATGCCTTCAGGGCGTGTTGCCTCGCACGCGCCGGGAGAGGATATCCATGAGCGGTTGCGCTGGCTCAGCCCTGCCCTCCATTGCAGGATCTTCGACATCGCATTCAGGCCACGGTGTCACCGGTCTCCCCTGCTTCTGACGCACGGCCTCCGCCGTACGCGCCAGGATGTGCAGGCTTGCCAGCACCCGCTCTCGTTCTGGCCCCGAAAGCTCTTCCCAGACGCCCTGCAGGGTCTCCCGGCGCGTGCGGTCAGCCGCATGCATCAGACGTCGGCCCGCAGGGCTCAGACGCAGACGCACAATGCGGCGGTCGGCAGTGTCGTGAAAGCGCTCGATCAACCCGCGTCGTACCAGCCGCTCTGCCAGCTGTGTCACTGTGGACCGGGTAACACGCAGACGCTCACTGTACTCTTTCATGGTAGCGTCAGTTTCATGCAGAACCGACCAGAGCAATCGGAGTTGTGCCAGCGGCAACGCGTCCAGTTCCGGTGGGGGCTTGTCATCATGCAGGATAGCGCGCATCACGCGAAACAGGGCTTTGCCGAGTGCAGGTTCCAGCAGAGCCTGCGCCTCGCCATGTGCAGAGTGGTGACAGCAATTCTCCTGTTTCGCGCTCATGTTTCAGTTATCCTGAATTTTCAGCAATGCACATATTTTGCATATCCAAATCAATTCTGTCAAGAGACTCCGTATGATTCCAGGATCCTACCCCTGAAAAGCGCTGTCGCAGGTACAGACGGACCACACAGGGCACGGTAACACCGTGCCCGCCCTGTGATCATGAGCTCAATGTCGGGTAACGCTCCATACGACGCCGCACCCATGCGTAGAACTGACAGCTGGAGGAGCGTTCATGCCCGAGGCCAATGTCCGGGCAGGGCGCACCCATGACGGTGAGCAGATGGCTCTCGATGGGGCACAGATCACATCGGCGATCGATGGTCAGCATATGGCGCAGGGAGCTGTCCGGCACACGGTAGTCATCCTCGTCCTCCGCCACGGCCCAGAGGGTCAGCAACAGAGCATCTTCCCGGTTTCGGTTCAGATCGCCGCAACGCTGTTCGATCTGGCTGGCCAGTGCAAGGTCCTGGTCCGAGTAGACGGGCACGTACTTCTCGATGGTGTCGATGACATCTGCAAGAAACATTCCGATGCCCACTCCCAGCCCCCATCGCAGGCCTGCAGCCACGATCGCTGCATCATCCGATGCGCCCAGTCCGCGCATGTGCCGGATGTATTCGTAGCTGACGTCCGGATCGTCCTGCCGTTCCGCCCCGACGATCACACCCTTCTCCCGCAACTCTTCCATGCGCTCGCCCCACTCCCCATGCGCCAGCTGCTCCCCATCAATGCCCATGGCCTCGAGACGCTTTCGATCGACCAGATAGGACTTCCCACCGCCGATCGGGACACCGGTACGCTCACGCAGTTCCCGGCGCACCTGTACGTCGTCGCGCAGACCTCCCAGATAGATGCCGGCAAGCACGTCCGTGGCGTCTACCTGAAAGAAGCGCAGCGTGCTCATGCCAAGAAGCGGTTCGTTGTCCGCATTCAGGAGGTGTTGTGGTGGATACCCGCTCAGAGTCCGATCCACGTACCAGGCGATGTCATCGATGAGGCGCTGGCGCGCCTGACGCACCGCATACGGGTCCAGTCGCAGAGCACGCGCGACGTCATCCGGCGACGTGTTGGGGAAGCGCCGGCGATTGAACGCGCCATGCCCTTCATGGGCTCTCCCAACCACCGACTGCATCAGGATCAGTTGTTCATTGGGCCATGTGGTACGCAGGGTATCACGATCGTCCAGGATCTTGAAATCCATGCGCAACAGATCAGCAGGCGCGACGCCCTGTAGAGTGGACGACATGGGGATCCTCCTCAGGACCAGAAACGGCGGGTATACTCGCAGCAGTATACGAAGGAAAAGATGCGCGTGTAACGACTGTTCCGCGAGAACTTTTCTCTTGCCTCCGGGTTGTGCAACATGGCATGAAGCTTCTGGATCGTTATCTGTTGCGCGAGATGTGGGTGCCCTTTCTTATCGGGCAGAGCGCCATCGTGCTGATGCTCACAGGAAGCGTGCTGTACAACAATGCCAACGTCCTGTTGATGCATCAGGTGCCCGTGCGTTACGTCTGGCAGATGGTGCTCTACTTTCTGCCGTTTCTGGTGCACATGACCATGCCAGTGGCCATGGCAGTAGCCGCCTCTCTGGCCGTCAGTCGGTTGGGACGCGACTCCGAAATCACGGTGATGCGAGCATCCGGTGTCAGTCTATCCCGGATTTTCCGCCCTATCTTCGTGACGGGTTTGCTGCTCAGTATCGGAGACTTCTACTTCGGCGAGATCGTGGTTCCTGCAGCCGTACAACGTTTCGACCGTGTGGTGCAGGACATGGTGGTACATATTCCTCGTCTGCGCCCGATTGCAGGGCAGATCATTGTGGCCAGCGACCACGCCTATGCTTTCTATGTGGAGACGATGATCCCTCGTGAGGGTTACATCGAATTACACAATATCGAGATCATGTCTACCCCGAAAGCTACCGCAATGGGGCGCAGTGACCCGCTGGTCGTCTCGGCCAGACGCGGGCGGTTTGAAGCGGGGACCTGGACACTGGAGGAGCCATTCGTTATCCGCCATTCGATAGACGGTCAGAACTACGTGGTGTCCCGCCCGGAGAGGTTCCAGCTCAGCTCTGTGGTGGACCCGCAGGCTTTCCAGAGCGGGTTCCTCCTGCAAATCCCGATGTGGACCATGGCCCGTTCCGCCACGGAGACACTGGCGCAACTGGGCGCGAAGATCGAGCGGCAACGTCAGCAGGGGATCCTGAACCACTACGATGTGCTGGACTACCACTTCAAGCTATCGGTGCCATTCTCCTGTCTGGTTATGGCCGTCTGCTGTCCTCCTCTGGCCCTGCGATTTGCCCGGGGCGGAGGGTTTACGGGCACCCTGCTCTCGATCTGTCTGGTCTTCGTCTACTGGAACACGCTGTTGCTGACCCGGATCCTCGGTGCGCCGGGGCCAACGGGAGCCCCTCCGGTGCTTCCTCCCATGATGGCCGCATGGTCGCAGAACGTCCTGTTCACGCTGCTGGGTCTCTGGGTGATGCGTCGCAGTGAGTAGTGTAAGTCCTGTCAACAGCAGGGGCAGCATGGATCCATGCTGCCCCTGCTGCTAACTCTCACAGGGAGGGTAAACCCTCAGAACAGTTGCTGCAACCGCCCTGTACTGTCGCCCAGGGTCTCTGCGTGCACGCCCATGCGGTCCAGCAACGATAGATGCAGATTATTCAGTGGTGTATTCAACGGATAGCGGAGGTGACGGCCTGTGCGGATGGTGCCGCCTCCCTTGCCCAGGAGAATAATGGGCAGATCATCGTGGTTGTGCCGGTCACCGTCGCTGATGCCTCCGCCGAACACAATCATGGAGTTGTCCAGCAGTGTGCTGTCTCCTTCGCGAATGGCCTGCATCCTGTTGACGATGTAGGCCAGTTGCTCGACCTGGAACCGGTTGATCTGCCGGATCTTGGCGATCTTGTTCGGGTCGTTCCCATGATGAGAAAGATCATGATGCCCATCGCCGATGCCGATGAGCTTGAAGGAACGGTTACTGCCCTCGTTGGCAAACATGAAGGTACAGATCCGGGTGAGGTCAGCCTGGAAGGCAAGCACCATCATGTCGCCCATTAAACGGATGTGCTCTCCATAGTGAGAGGGAATGCCGGCTGGCTTCTTTGACTCGTCCACCCCGTAGGCATTGCCTTCCTTTTCCACGCGTTGCAACCGGAGCTCAATCTCGCGTACGCTGCTGAAGTACTCCTCCAGCTTGTTGCGGTCGTGAGCACCCAGCTTCGCCTTGAGACGGCCAGCGTCTTCCTCCACCATGTCGAGGATAGAGAGCCGGTAGCGGTTGCGTCGCGCCCGACTCTCGGCCGTCTCCTCTGGATCGCCATTGGAGAAGAAGCGCTCAAAGACCAGACGGGGATCCACCTCTTTGGCTACCGGCGTGGTTGCCGACCGCCATGAGATGCAGGAGGAGTAGGCGCAGGAGTAGCCGGAGTCACAGTTGCCCGCTTGCGCGCCGCGTTCACAACCGATCTCAAGTGACGGGAACGGAGTTTTGTGCCCCACGCGCTGCGCCGCCAGCTGGTCTGCCGAGATACCCACCCGGATGTCGGCGCCGGCAGTCTTGCGTGGCTGGCAACCGGTAAGCCATGCGGCTGCGGAGCGAGCATGATCCCCGGCTCCATCTCCATTGGGACGCGCTTTATCCGCGGTCAGGCCGGTCAGCACCAGCAGGGAGTCGCGTACGCCGCGCAACGGTTCCAGAATGTAGGGCAGCTCAAACCCGGTGCCCTCCTTCTGCGGCGTCCAGTCGGCCATGTTGACCCCGTTGGGCACAAAAATGTAGGCCAGACGCAGAGGGCGGTTCTTCGGCGACTGCGCCAGTGCCGAGAGTGGCATCATCGCCTCCAGCATGGGCAACGCTACCACGGTTCCCACTCCACGCAGAAAAGTTCGACGCGGGATCTTCGGTTCAGGCATCTATCGGTTTCCTCCATCGCCTCGCCGCATCCGGAAAGGCTCACTCATGACGACTGCAGTTACCAGTGCCGAGAAGCGATAGCCGTTTCTGGCCACACTGGCGGCAATGGCATCCACGTTACACTTATCGTACGACTCCAGACCGCGCCCCAGAGCGTAGGTCAGCATTTTTTCCGAGAGGTTGCGTACAAACAACCCCTTCTGTTCCTTCAGTATACCACGGAGTTCTGCAGGCCCCCGGAAAGACTTCCCACCGGGCAGGGTTCCCGAGGCGTCGATCTCACTGTTTCCATCCCGGGTGCGCCACTTACCAATGGCGTCGTAGTTCTCCAGTCCGAACCCGATGGCATCCATGCGCGTGTGACAGGAGGCGCAGAGCGGATCTTTACGATGCTGCTCCATACGCTGGCGCAACGTGCCGGTTAGAGGGCCCCGACGGCTATCGTCGGCCAGTTGCGGCACGTTGGGCGGCGCCGGGGGCGGAGGCGTTCCCAGCATCTGCTCCAGCACCCACTTGCCCCGCTTGACCGGAGAGGTGCGAGTCGGATTCGATGTGACGGTAAGAATGCTGGCGTGTGACAGGATCCCCCCGCGCTGCCTCCCATCCAGCGCTACCCGACGGAACTCTTTACCGGTTATGCCCTCGATCCCATAATGCTTTGCCAGAACTTCATTGACGAACGTGAACCGGCCGTCGATGAAGTCCAGCACGCTCCGATCTTCACGGACGATGGTCTCGAAGAACAGCAAGGTTTCGCGCCTCATGGCGTCGCGCAGCTCTGCGTTGAACGTCGGGAAGAGAGCAGGATCTGGCGACACTGTGCTCAGATTGCGCAGGGTCAGCCACTGGCTCGCGAAGTTCTCTGAGAGCGCCCGCGCTTTCGGGTCCTTCAACATGCGCAGAGCCTGCGCTCTGAGCACTTCTGGCTTGTGCAGTTGCTTCGCAGCTGCAAGACGGAACAGCATGTCGTCGGGCATGCTGCTCCAGAGGAAGTACGAGAGGCGCGTAGCCAGTTCGTAATCGTTGACGTAGCGTTTGACCTTGGGATTGTTGGGCTCCGGATCCAGCTCCACCCGGAAGAGGAAATATGGCGAGACGAGCGCTGCCTGAATGGCCAGTTGCACACCACGTTCCAAGCTTTCGCCCTCCTGCTCCGCGAGTCGGACCGCGCGCAGGAGTCGGTCCACGTCCTCCCGGGTAGCAGGGCGGCGGTAGGCACGGCTGGCAAACTCTGTCAGCGCTCTGCGCAACGCCTGATCCCGTTGCGCGCCGGTCAATCCATAGGGGATCATCCGTTTCTGGAACGGAGTGGCCGCCTTGATACCCCCTAACGGACCTACCATATCGATGGAGACAATGCCGAGATTGCGGTCGCCACGTTTCGGATCATAGTAGTCGTTGAGAAAAGCCACAGCGATCTGATGGCTGCCCTTGCTGACCTGCACGCGCACGGTGTATGCCGACGGGGACTCCTCTGCAGCCTCCACATCGAACTGCGTGATCTCGCGCCCATCCATTCGAACGGCCATGCGCGCCAGCTCATTACCTGCTTGATGCGCGTAGGCCTGCACCCTGATCTCGTATTCCCCCTCCTCCGAAAAATCGTGTGCGATACGCGCTTCCCCGCTGGTGTACAGCAGGCGCCCGCCATCTTGCACACTGCCGTCACCGGTCATCTTCTCCACAGGCAGACGTACGGATCGGCGCGACGCTTCCGGTGCGGCGATCACTGCCTCCGCGACCTTCTCTGCAGCCCGCAGATACTTCTCCATCAGCAATGGGGAAATGGAGAGCACGTCGCCGATATTGTCGAACCCGTACCCCACGTCATCAGAGGGGAACTCATCAGCCGGACGGATGGACACGCCGAACAGATCCCGGATGGTGTTGTTGTACTCCTCGCGGTTGAGCCGGCGCATGGTCACCCGACCGGGATCCTGCAGTTTGCAATCAATCTGGGTCAGGAAGCCGTCGATCCATCTGACGACGGCATCGCGCTCGTTCTGCGCTGGCTGAGGTGCGCTCTGCGGGGGCATGTAGCCGGCGCTCACGCTCCGGGAGACCTTTTCCCAGACAGCGCGGCTCTTCAGGACTGACGCCGCGTCGCGGAAGCCGTTCAGAGAGATACCCGCCTGTGGTGTGCCGGCCCCATGACAGCCAGCACAGTACTTCTGGATGAAGGGAAGCACCTCTTTCTGGAAGCGCACGTCGGCTGCTTTCACAGGGCTTATCGAGACAGACTTTGCCCCTTTCCCACGCACCTGAGCGGTCGCCGCGGCGTACACCAGCAGCGCTGGAGGAAGTACAAAGAGCCAGAAAACTTTTTGAAACAACCGGGGGATTCTCACGTACACGGACTTCCCACAAAAAATTGCGCTTCTCTCACGCCAGAGACTGTATACAGTAAATACGTGTCGTGACGCGCCAGATGCTTCGTTGCCGGACGCACGCGCAGGGATGGAAACGTCATTGCATTAGACGTGAACGGGCGAAGGATGTTGCAACGATCTTGCGCGCAGGGTACCGATGACCACGCGCACTACCCCCGGAGTCGGCGCAAATAGGCCAGCAACAGACGTGCCAGACAGTGAGGAGCGTCACGATGGAGGATCTCATACCCGTGTGAGTTCTCGACGGGCATGCCCAGTGTGACCGGGCGAGCCACCAGCCCCAGCGCAGCAGCACAGGAGGCATCGCTCCCCCCACGTGATAGATACTGCCAGTGGGGTTTCAGGCCCAGCTCGCCACAACACGCCTCCAGGAGCATTCCATCGACGGACTCCATGGCAGCGTACTCATCGCGTACCCAGATGGTCGGTTGCGGGTCTACCGGGAAATCGGCCTCCGGTGTTCTAGGGCCGATTTCCAGCGCAATGCAGATGTCGGCAGGACGCGCGCGCAACAGGTAACGCGCCCCTTCGCCACCCACTTCTTCCGAGCATGTGGCAGCGAAAGTGATCTCTGGCAGGTCCTGCGCCCCCTCTTGAAGGGCCTGCAGGGCCAGCAGCCACACAGCCAGGTCGGCGCGATCGTCCAGAAAGTGGCCGGCGATGAACGCGCCAAACTCTGTCAGCGTGCGACGCTCCGGGGCCAGAACCACACGCAGGCCCGGCCGAACCCCCGCGGCCTCCAGCTCTTCGGCGCTCTTACCGGTGAAGACGTAAGCACGCTCCCAGTTCAGAACGAACTGCCGGGCATGTTCCGCCACGCTACTGGCATCCCGGGTGTGTACACAACCATAGGACAGCACACCGGGCAGGGGCCCGGCGTTTGTGAGAATAACGACCGGGCCCTCACCCCACTTCCAGGTATGCGCGCCCCCCACAGCGTCCACGCGGAGCTTCTCTGCTTCCCTTTTGACCACCATCATGGCAATCTCGTCCATGTGCGCGGTGACCAGAACCCGCGGATGCGGTTGTTCTCCTCGTCCCCGAGCAGGCAGAGTGACCAGCAGATTGCCCTTGGCATCGACTTCCGGGTGGTAGCCCAGAGATCGTACCTGCGTGGCCAGCCAGTCGCGCACGGCCTTCTCTTCTCCCGGAGGGCCCGGCAGAGTGATCAGATGCCGGATCCATGCGATCGGGTCTGTTTCTGTGTTCTGCGTTTCGCACATCGGCGCACAATCCACGTCCACGTTCGTTCCAGATCCTTCTCACAGGATACTCGAAGCGCGTCCTGACACTACTTCTTGCGTGCTTTGCCGGTCTTGCCGGGCTTGCTTTTGAGGTCCCCGGGATTGGTATCCGCTTTGATCTCGTCCAGATTTTTGAAACCATCCTTGTCCGAGTCTTTGCTTTCCACCTGTTTCAAAGCATCCGCGGTCAATTCCTTGGCTCCATTGAGCGCTGCCTTGAGGTCCTCCCCGTAGGGATTGAGCTTGGGTTGTCTGCCAATGTGGCAGACGCCACAGTCGGCCTTCTTCAAGGCGGATTTTGCGCCCACTTTGTAGTGGGTTGTGAACACCTGTCCCATGGGGGGAAGCGCCAGTGCGGTTGCGCTCAGGAGCACGAGCCCGCTGACCGCGCAGAGTAATTTGCAGAATAACTTGCTCGTCATCATTGTTCTTCTCCACTGTAACGCTGGATGCGCGCGCTGTACGGCGCCGTAGAACTTTCTCTGCTGCTACCTGGAAGGAACGGTAATGCGCTTCCTTCGCGAGCAGGCACAGAAATTCCTCTCCATGGCATGTGCCACAGGGCACTCAGAGAATGCAAACTGTGCGATAGAGGGAAAGGGAGCCAGCCTCTCAGGTGACTCCCGTAGAAGACTTGCTGTTTCTCGCAGGCCGCTCTCGTCTGCTAGCGCCCTACTCCGCCCATCTTGACCCAGTTACTTACCGTCTGGTGGTTGACTGCGAGTTGCTGTGCGATCTGGCGCAGAGAGCAACCTGCTTCGCGCAGGTTAACGGCCTTGCGACGCACATCCTCGGGGTATCGGTAGCGACGGTTGTGCATCGAGTAGTACCGCTTGCAGTCCTGGCACTGATACCGCTGATCGCCGTACAGCGTTTTGCCCGCTCTGGTCTGTCGGAAACGGCTGCCACATGCCGGACATACCGGCCGCACGTTTGGAAGTTCTAAACTGGCAAACATGGAGGGAGCCTTTCTGTAGCTGAGATGTATCCTTCTTCTCTGTCCCCTGCGGGAACGTCGCTATTTTTCGGCCCCATTGTATCGCGATGCAGTGCTGCTGCACATCCGCGTTACGGCGGATTTGTCACTCCACCCCGGTAAGTACCTCAGCACAGTAGCAACGCCTGCTGCGTAGAAACGCGATGTAAAATCCCCCAAAAGGGGGATGTGCCTGCTACCTGTAAGGTGCATAATGGTGTGTGAAAAAGAAGGCAACAACAATTGAACAGACAACTGCATAGCGTGAGAAACTCCCTCAAAGCCTTTTGCCTTCTTTTCCTCCGTTGCGCGACAGAGTCCCTACGCCTCTATTCGGGCAACGGTGTCCTCACAGTACGGAACGTTACCCGGGCCAGCACCGGTCCACTGTGCGCTCCGCCGGTCTGGCCTCCCTGCGGCCGCAGGACCCAACGGCAGTCGCCGCGCCCCTGTACCTTTCCCGGCGGCGACTGCCTCCCCGCAGAGGGAATCGGTGTCAGTGCCCCGCACAGGGCTCATTGCAACAGGAACAACCCGTTACTGACATAGCAACGCGGCACACCGCAGACAGACAGGTTCTTTCTGACCACACAAGGAGGTATGGCAATGGCAAAGCTCAACGTCGAGCCGACCGACATCGTCCGCTGGAATCCGTTCCAGGAGCTGGCGGAGATGCGCCAGAGAATGGAAGAGTTGTTCAACCGGGGGTTCAGCTACACACCGATCCCCAGACTGTTCCCCACCGAGGCGCACATCTTTGAGCCCGCGCTCGAGTGCGTGCGCACCGAGAAGGCCCTGGAGGTCTTCGTACCGGTACCCGGCTTCACGCCCGAAGAGATCACGGTGGAAGTGCAGGACACGAACCTGACGATCAAGGGCGAGCGCCCGCCGCTCTTCGATCAAAAGAAGGAAGAGGTGCGCGTGCCCGGGTGGGCCACGACAAAGGCGACCTTCGCGATCAACTACACGCTCCCCGTAGAAGTCGTCCCGGGCGAGGTCAAGGCCACGCTACAGAACGGCGTCCTGCACCTGACCCTGCCGATCGCGGCGAAGGCGATCGCGAAGACGGTGCCGGTGAAGGTGCTGCCTATCTAGAGGCATATCACGCAGAAGCGCATTCCAGATCTCTGGAAACTGCTGCGGGGCATGGGATCAATGATCCCATGCCCCGTTGTCTGTCATGCGTATACGAGCGGGCTATCGTTGCGTAGCCGGCTCTCGCTCCACAGTGGTGATAGTTGATGCCGGTATGATCGCACCAACGGGCGCGGGCTCCAGCAACATTTCCTTGGTGTACAGGAAATCCTCGCGGGTGTAATCCGCCAGTTCGAAGTCCTTGCGCAGCACGATGGCACCGGTCGGGCAGGCGTCCTGACAGTAGCCACAGAAGATGCAGCGCAACATGTTGATCTCATACCTGGCAGCGTAGCGCTCGCCCGGGGAGAAGCGTTGCTCGTCGGTGTTCTCCGCAGCCTCCACGTAGATGCACCGCGCCGGGCAGGCGCCCGCGCAGAGGCTGCACCCGATGCACTTCTCCAGACCATCGTCATAGCGCGTCAGGACATGGCGCCAGCGCGTGCGAGGATACTGCTCGCGCCGCTCTTCCGGATACTGTATGGTCTCAACCGGACGCGTCTTCAGCT
>JANWZQ010000126.1 GCA_025054835.1 Chthonomonadaceae bacterium
ATGCCCCTGCATTTCACAACCCCGCCCGCGCACCCCTTCCAGCACGCCCCAGCAGCATGGCGCGCATTTGCGGTGCTGCCAGACCGGCCGCGAGCGTGGCGATCAACCAGATACCGCCAATCGTTAGCAGCAGAACCGATCGCGCCGTCTGTCCATGGACGCTCACAGAGCTCCCCAGCACCACCAGAAGCGCCACACAGATGGGCGCCCCGGTATCGTGCAGGTACCACTCTCCGGCCTCACCGGGCAACAACCGGCGATGCATGAGTGGCACCGCAATCAGCACATAACCGATGTTCAACAACAGCCAGACCATGGCAGCCCCTGTAGCCCCATAAGAACGCACGGCCCAGAGCAACAGAGGCAGCAGCACAACTACAGAAAGCACATTCTGCCAGAAAGCCAGCTGGAGCCACCCGGACGCCAGCTGCAACAGATAGGGCATGTTCATCAACGCAAGCAAACCATATCCAACAGACAGCAATGCCAGCGGTTGCGCCACCTGACTGGCAACTCGCTCCTCCCCGGTCCAGACCAGCAGCAACTCCCGGGAAAAAACAGCGAGCGTGATCGCAACCGGCACCACAGCCACAGACACAACCTGACAGCTCCGATGGTACAGAAGCGCCAGCGACCGATCCCCCGGCACGGCAGCCGCCTGAACCAGTTGCGGGAAGAACGCAGAGGTGAACGGCCGGACCACCTGCAACAACGTGCTTGCCACTGTTACCGCCAGCGTGTAGTACCCGAACTGCTCCAGCGACAGCATTTTGCTCAACACCAGCCGATCCATCTGCATCAGAATAAACGACAGGATCGCGATACCGGACATCCCTCCCGCAAAACGCCAGACGCGCCGAACTACCCCCCGATCGAAAAGCGCGCTCCGCCCGGTCACCGGCAACATACGCCACAGGCTCTCCCGCAATACCAGAGTCATCAACGCATTGACCGCCGCAGTCCAGCCAAAAAAGATCGTCAATGTCGGAGAGAGCCAGGCCAATGCCAGTACCACACCTCCGTTGCGCAACGTCAGGCCTGCAATCTGTACCCCGTTCAGGAACACCTGATGCTGCAAGCCCTCTATGCCCCCGGCGTAGAGCGCAGAAGGCCATTGCAGTGCGATCGAGAGGCCCATCATCCGCACCGCATGCGCCACCGTGTCCGCAGGTAAATCCCGCGCATCAACCCACCGGCCGGCGATGAGAGGTGCGAGCGCAACCACCAGAACCGCGATCCACAGAGCTGCCACCCAGTAGATCGTCTCCAGCGTGCGCACCAGGTTCCGCACCTCCTGACCATCCGAGGGCCGCGCTGCCCAGCGTGCGATCTCGCGATTGATGGTCGAACTCAAGCCCAGGTCGAGCAGAGAGAACATCGCCGCCATGGTAGCATGGAACCCGATCAATCCGTACGCCTCCATTCCCAGGTACTGGACGTAGAGGGGAATGAAAGCCAGGTTCACCAGCGCGGTCCAGATGCGCCCGGCAAAATTGGCGATGACGTTGCGCCGTACCAGAGACACGCGCTACCCGTCCTGCTTCCGCCGCAACCATGCGCCCGGCCAGAAAGTAACGTTCCGGGTCAGGACACTCTCGTTGAACGGCCAGGGCGGCTGCTCCAGAACGAACTCCGGGTGCTGTGCGGCAAACTCTGCAGCAGCCGTGGCCGGGTTGTCCTGCGCCCACTCCGGCCGTCCCCGTGGCACGTCATGCAGATCCCGCATGATCCCGTCCGTCGCAACAATGTAAGACCCGGGGCTCACCAGGTGATGATAGGCATTTAACTCGCTCAGAACGTGTTCCCGCGTATGACATGAGTCGAGCAGGACCAGAACGGCCTCCCCGGGATGGATCAGAGACTCCACCTGCCGCACGACATCCGGATCGACCGAATTCCCTTCAATCAGCTGGATAAAAGGCGCCATTTCATGCGCTTCAATGGCAGCACGATTGTGCGGGCGGATCTCGATATCCACCCCGATCACCCGCCCTTTCTCCATCGCTTTACAGAGAGTCGCGTAATAAATCAGAGAGCCCCCATGGGCCACCCCCGTCTCAAGGATCACATCCGGCCGAACCCGGTAGATCACCTCCTGCACACGGATCATATCCTCTGGCAACTGGATGATCGGGCGCCCGAACCACGAGAATGTGTACGGATACTTCAGATCCCATCCTACCCGGAGCCAGTGATGCGTCAGGATCTCAAATGCCTCCCGGGTGTACAGGCCGACCTGTCGTGCCCTCCCCTCCTGCTCAACGGTTACAGTCCGTTCCTGTGTGTCTATCGTTATTCTCATGACGTCCCCTGTGCAACCAGTGCGATATCCAGACCAGCCTCCCGCAACAGGCGTTCGTTCTCGGCCCGGTAATTCGGATTCATCAAGATGGCTGTTCTCACACCCCGTTCAGCCAGTCGCCAGAAAGGCAGAATAGGATGCCCGGTTCCGGGCAGATAGTTCCCCTGCTTGTTCGGGTTCATGTCCACCACACAGTCCAGATGCGCCCGGTCCGGATCCACCAGATTGGCGAACGTCACGCCCTTGGCGCCCGCACCCCACAACGCAACCTTTCCCTGCACCTTCAACGCCTCGATCCGTCTCCCCCATTCGTCCCGCAGACCCTCCTCTGCGCGCGCAAACTGTTGCGCCAGCCCCGGAATATCCCCGGCCGCATCCCTCTCCACGTGGCCCCCCTGTCCATCCGGTCGCGCCTCCAGCCACAGATACTGCCCCCCGAACACGTGCCGCACACGCTCCACACGAAAACCGGATCGCCCGAACGCGACAGCAAGAGAGTGCGCCGTGAACAGAGAACAGTGCTCGTAAAAGAAGTCCCACCATACCTGATGGCGCAGGATCCACTCCACACAGGGCGTCTCAAAGAAAACGCGTGCATCCGGCGCGTGTCGTAACGCGCGGCGCACGTTGCCAAGCATCTCCAGAGGCTCCGGAACATGCTCGATCACATGCCGGCAGACCACCGCATCGGCAGGCACATCCGCACAGTCCGCACCGTAGAAGCGGCGCTCAAAACGCACTCTGCCGTCCAGCGCAGTATCCGGTCCCACATAGCTCGGGTCAAAGCCGACGCCCATACTCCCCGGCCCGGCACGCGCCACCAGATCAATGAGAAACTGCCCCTTGCCGCACCCTACCTCCACCACACAACAATTGCGAACCCCGCGCCCCTCAACAATCTCCCGCAACAACCCGTCCATGTACTCCCGAAAAGACGGAGAACAGGTCTGTGTGTTGTCGTACGCCGCACCATAACGCAACAACGACGGATCGAACGTCCGATTGAATATAAAGCCGCAATCCGTGCAGACCGCCATGGTCAGATCCCCGCGCGCAATCTGCCGCGCAGACTCCGGATCGACCATGATCAGGTTCTGGTGCACCGGTACCCCCTTTCGCTGCAGGAACGTGTGCACCGCCGGGGACGCACACACCGGGCAGGAAGCCTGTTTCATCCTGCGTCCCCCTCTTGCAGGTTCTCCCGCCACCAGGCAATGGTCTGGCGCAATCCCTCCTCCAGACTGTAACGCGGTACCCAACCGACCTCCCGGTTCAGCCGGCCAGTATCCGCCACCAGCAGCCCGGGCTCGGACGGAGGCGTCGGGATCGCACCGACCTCCAGCAGATCCCTGCGACCGATCATGTCTGCAATCCGCGTCACAACCTCCCGCAGCGCCACCGGGCGCCCCGACGCCACGTTCACCGCCCCGGTCACCTCACTCTCCAGCAGATGCACAAACGCGTCCGCCACATCCTGCACGTGCAGAAAATCCCGTATCTGCCGGCCATGCGAGGTGCGTGCCGGCTCTCCACGCAACAACGCGCAGATCACGGACGCTACCAGCCGGCTCGGAAGCTCATGCGGCCCGTACAGAAAAAAGATCCGTCCCCACGCAAAGCTCAGACCGGTCTGCGCCCCGAACGCCTCCCCCAGAGCGCGCAACGCGTTCTTGCACACCCCGTAGGGAGTCGTCGGGCTCAAAGGGGTCACATTCTCCACACAGGCCCCGTAACGCCAGTCGTACTCCGCACAGGTGCCCGCCATCACCACCCGCTGCCCCCCGCAAACCTGAAACTCCTGCAACAGTTCCAGACTGGCCCGTACCCACCGGAAGTTCTCCAGAGACGTCCAGTACTGCCCCGGAACCGCGTACCAGGCGAAGTGCAACAGATGCGTGGGACGGATCTCCTGCATCAGCAGAGCAGCCCCTCCGGGCGCAAGCAGATCCACATGATGCCAGCGATACGGGCCCGGAACAACGGGGCCTGGCGTCACAGCGTGCACTTCATAGCCGCGTTCCACCAGCGAGTGCAGACTGTGTCGGCCAATGAACCCGGATGCTCCCGTCACCAGAACCCGTTTCATGGGCGAAAGTCCGGAAACTGCTGGTCGCGCTCGGAGAGGATCCGCCGCTCCACCGGAGGCCACACGATGCCGAACACCGGATCATCCCAGCGCACGCCACACGCCGCCTCCGGATGAAAAAACTCCGACATCTGGTAGAACAACTCTGTGTTATCCTGCAGAGTCTGGAAGCCATGCGCAAAACCCTCCGGAATGTAGAGCATCCGACGGTTTTCCTGCGACAGCTCCACACCGATCCAGCGGCAGTACGTCGGAGACTCAGGCCGCAAATCGATGATCACATCATATACCGCCCCCATGGTACAGCGCACCAGCTTCACCTCCCCGTAGGGAGCAGCCTGATAGTGCATCCCGCGGAGCGTCCCCCGATATCGATTGAACGAGATGTTGCACTGCCGGATTTCCGGGCACAACCCGTGCGCCCGAAACTCCTCCTCACACCAGGCGCGCGCAAAAAAGCCCCGTGCATCCTCCCGTGGCTCGATCTCGATAAGAAACGCGCCTTTCAATTCCGTTTCAATAAATCGCATCAGAAACTACCCGCGCCTCACAACACCTGCACCCGGGGAACAGGCACCACAAACTGTCCCCCCCACTCACGAATGAGAGCCATCTGCGCCATGATCTCCTCACGCAGGTTCCACGGCAGGATCAGCACGTAGTCCGGACGGGTCTCCGCGATCTTCTCCGGCGCGTAAATGGGGATCCGCGTGCCGGGAAGAAAAAGCCCCTGCTTGTGCGGACTGCGGTCCACCGTATAGTCCAGAAAATCCGTCCGGATACCGCAGTAGTTGAGCAACGTGTTTCCCTTGGCCGGAGCGCCATAGCCCACGATATGCTTACCCGCGCGTCTGGCCCGGATGAGAAAATCAAGCAGCTGCCGCTTGGTCTCATGCACACGCTCGGCAAACGCGGCGTACGTCTCAACCCGGGTCACACCAGCACAGTGCTCGCGCTCCCGCAACTCCCGCACCCGGTCCGTAACCGCCAGCGCCGTGTGAGCGCGATGGCGCGCATAGATCCTGAGAGAACCCCCGTGCGTCGGCAACTCCTCCACATCGAAGAGCACCAGATCATGCGCATCAAACACCCGCTCCACGGTCACAAAAGAGAAGTAAGAAAAATGCTCATGATAGATCGTATCAAACTGGTTCTCGGCCATCAGGCGAAGCAGGTGAGGAAACTCCATCGTCAGCACCCCCTCCGGCCTGAGTAGCATCCGCATGCCCGCCACAAAATCGTTCAGATCCGGAACGTGCGCCAGCACATTGTTCCCGATCAGCAGATCGGCGCCACACCCCTCGCCCAGCAGATCCTGCGCCGTCTGCCGCCCGAAGAACCGGACCAGCGTCGGGATCCCCCGGGCCTGCGCCACGACCGCCACGTTGGCCGCCGGCTCAATGCCCAGTACATCCACCCCGCACTCCAGAAAATACTGCAGAAGATAGCCGTCGTTGCTTGCAACCTCAACAACCCGGTGCCCGGGGCCGATCCCGAACCGCTCCCGAACCAGCTCCACGTAACGACGCGCATGCTGCAACCACGTATCCGAGTAAGAAGAGAAATAGGCATAATCCCTGAAAATATGCTCCGGAGCCTCAAAAGCCGGCAACTGCACCAGAAAGCACTCCGTGCACAGATACACCGTCAGCGGGAAAAATGGCTCCGGCTGCCCCAGCTGATCCGGTCTCACATAGGCATTGGACAGGGGTGACGTGCCCAGATCCACAAAAACGTGATGCAATGGTGCGTCACAGAAACGGCAGCGATACGTGCTCATTCGGAACCCAACCCCTCGAAACGTTCAATCTGACGGAGCGTTATCTCCCGGGCCGATCCCCCCTGTGCAACCCCACGGTACCACTCCACCACCCAGTCCAGCGCCCCCTGCAGATCCAGACGGGGCCTCCACTGCAGACGGGCACGCGCCAGAGACGAGTCCAGCTTCAGATAATGCGCCTCATGAGGATGCGATCCCGCGTCCTGCTGCCACCCGGCACCCGCTCCCCACCGCGCTGCCAGACGCTCCACCACCTGGCGCACCGGGCAGGCATCATCATCGTCCGGCCCGAAATTCCATGCCCCCGCGAACTCCGCGCCCGCATGGAACAACGCCTCGGCCAGTGTCAGATAGCCGTGCAGAGGCTCCAGCACATGTTGCCACGGCCGGATCGCCTCCGGATTGCGGATCACCACAGGCTCCCCCACCGCAAAAGCCCTCATGATATCGGGAATGAGCCGATCCCGGGCCCAGTCCCCCCCACCGATCACATTACCCGCCCGCGCGCTGGCGACCCCCGTCCTGTGCTGCGCGTACCTCTCCGGAGGAAAGTAAGAACGCCGGTAGGCTGCTGTAACCAGCTCAGCACACCCCTTGCTGCTGGAATACGGATCGTTCCCCCCCATCGGCTCATTTTCCCGGTACCCCCACACCCACTCCCGGTTCTCGTAGCACTTGTCGCTGGTCACAACCACCACAGCACGCACTCCCTCCGTCTGCCGCGCAGCCTCCAGAACGTGCGCCGTCCCCATCACATTCACCGCATAGGTCTCCAGAGGCGCCTCGTAGGAAACGCGCACCAGCGACTGCGCCGCCAGATGCAACACCACCTCCGGCCGAAAACGCCGAAAAGTCTGGCTCAGCAGAGCAAAGTCGCGCACATCCCCGCGCACGGATGCCATCCCATGGCCCACTCCGGCTGCATCATACAGACTGGGAGAGGTCGGCGGATCAAGCGCATACCCCAGCGCCTCGGCACCCAGACGTTGCAACCAGAGCGACAACCAGGCTCCCTTGAACCCCGTGTGCCCGGTCACCAGAACCCGCCGACCACGCCAGAACTCCGGCGTCATTCCCAGACCTTCCAGGGAGCGCGACCGGTAGCCCAGAGCTCCTCCAGATGGATCTTATCGCGCAGCGTATCCA
>JANWZQ010000145.1 GCA_025054835.1 Chthonomonadaceae bacterium
GACAAGTCGCACCCTGTCGGCAAGAAGGCTCCCAACGCCTGGGGCCTGCACGATATGCTGGGCAATGTCGCGGAGTGGTGCGTTGGTATCGATGGGAAGCCCTGTGTCCGTGGTGGCTCGTGGAACTCGAAAGAGAAGGACGTGAGCTGCACCGCGCGCGAGACCCCGAAGCCCGAGTGGAGTCAGCGAGATCCGCAGTTGCCCAAGAGCAGCTGGTGGCACTCTGATGCGCCTCATGTCGGGTTCCGCGTTGTGCGTGAGGAGTAATCTGGAACTGCCTTCGGCAACGGTGTCCGGGTGCAGTGCCGGGGCATGTTGTTCTAATCCCTGTTTTTTGGAGATCTATCAAGGAGCATTCCCAATGTCGGACAGCCAGAATGCGAGCCGGCGCTCGCTGTACACAACACGTCGGGATTTCCTCAAAACCACTTCTTCGATGACCGCGCTCATGGCTACAGGGAATTACGCGTTTGCGCGGGGAAGCGACCGGATCCGGGTAGGTCTGATCGGATGTGGTGGTCGCGGCACAGGAGCCGCGGTGGATTGTGCCTCTGCAGCCGAAGGAGTAGAGGTCGTAGCGCTCGGTGACGTGTTCAAAGACCGTGCGGAAGGGTGCCGCAACGCCCTGAAGGAACAGTTGAAAGAGCGCTGTAAGGTCACGGACGACCATGTGTTTGTGGGGCTGGACGCCTACAAAAAAGTGATCCAGAGCGACGTGAATCTGGTCATTCTGGCTACGCCCCCGGGCTTCCGTCCTCTCCACTTCCGGGCAGCGGTAGAGGCAGGCAAACACGTCTTTATGGAGAAACCGATAGCTGTAGACGCTCCCGGGGTACGCTCGGTGCTGGAATCCGGCGAGATCGCAACGAGGAAAGGCCTGGGCGTGGTCGCGGGCACGCAACGACGCCATCAGTTCGAGTATGTGGAGACCATCAAGCGCATTCATGACGGAGCAATTGGCGAGATTGTGGCTGCGCAGGCCTACTGGAACCAGGGACCTCTGTGGGCCTACGAACGGCAACCCGGGCAGTCGGACGTCGAGTGGCAGCTGCGTAACTGGCCCTATTTCACCTGGCTCAGCGGTGACCATTATGTAGAGCAGCACATCCACAATCTCGATGTGATCAACTGGGTAATGCAGACCCACCCCGTCAGGGCCTATGGCACAGGCGGGCGCCAGGTGCGCGTGGAGCCCCTCTACGGTCACATCTACGACCACTTCGCCGTGGAGTTCGAGTATCCCAACGGAGTGCTCACGTGGAGCATGGCGCGCCAGCAGGATAATACCGATGCGCGTGTCTCCGAGCGCGTTGTTGGTACGAAGGGAGTGGCCAATCCGGGTGGCTCTATCTCAGGGCCGAACCGGTATCGCTATGACGGCCCGCGCCCCAATCCCTACGTGCAGGAGCATACGGACCTGATCGCTTCGATCCGGGCCGGCAAGCCCCTGAACGAGACAAAGCAGGTTGCCGAGAGCACGCTGACGGCAATCATGGGGCGGATGTCGGCCTACACGGGCAAGATTGTCACCTGGGAAGAGGCGTTCAACTCCAGAGAGAAGCTGATGCCGGATGAGCTCTCTTTCGGGCCCATGCCTGTCCCGCCGGTCGCCATGCCGGGCAGGACCAGACTGGTCTGAGGTTCGTGTGCTGATAGCAGAGAGGTTATGCTGGCCATGCCTCTCTGCGCGTTTTCGGGAAGGAGCGGATTATGAACCGGAGAGATTTTCTGCAAACCGGGGCCGCCACGCTAGCCACTACCGCCATCACCGCAACTCCCTCTGCTTCCACGCAGGCCGCACAGAAGCCGGGCAAATTCCGCCTGAAGTACGCCCCGCACTTCGGTATGTTCCGTCATCACGCGCCAGGTGGCCCGATCGATGAGTTGAAGTTTGCCGCCGATCAGGGCTTCACTGCCTGGGAAGATAACGGGATGAAAGGGCGTTCTCAGGAAGAGCAGGAGAAGATCGCCCGGGAAATGCAACGCCTCGGAATGACTATGGGGGTTTTTGTGGCCAACTTCGGGACGGCATTCGGCAACCCGGGGCTGGCGCAGGGCAAGGCGTCGGAGGTCGAGCGTTTCCTCAACGAAATCCGGGAGTCCACCGAGGTGGCCAAGCGGGTCAATGCCCGCTGGGTCACGGTGGTGCCCGGCGAGCGCACACCGGAGTTAAAACTGGACTATCAGACGGCCAATGTGATCGACGCACTCAAGCGTGCTGCCGAGATCTGCGAGAAGACAGGTCTGATCATGGTGCTGGAGCCCCTGAACCACTGGCGGGATCATCCAAACCTCTTTCTGGCTGATGTGGCACAGGGCTACATGATCTGTCGGGCCGTGGGAAGCCCTTCTTGCAAAGTGCTGTTCGACATGTACCACGAGCAGATCCAGAGCGGCAACATCATCGCTACCATCGATCGGACGTGGGACGAAGTCGCCTACTTCCAGATTGGTGACAACCCGGGCCGGAACGAGCCCACTACCGGCGAGATGAACTATCGGAATATCTTCCGTCACATCCATAACAAAGGCTATACCGGTGTGCTCGGCATGGAGCATGGGATCTCCAGAGGAGGTAAAGAGGGCGAACTCGCGTTGATCAAGGCCTATCGAGAGTGCGACAGTTTCTGAGGCTCCCGGAAAGAGCATTGACTGGAACACCCCATGCGTTGTACGGGGACTGCAGAAGTCCCCGGCAATGCATGGGGCGTATGTGTCATGCGGCTCGTTGCATCAATTCCGGTTCTGTGTCGGACTGCAGGCGCTGCTCGGCGAGCGCAGTCAGTTCTGCGGAGTGTTGCGCCTCGCCCGGGTAAAGCGCCCATCCTGCGTTGATTTTCAGGGGAGCGCGCCCGGCATGCCATCCGCGTTCCTCGAGCCACCCGCTCAGGGTCCGGTGTACCCTGCAGGCAACCACACGCACATTCTGGCCGGTATGGGGCAGAATGAGCGCAAAGGTCTCATCCGAAAAACGGGTCACGATGTCCACCCGGCGCACGGTGCGCTGCAACAACCCGGCGATCCCCCCGACAGCCTCGTCGTACTTGAGCGTTCCATAGGTACGCAGGAACACGGGAAGGCCGTGCAGACCGATCAGTAATACCGAGAGCTCAACGCCGAGACGACTGGCCCGGCAGATCTCTTCTTCCAGGCGGGTTTCATAGTAACGGCGATTGTACAGGCGGGTCTGCGGATCCACAACGGTATGCTGTTCAATGAAAGCCTGTTGCTCTTCCATACGCCGGCGCATCTGTGCCATTTTCATCTGTGCGTCGCGCAACTCATCCGTGGCTAGAATCTTCTTGAGCTTCTTCGTGGAGTTGCGCAGAATGTGCGACACGTAATTGCAGGAAATTCCCAGCTGCCGGGCGATCTCCGTCTGGTTGCGGTCCTTGAAGTAGAACTCCCAGATGACGGTCTGCTCCAGTTCCTTCAGCTTCTGCATGGCGGTTTCCAGCACAATCCGCTCTTCCACCGGTAGCTGGAACGAGACCGCGACGTCCACCCCCTTTTGCCGCTCCATGTCCACCGCGCCACCGTTGTCTTCATCACTGTCGCCGCCACCATGGATGGAAGTGACCTTGAAGACCTCGCGGGTCATCATGATCTCGGAGACGGTCTCCTCTGACATCCCGGTCGTTTGCGCGATTTCCTGGTTGGTGGGTTGCCGCCCGAGTTGCTGGGTGAGCGCCTCGATCGCACGCGTTAACCGCTGATTCAGCTCCTGCAACCACGCCGGCTCCTTGATAATCTTGCCGCGATCGCGTAGAAAGTGCTTGATCTGTCCAATGATGAAGTGCGTGGCGTACGTCGAGAACTTGACGTTCTTGGTCGGGTCATACAGATCGATGGCAGTGATCAGGCCGATGTAGCCTTCCTGTATCAGATCCTCCACAGGCTCGGCAGAGCCAGAGAATCGCCGGGCCACGCTCTCGACCAGGTTGGTGTACTGCATCACAATGCGGTCGCGTAACTCGGTCTTGCGCGTCTGGCGATAGTCACTCAGCAGTTGCAGGACTTCTTCTTCCGCCCGTTTGCGAGATGTGGTGACGGATGCTTCCGTAGACACGACCGGATCCCTGTAAACCTTTCCTTGAGACGCCTCGCACGGGCGCAGACCTGACGGCCTGTACCATCGGTGCGACGGCGCTCAATGAGATACATTGCGCTATGACCTCTCGTAGCCTGTCCGATGGGGCAGCAACACGTGTCCGTTCAGAACATGAGAGATACAGAACGCTCGCGCTCCCGGAAGGGGAGCCGCCTCTATTATTGCCAGCAACGAGGGTGACGCTTAGATTAGCGAGGCAATGGGCGGCAGATTTTGTGCTTTCCGCCTACTGTGCGTTGAGGAGAACGAGAATAGAAAGCGGAGAAACGCCTCGTGGCCTCTGTGCGCGTGTGAGGCAATGGTATCGTTCACGGGCGAGGCGGGAATGCGCGTGGAAATGTATGCTCCTTCCGGGCACGCCACTCGGGCGCGCCCACTCCTTTCAGATCCAGAGGTCGAAAACCGATCTTCCCGGCCGGCGACCCGGGGCGCAGGCGGAAGTCAGCTGCTTCCGGGTTGACAAACCCGGGGTCCGCGATCAAGGAGTGCCGATCCTGCCCCCGGGCCTGCCATTGCTCAAAAGTCCATTCGAGGAACCGCACAGGCTGGCCATCGACCGGCCAGTACAGATTGTAGTCCAGCAGGAACTGATCGTCCTGCCATTGACCTCCCAGAAGCGGAGCGTCCTTTTTCCAGAGGACGATGTTGCGCTCAAAGGTGAACGAGCGGTGCGCCTCCGCCCGGGAACGTTTGATCTGCGCCTCCTTGCCGAAGGCAAAAATGTTGTTCACAACGCGGTTCTCTTTGCCGTAGTGCTGATGGAAGCCACTGTCTTTGGTGCGGTAGACCAGGTTGTACTCTGCCAGAGCGCCTGTGGTGCCCTCGTCGAAGTAGATTCCCCAGCCTCCGTAGTCAAACGCTTCCACATCGTGAATGATGTTGCCGCGCAGTACCATGCCGGGCGACACCCCCAGCGTGTAGATTCCTCCCATATCGGAAAGCACGCCCTGCCCGATCTGATAGATGTGGTTGCGTTCGATGAGATTGTGATGAGAGTGGCTTTTGTCATAACCCCAGGACCAACCAACGGACACCCCGGTGTAGTAAAAGTCGTGGATCTCGTTATGCACGATCTGATTGTAGGGCGCGTGCCCGATCCACACGCCAATACCCGCAGAGTGGATTCGGCCACCATGTGCAATCCGGCAACGCTCCACACGGTTGTGACTGGCTACGGCCTCTGGATCTTCCCGGTAGGTCATTTCGCCAATGCGAATGCCGCCCGCGCCCAGGTCTGTCAGCTCACAGCGAACGATCTGGCATCGCTTGCAGCCGATCCCCAGCTCTATCCCGTATCCGCCGACCTGTGTGATACGGCACTTCTCAAACACACAATCCCGCGCGCCCTGCGCCGTGATCGCAGCCGACAGGTTCGCCTCCGCCTGGGGGAAGCTCTGTCCCTGCGGGGGCGTTACCCAGCCGGCGTGTGCAAAGGTCAGTCCGTGAAACTGCAGGTATTGCACCCACTGCTGGCTTTCCACATTCCCTTCGAGACGCACGAGCGTCTCCAGTACCGGTGCGATGACCTCCACCCTGCCGGGATCCTCTCCGGGACGAGGAAGGTAGGTCAGCTCTCCGGTACGGGTGTCCAGATACCATTCTCCTGGTTCCGTCAGGGCCTCACGCACGTTCTCTACCAGATAGCGATGGCCGGCCGGGATCCGGGTCCAGAAATGGGTGCCCGGGGTATGCCCGGTGAACCGCACAAGGCGCTCATTCGGGTCCACATGGGCGATCCGGAAGCGCGACATGGTCCAGATATGTACCGGGAGTACTTCGACATCCTGCAGGTTGTACCAGTCGGAGCGAATGTCACCGGCCCGGAAGCGAAAGCCATCGTATCCTTTTTCTCTGTTCGTTTCCGAGGGAGGGACTTCTGCTTCCACGAAGAACCACCCGGACTTCGGCAGTCGAGGACGCCAGCGCCGTTCCCCGTTCACGTACAGCTGACCGAATCGCCACGTGCCCGCAGCGACTTCGGGCAGTGTGACGCGCCATCGCCCCGGGGTTACTTCCGTCCATCCGATGATCCGGCGGCCTCCGGTGAGCACCGGGGTAGCGCCGGGAGCGGCCCGATAGATAGTCGGCGCGCGTGCGGTACCCGAGTCCTCTGGAGTGAACACCAGAGGTTCCCGCAGCGCGTAGGTACCGCCAGCAATCTGCACCACAACGGGTCGGGTGCGCCCGGGCTCCCGGCGGCGTAGATCACGTACGGCCTGCTGCGCGCGTTGTACTGTGGCAAACGGGCCGGAGCGGCCGCGCACCACGGGAGATCGGCCATCCAGAGCGTCATTGCCTGCAGGCGCAACAAAGAAGTCCGCCGGGTAGCGAGCTGGCGCAGCCGATGGGGCCTCAAGGATCCCGAAGATCCATCCTGCGCTCAGAATCAACCAGGTTGATACGCGCATCGTTGCCTCTCCATCGTGAAAGCGCTCTGAGCGGCACCGGGTAGAGACCGGAGAAAGTGACGCAGGATCAGGCCTGCACCATGCGGAGGATGTTGTTCTCCGTGTCGCGGAAGGTAGCAAACCAGCGCCCGCTCTCCTCGGTCGGGGCCTGAAAGAAAGCGACTCCCTTCTGCGTCAACTCTTTGAAAGCCGCATGCACATCGTCCACGATCAGAGTGATCATCACGGCGTTCAGATTGATGTTAACCTCTGGCAGGGGCTCGGGCGTCAAGTAGAGGGCGATTCCTTCCTGAAACACCACCCAGTCTTCCTGCTCATCCTGTACGGTGAAACCCAGTATGTCCCGGTAGAAGCGCAGAGCGCGCTCGATGTTCTGCACCAGGACGACTGCCATGACCGCATGCACTTTCACGGTTTCTGCTCCCTGCCAGGTGGTGTCACATCCTCATTTTACCTCGCATCCGGGGCGCAGTCCCAGCAGGGCTCCTACCCGATGCAGACACGCCTGCAACAGTGCCTGCGCCTGCCCGGCAGTGTCCGCTACCGTGTAGATACGGAACTCATCCGCATTTCCAGAGGGCCTCAGGTGTACAATCTGTCCGCGGGCGTCTGTGGCGCGAACGCCGTCTGTGTAGTTGATATGCACAATGTCATCCAGTAGCAAAACACCGGCAAGTGCCCGGCTCAACCCTGCTCTACAGGTCTCCAGGTCTGCGGCAAGAGCTGGCGTGATGGGCATACGGGCACTTCTGGCGTCGTACGCCCGGATACCTTCTGGAGCGCGCTCCACCTGCACGACAGCGGGATCCGGGGGCAGAAACCGCGCGACAAAGGCCTGACCGGTCGCCATCGGCACGTTCCGCAGAAGACCCGTGGCCCCGAAGCGCTTCGGCAGCTGATCGAAGCGTTGTACCAGAGATAGCCCGCGCTCTCTTGCGTCCAGAAGAACGCTGAGTATGGGCAGGACGGCGTCCCGCGTGGGCAGAGCTGTCAGAGTCCGGTTGCCCCGGATCAGGTGAGAGCCCAGCAGGAAGCCCCCATTGGCCTCCCAACCACAAACGACCTGTCGGCCTCTGGCACGTGCCTGTTCCATGCCCGCAATCACGTAGGGGGAGCCGATCCGCGTTTTCGGCTCCAGGCGGTCGCGCAGAGCGCTTCGATCAATAGCATCATTACAGCTGATCGGAACCACAACGGCGTCCGCGCCCAGATACTCTGCTGTGATCATCCCGACCAGATCCCCCGGAAAGAACTGCACACCACCTTCCGAAGTCACCCCGAGCACCAACGGGCGGTCGCTGTCACCATCGGTGGAGACGACCCCATCGATGGGGCCGGAGACAGACGTCGCGTCGTCCAGCAGGGACTGAATGGTTGCCAGCCTCTCTGCGTCCATGTTCTCCGTATCGATGGGCACGAATGTCTCGGAACGACCCGCTGGTATTGCTTCAGCACCCAGCCCGGCAAGGATCTCTGCCAGCAGGTCGCGGCCGACAGCGGAGTGCTGGTACACCAGGAGGCGCAGGCCCTTCAGAGGTTTCTGACCATCACCACCAAAGAAGTGCAGGTACCGGTCCCGGTAGGCCACGCGTCCTGTGTCCGCAACCGCAGGCAGATCGCGATGCCCGGACCGGAACATACCACGCGCATCGAAGGCAGAGTCCCGGTACGGCTGTCGGTACAGGCGCTCCCGGATCTCCGCCACGCGCTGCGCAACAGGGCCCTCGTCCGACTTGAGCAGCTCGCGTGTTGCCGTGCTGGTCTTGAAGCCATTGCGGTCGAAGGGGATGTGGCTACCCGTTATCATGATGCTGCCACACCGGGCCTGCAACGCAACGTACATGAGAGCCGGTGTAGGAATAGCGCCCAGGTTCACCGGGCGCAGGCCGGCATCGGTAATCGCCTGCACTACCGCCTGCGCGATCTCTCCGCGCCCGCTCTGCTCCGGCACGAACCGGGTGGAACTGGGTCGCAGATCATACGCGACGTAGAAGGGGTCGCCGGGGCGAACTCCTCCCTCCGACAAAGGCAGCGACTTCAGGTACTCGATATCGGCAAGCGCATTGATGTAGATCTCGAGTTGCGTCAGATGCAGAACCTCGCCCCGTCTCCCGCTGGTACCGAAGCGGAGCGGTCGGGGTTCATGATCGAGATGTGCACGCAGGGAGTCCTCTGGATAGTGGCTCATACTTCTCGCTCTGACGACTGTGCGGGGCCAGTGAAGCTGTGCTGTGATCCGCGAACCGGACGCAGTAAAAGATTGTACCTGATCCCCGTATACCCTGATTTTCTCGCATGGGCCATTATCGGCACACGTGCACCAGTATCCGCGTGATGTGCGAAGGACATACCGTTGACAGGCATTCGGCGCCCGGTAGCAGTATACCGGTAGAAGTGCGGTTTTTGGCGCAGCGAGCACCGCAACATTACTGGAAATTGGGTGCAGTGCGGAGTGATGGCACGCAGGGTGCATGGAATGGCAGCGATGCTCCTGCGGGAGCTTCAAACTCTAGAAAGATCGAAAATACTTTTTGTCTGAGGCAAGGAGCAAAACTGACAATGCGCACCAACATGACACGCTGGCTGGCTCTTAGCAGTCTGATGCTGATGACGTTGCACGCACAGGTGAACGCCACGACTGTCTATGACACCACGGGTTCCTGGAATGGAATAACTTTCATCCATCCATGGGGCTACCCCGATACCGCGACCTACGGGCAGACCTTCTTTGCCCCGGCGGTGGATAACATCCTGGAAGACTTCACCTTTTACATCTATCTGGACCAGGGGTTCCAGATCCAGTACAAGGCGCACGTCTTTGCGTGGAGCGGTTCCATGTTCGGAGGCGGTGGCGGGCAGGCAACGGGTCTGCCACTCTACTCCAGCTCCAGCCTGGTACTCAATGGTACCGGTACATTCCAGGCTGTCACTATCAACACGGGGGGAGTTCCGCTCGTGTCCGGCAGTCCCTACGTGGCCCTGTTCACGATCTCCGATCCGGTCGACTACGCCAACTCTAATGGTTCGTCCCGCTGGGGCTGTCCGCTTACGCACGTCAGCAACGACGGGGGCGGCGGGTTCGTGTTCTACAACAACGGGAACAACTTCGCGTTGCTGAACTCTTCCATGTGGGATAACTTCGCTGACTTCGGTGATCTGGCCTGGCGGGCTACCTTCCGTTCCGGGAGTGGTGGTGCGGTTCCCGAGCCCGGCAGCGTCGCGTTGCTGCTGGGGATGGGCGCCTGCGGTCTGGTAGCCATGCGCCGTCGCAAGAAGTAGTTCCAGACGTTCCCGGTAGAGAGTCCGAGTCTCTGTCGGGCGTAATACAGGGGTCGGAGGACACCTCCGACCCCTGTGCTGCGTGTTGCTTACGCGTACGGCGCAGAATGAAGCCTGTGCCCTCTCGATGCCGTCAACAGAATACCATCTGGATCCAGCGGATCCGTCGGACCTATGGACCGGGCCCGCCACTTGCTGGTACAATGAAAGCCACGGGATCGGCACCATGGATACTGTTGCTACAGACAGCACCGAGTACATCACCACCGTTCTTGCGCGCCTGGAAGAGTGCTACGGAGTGGCGCAGTGGCATCCCCGGCTGGGGCCACTGGACGAGCTGATCGCCTGCATTCTCTCGCAGCATACCTCGGATGTCAACTCCGGTCGCGCCTTCGAGCGTTTGAAACGGCGGTATGCATCCTGGCATGAGGTAGCCACTGCCCCCACGCAGGAACTGATTGAGACCATCCGCTGCGCGGGCATGGCGGAGACCAAAGGGCCGCGCATCCAGAACGTTCTGCAGTTGATCCGGGAGCAGCAGGGCGATTACACCCTCGACTTTCTGCGTGATCTCCCGGACGAGGAGGCCCGTGCGTATCTGATGTCGTTGCCGGGGGTAGGGCCCAAGACCGCTGCGATCGTGCTCAGTTTTGCCCTTGGTCGGCCTGTGATGCCGGTCGATACACACATCTTCCGGGTTTCCTGGCGGCTTGGCCTGATCGAAAAGAAAATTGGGGAGGCGAAAGCCCACGATGTGTTACAGGCCCGGATCCCACCGGAATTGATCTACCGCTTTCATGTCGCGCTCATCACACACGGGCGACAGGTCTGCCGTGCCCCGGTGCCCCGCTGTGATGCGTGCGTGCTGACTGATCTGTGCCGCCACTTCAACAGCACCTGAGCACAGGCTCAGGGAGTGCGCACAGCAGGCGCTTTCGGGGTATTCCTCTGTACGCATTCCAGATGGAGCGCTGGCCCTGTGCGCCTGACGGCCTTCCTACTGTGCCGTCCATCCCCCGTCTACCACCAGCAGGGTACCGGTCATGAAGGCCGAGGCGTCCGAGCAGAGAAATACGGCAATGGCCCCGAGCTCTTCGGGCTGGCCCCACCGCCCCATCGGGATCCGGGATAGAAACGCCTGATACGCTGCCGGGTCGTTCATCAACGCGCGATTCATCGGCGTCTCGAACGGGCCCGGGCAGAGGCAGTTCACAGTGACCCCGTGGGGCGCTCCTTCCAGAGCCAGCGTGCGCGTCAGACCCAGCAGGGCCGACTTGGCCGTTGCGTACGCCGCCCGGCCCGGGATCGACACCAGCGACAGGATCGAGCCCAGCATCACGATTCGCCCCCACCGTCGCTCGATCATTCCCGGCAGGAACGCCTGCGAGCACAGGAACGAGCCCTTGGCGCTGATGTCCACCACCGCATCCCAGTCTGCTTCCGTCAGTTCTGCGGTCGGCTTGCGGATGTTGATGCCCGCGTTGTTAATCAGAATGTCGACCGGACCGAGGGCGGAGGCAAGGACCTGTGGCATCTGCGCGACCTGCTGCTGGTTCGTTACATCCGTTGCGAACCCGAAAGCGCGCCGTCCGGTTCCCTCCGCAATCTGTTCTGCTGCGGCCTCGGCCTCCTCGGCATGGCGGCTGCAGACCGCCACGTCCGCGCCAGCCTCCGCCAGTGCAAACGCCATCGCGTACCCCAGTCCCTTGCTGCCACCCGTTACCAGAGCCACACGGCCCTCCAGACGGTAGGCATCCATCACTCCCATGTATCCGGCTCCCTCAGAGATCGTTTTCCTCGCTAGGTACGGCCCGGGCCTTCCAGAATCCTGCAGGTACTTCCCGGGCGGGCACCTGCCGGATCAGTAGGGATGCAGGTCGCCTGCGAAGAAAATAGACCTGTCATCGCTGTGTGCCGAGAGGAATAATCCATGCCTTCGCGTGCGTTCCAGAGAGTGCTGATTGCCAATCGCGGTGAGATTGCTGTTCGCATTGCCCGGGCCTGCTCTGAGCTGGGCATCCGGTCCATTGCCGTTTACTCCAGAGAAGATCAGGACGCATTGCATCGCTACTGTACAGATGAGAGTTACCCTCTGCCTGAAAATCGCGACCCACTCGGCGTTTATCTGGACGTCGCGGCAATATGTGACATCGCGCGCCAGCACAGGATCGATGCGATCCATCCTGGCTACGGGTTTCTCTCGGAGAGTGCCGCACTGGCCCGTGCCTGTGAGGACATCGGGGTAGTCTTTATCGGCCCTCCTCCGCACGTGCTGGATGTGCTGGGGGATAAGACCGCGGCGCGCCGGCTCGCACAGGAACTGGGGGTGCCGGTGATCCCGGGAACCGGGCAACCGGTGACCAGCGCGGAGGCCGCCGCGTCCTGTGCCGCGCAGTTCGGCTATCCGGTGATCCTGAAAGCCGCCTTCGGTGGGGGAGGCCGGGGCATGCGTGTAGTCAGCGATGAGCGCGAGTTGAACCTGCAGTTCCCGGTCGCTGCACGCGAGGCCGAAGCTGCTTTCGGGCGGAGCGACCTGTTCGTCGAGAAGTACCTGCCGGAGCCAAAGCATGTCGAGGTGCAGATCCTTGCGGATGCACAGGGCAACGTGCTGCACCTGTTCGAACGCGATTGCTCGGTGCAGCGCCGGCATCAGAAAGTTGTTGAGTTCGCTCCGGCAATCGCCATCCCGGAAGACACGCGGACACGTGTTCTGGAAGACGCAGTGCGTCTGGCGCGTGCGGCCGGCTATGTCAACGCGGGAACCGTGGAATTCCTGATCACTCCTGACGGGCAGCACTACTTCATCGAGGTGAACCCGCGCGTGCAGGTGGAACATACGGTCACAGAGTGGATTACCGGGGTGGATATCGTGAAAGCCCAGATCCGGATTGCAGAGGGGCAGTCACTGCCGGAGATCGGTCTTCCAGACCAGCATGCAGTACAACTGCGGGGGTGCGCCATCCAGTGCCGTGTCACTACGGAGGATCCTGCCAATCACTTTATTCCCGACTATGGCCGTATCACGCACTGTCGGATGCCGGACGGGCCCGGTGTCCGGATCGACACCGGTATCGCCGGCCCTGGCGCTGTGGTCGCGCCCTTCTACGACTCCCTGATCGTCAAGGTCTCCACTTACGGGCTTGATCTGAATGATGCCTGCGATAGAATGACGCGTGCGTTGCGCGAACTGCAGATCTACGGGGTCAAGACCAATCTCTCTTTCCTGGAAAACGTGGTACGGCATCCGTTGTTCCGGGCCGGGCAGTGCACCACACACTTCATCGAGAGCACTCCGGATCTTCTGCGGGCGTCGCATCGCGTCGATCGAGGTGAGCGGATCCTGCAGTTCATCAGCGAGATCATCGTCAATGGCAACCCGGACGTGCCCGCACACGCCAGACCGGCGAAGCTCCGCACGCCGGTGCCACCGCGCCCTTTTGAGCCGGCAGATACGCCCCCGCCGGAAGGTACCCGTGATCTGTTGCGCCGCATGGGGCCGGAAAAGTTCGCGGAGTGGGTGCGTGCCCAGAAGCGTCTGCTGGTTACAGACACCACGCTACGCGATGCACACCAGTCCCTGCTGGCCACCCGCATGCGCACGTACGATATGTTACCGGCTGCCGCTGCCATCGCCCGGGACCTGCCCGGCCTCTTCTCGCTGGAGATGTGGGGAGGCGCAACTTTCGACACTGCCATGCGTTTCCTGCACGAGGACCCGTGGGAACGGCTGACCGCGTTGCGCCAGTGTGTCCCCAACATCCTCTTTCAGATGTTGCTGCGTGGCGCCAACGCTGTCGGGTACACCAACTATCCGGATAACGTGGTGCGAGAGTTCGTGCGGGTCGCTGTACGCAATGGGATCGATCTGTTCCGGATTTTCGACTCGCTCAACAACGTGGAGGCCATGCGTCCGGCCATCGATGCAGTACGGGAGCACGGGGCAATCGCGGAGGGGGCGATTTGCTACTCCGGGGACCTCTTTGACCCGGATCGGCCGCGCTTCCATCTGGACTACTATGTGCGCATGGCCCGGGCGCTCGAGAAGGCCGGGGCAACCATGCTCGGCATCAAAGATATGGCCGGACTGTGCCGTCCCTATGCCGCTCGCAGGTTGATACAGGTCCTGCGTGAAGAAGTCGGGATCCCGATCCACTTCCACACACATGACACCCCCGGGGGGCAGGTCGCCTCGTTGCTGTTTGCCGCCGAGGCCGGGGTCGACGTGGTGGATACCGCAATCAGCGCGCTCTCCGGGATCACCAGCCAGCCGAGTATGGAGGCGCTTGTTGCGGCCCTGCAACGGCAGGAACGTGACACCGGGCTCGACCTGGAGGCCATGTACCGTCATGCCGATTACTGGCGGACCGTGCGCGAGTACTACGCGCCATTTGAAAGTGACCTCCGATCCAGTGCCGGAGACGTCTATGTGCATGAAATTCCCGGGGGGCAGTACAGCAATCTGCGCCCGCAGGCTGAGGCCATGGGGGTTGGCGACCGGTTGCCAGAACTGAAGCGGATGTATGCGGTGGTCAATCAGATGCTGGGTGACATTGTGAAGGTGACCCCGTCCAGCAAGGTGGTAGGCGATCTGGCTCTGTTCATGCTGACCCACAATCTCACGCCAGAGACCCTCCTGCAGCGCGCCCCGGAGTTACAGTTCCCGGACTCCGTCGTGGGCATGTTTGCCGGTGAAATCGGCTTTCCAGAAGGGGGATTCCCGCCGGAGCTCCAGCAGGCCGTTCTCAAAGGGCGCAAGCCGCTCGAGGGACGTCCGGGCGCCCTGCTGCCTCCAGTGGACTTCGAGGCGACCCGTACCGAGTTACGGGAGAGGATCCAGCGAGAGCCCTCCGAGGAGGATGTTCTCTCGTACCTGATGTATCCCCGGGTGTTTCTGGCATTTGATGCGCATCGCCGGCGCTACACCGATGTCAGCCGAGTACCCACCAACGTGTTTTTCTACGGGATGCAACCCGGTGAGGAGGTGGAGGTAGCTCTGGAGGATGGCAGAACTCTTGCCATCCGGTTTGTCGCACGCACAGAGCCCGACGCGCAGGGCCGGATCACTCTGTTCTACGAGCTGGATGGATACCCGTGTCAGGTGCAGGTGCAGGAAAAGTCGGCTGCAGCAGTGCCACAGGGCCGCCCCAAGGCTGAGCCCGACAATCCGTGCCATATCGGGGCACCAATGCCCGGCACCGTGGTGGAGGTGGCGGCCCATCCGGGGCAGGAGGTGCAGAAGGACAGCTTCCTGATGGCGATCGAGGCCATGAAAGTGCAGGTCGCGATCAACAGCCCACGCAGGGCCCGCGTTCGAGAGGTGCCTGTGAAGCCCGGGGATCGCCTGGAAATGGGCGATTTGCTGGTCGTGCTGGATTAGTTACACCGAGGTAAAAAGATGGAGATCCGAAGAAACGGAACACGATCGTTCAACAGAGGGCCGGAAGCGTGGTTCACCGGTTCTGTGCGCATCGAGCCTCTCTCCGAAGCGGAGGGAGAGGTGCTGGTCAATGTTGCGAGCGTTACTTTCGAGCCGGGGGCACGCACGGCCTGGCATACGCATCCTCGAGGGCAAACGTTGATCGTGATATCGGGGTTGGGGCGGGTACAGTGTGAAGGGGGCACCGTCGAGGAGGTCCAGCCGGGCGACGTCGTACGCATTGCGCCGGGTGAGAAGCACTGGCATGGCGCGTCTCCTACAACAGCCATGACCCATATCGCCATTCAGGAGCATCGCAACGGTCAATTCGTGGAGTGGATGGAACCTGTTTCAGACGCGCAGTATCACGGCACAACGTCTGCCGACCGGTGAACCCGGGTTCGTTTCCGGGGAGAATGTAACGATGCCAGCACAGCACCTTCCCGACTACATCAGGCATCCTCCGGATGCGGCAGGCGTCTATGCCATCTGGCCCGGCTCCGGAGTACCGGACAGCTCTGCAACATGGACATGGCATGAACAGACGATGCGTGTCCCCCTTGCTGGAGGGGCTATACAGGCAACCATGGTGCGCAACGTCGTCATCCCTACAGTGACCATGTTCCAGCCGGATCCCGGTACTGCAAATGGCACATCGCTCATCATTGCGCCGGGAGGGTCCTTCTTGTTTCTCATGATGGATCACGAGGGCTACGACGTGGCGCGCTGGGTGACCTCGCTCGGTGTGACCGCGTTCGTGCTTCGCTATCGGCTGGCGCACATGCCCGAAGACGATGATGACATGCTTGCATTCATGGGAACGCTGGGCAGTGTGCTGCCGATCCAGGACCGCTTCGAAGAGAGGCCTCCTGTGGGAAATGAAAAAGTGGAGGAGGCGCGTTGCTGGGGTGAGGAGGACGGCCATCAGGCGATCCGATTTGTGCGGGAACATGCGCTGGAATGGGGCCTTGACCCGCAGAAGATCGGAATTGCGGGTTTTTCAGCAGGAGGAGGCGTTGCTATCGCTGCGGCCATGGAATATGATGCACACAGCCGCCCCGATTTTGTTGCCGGGATCTACCCGGGATACAGGACGGCGACGCTGGTGCCTCCGGACGCGCCCCCTCTCTTTCTGGCTACAGCAGACGATGATGTTCTTGTGGCGCCTCTGTCCACTGTCAGGCTCTACGAGGCATGGCGTAGAGCGCACAGGCCGGTAGAACTGCACGTCTTCTCAGGGGGGCAACACGGATTTGGTATGCGCAGGCAACATCTCCCCTCTGATGCGTGGACCGCTGTTTTCCAGCACTGGTTGGATGTTCAGGGTTATCTCACCACACGTTGAGAACAGTGTGCAGCATGGCCCGTCAGAATCCATCCACGCCCCGGGAAGCCATGCTACAGCACACGGTCGCGCAGGGTAGGGCGGAAGCCGGTCGCGGGTGTTCAGAGCCGGTGCGCGACACCCGGCCCTATCTCGACGCCCGAAATCTCCACCGGACTGTCTTCTGAAGGGGCTCCATTGCTCTGCGGTGCGGCTGGTTCGGCGGGAGCTTCTGGTTCTGCCGGAGGCTCTAGGGGTGCGCGAACCAGCCGCACCTTTGTGATGCGTTTACCGTCCGTCGCCTCGACGATGAAGGTAACGTCACCCCAGACGACGCTCTCGCCTTCCTGTGCCTGATGCCCCAGCAGGCCAAACACGAACCCTCCGATGGTGTCCGCTTCTTCCTCCGGGATCTCCAGCCCCATGCGCTCGTTCACATCACCCAGAGGCATCTTGCCGTCCAGAATGGTGGTCGTTTCGTCGATCACCTGGACCATGGGCTCCTCAACGTCATACTCGTCCTGAATATCGCCGACGATTTCCTCTACCAGGTCCTCGATGGTTACCAGTCCGGAAGTAGTGCCGTACTCGTCGCGCACAACCGCCAGCTGTTGTTTGCTACGACGCAATTCTCCCAGCAGGTCATCGACCCGCTTGGTCTCCGGAATGAAGTAGGGGGCACGCATCACGTCCCGGATCGAGATCTCTTCGCGCTTCTCACTGGCGAGCAGGGGCAGCAGGTCTTTGGCATGCACGATCCCGACGATGTTGTCCAGATCACCCTCGTAGATCAGAATCCGTGAATGTCCCGACTCGTGGATCGTCTGTACCAGCTCCGAGAGCGGTGCAGTCACTGGCAGAGCGGTCAGATCGATCCGGGGCGTCATCACCTTGCGTACCACAGTACCGGTGAATTCCAGCACCGAGTGGATCATCTCGGTCTCTTCTGCCTCCAGAACCCCCTGTTCCTCGCTGGCCTCTACCATCAGCTTCAGCTCTTCTTCATTCACCGCAGGGGTTGTAAAGCAGACAGTGCCTCCGAAGGGGCGGAGGATCAGGTTGGCCAGAAGTGACACCAGCCCTACTGCAGGAGCCAGCAATTGCTGGAGCAGGCGCAGAGGGCGTACCGTCGCCAGAGCGATCCGCTCGGAACGGGGTGCAACCACGCTGCGGGGCATAATTTCGCCAACAATCAGGGCCAGTGTGGCGAGAGGTAGCAGTACCAGCACCAGCGCAATCGCGTAAGCGATCGCAGGCGACAGGGGTGCCCAGTCGCGCAGGCGGCTTGCCAGTGCGGGGGCTACGCCAATGGCTCCCAGTGCGGAGGAGGCTGCCACGCTCAGCATGGTTCCCACCTGCGTTGTGGCCATCAGACGCACCGGCTGCTCCAGCATACGTGCCACCAGCAGCGCACGCGGATTCCCTTCTTCCACTAGCTGGCGTAAGCGTGGCTTGCGCACCGTGATTAGGGCCAGCTCTGCCACACTCAGGAACGTGTGCAGCGCCAGGAGCGCAGCCATGAGCGCCAGAGCAACGTTCAGGGGCAGCATGGTGAGCGGGTACATGTCTGTTGCGCCAGCAGGTAGATTGTCCGGGGCGGATCGGGCGATCCGGGGGGTGTAGACTGACAGAAGTAGCAGGGCGGTCAGCAACGTGACCGTTGCCGGGAAGACCGGTCTGTGCGATAACAGAGGCATACTCCCTCTGGTTAAGCCATCACTGGAACGCGCATGGACTTTCCAGACGTGGCGCGGGCGTTGTGAAAAACCATCGGATGCCGAATACTTCCCGGGAGCGTGGCGCGCCACCGTGTGGGACGAACTATTGCGTTGGTGAGGTTGCAAGACGTGAAACTCCCTCGATGCGCACCGACGTGGAGGTTTTCCCCCCTGTTCCGGAGGGGAACTGCATGGGGCGGTGAACCTGCGGTCCCGGGTGGCGCCACAGCATACGAACTCGGGGCATCACCCAGTAGACCAGAGAAGTTAGCAGAATGGCCAGCACGGCGCCCAGGACAACTTCCTGCAGGCTATGTACCCCTGCCTCCACGCGGCTTTGCGCAACGAGAATGGCAAGCAGGATCGCCAGAAAGGCGATCACCGGGTTCCTGGATGTAAAGAAGATCGTCATGGCCAGCAAGAATCCGATGGCGCTATGGCCACTGATGATCCCGCCGTGCCATGGCGATCCGGTGTTGCTGAGCAGCTTCGAAATGATCACGATCAACGCCAGCGAGACGATCCCGACGACGACGACCTTGGTCACATCCGGGGGCAGGTTCTCTTCCATCCGGTTCTGGATTTCCATCAACTTCTTCTGACCGAAGAAGATCAGAATGCCGGCAATGATCGCGTTCATTGCTGCCAGCAGAACTGCCCCGGCTGCCACGTCTTTGGCCAGTTTGGCGATGGGGTTGTAATTCTCCGTGATCAGATCGACCACCGCTTCCACGGCCGTATTGAACATCTCCGCTACAATCACCAGCGTTACGGCGAAGACCAGAACGAGCATATCCCGGTTGTCCAGGTTGAGTAACAACCCGGACAGCAACACGGCGACCATGATGTAGAAGTGGTAGCGCATGTGGGCCTGTGTGCGAAAGCAATACAGAATGCCCTCCTGCGCGTGCTTGAAGCCAGAAATTCCCTTCCCGGGGCGTTGACGTGCTGCCACCGTGTTGTACCCTGACAGGCGGTTTCTTTTACTGTGGGTGCATGCGCTGTGCTGCGCCACGCCGCCCGCATGTTAACTCAGAAAAAAGCCCAGTATCTCCTGCTCACGCGCACGCATCTGCCGGGCACCCGCTTCCGTCTCGTCCTCATAGCCGAGCAGATGCAGAATGCCATGCACTGCCAGCAGGGCTAACTCCTGTTCCAGCGTGACGCCATGCCGTTCGGCCTGTCGTGCCGCGGTCTCCACAGAAATGACCACATCCCCCAGCAGTTCCGGGTGCCCGGGGAGTGCGGGCAGCACCATGTCTCCCTCCGGGGCGTTCTGTGCGAACGACAGTACATCAGTCGGGCTATCGTAGCCCCGGTAAGTGCAGTTCAGCTCCCGGATCCGGGCATCGTCCGTTAACAGAATGCTAACCTCGGCGCGGGGTTTCCCTGCCTCCTGCAGCAGGCGACGCGCTGCCTGACGCATCGGGGTTGTCCGTATCGGACGTGACTGGGAGTTCTGAACGATCAGGGCCATGCAGTGCCTCATTCTCTGTAAACGGAACGAATGCCGCTACCTGTTCCTCGCGCAGATCCAGCCGGCTCAGCGACAGGGCCGGGAAGCCCTCTGGTTCGTCGAAAGGATACGCGGTCTCGCTCCGGGGTTGTGAACCCGGGCCGGTATCCGCAATGTGCTCCATGTCGGTATCTGGCTCGCTCACCACTCCGGTTTCTGCCATGCGGCGTTCCTCCTCCGGTGAGAGCGTCATGGCGCGCGCCGTACTGGCAGGTACCTTTTCCGGACGCAGATCCGGGCGGACTACCTCCATCGGCATTCCTGTGGCCGTACGGGGTTCTCGTTGCGGATAATCGATGCGTCCGTGCATCATCGCGGTGAGGAAATGGAGGAACGCGTGAGAGATGTCCCGCACGTCACGGAACGTCAGTCCACACTCATCCAGCTGGCCATCCTCGATCTTGTCGCGCACAATCGAGTGGATCAGGGCCTCCAACCGTTCCGGGTCTGGCTTGTCCAGGCAGCGCGCAGCTGCCTCCACCGAGTCAGCCAGCATCACGATGGCGTTCTCGCGTGTCTGCGGTTTCGGGCCGGGGTAGCGGAATCGCTCCTCCAGCCCCGGTGGGATTTCCTCATTGCCCTCGTTGTCCGCCAGGGCCTGATGGTAGAAGTAGCGGATCAGGGTGGTCCCGTGGTGCTGTGCGATGATGTCACGGATCTCTACGGGCAGGCGATGTTCGCGAGCCATCTCAATACCGTCCCGCACATGCGCCGTGATAATCAGAGCCGACAGCGAGGGACTGAGGCGCAGGTGCACATTCTCGCGTCGCTGGTTCTCCACGAAAAAGTCGGGGCGTTTCATCTTGCCGATGTCGTGGTAGTAGCCGCCTACCCGGCAGAGCAGGGCGTCTGCCCCGATCGCCTGTGCTGCCGCCTCAGCCAGCGCGCCCACCATCATGCTGTGTGCGTAAGTCCCCGGTGCTACCGCGCACAGCTGCTTTAACAGAGGCCGATCGGTTGCCCCCAGTTCCAGCAGGGTCGCATGCGTCAGAATACCGAAGGGGCGTTCCAGCATCAGCACGCCAAACCAGAACAGGAAGATGGCGAACACACCGGCGCACATGGCCCAGAGCGCACCCATCCAGATTTCCTGACGCGTCTGCCCCAGCAACATGCCCAGCAGGAGTGCCAGCGCAGTATTGGTTGCCGCCAGCGCAGCCGTGGTACCCAGCAGGTTGATGCGTGAGCGCACGCAGCCGACTGTGGTGATCCCCACTAGACTGCTCATCAGCGTCATGACCGTGAACCGGATCTCATGGTTCATGATCAGGCCGGATTGCACCGCCAACAACGCTACAATCAGCACCGCCAGATGCCGGTCGATCAACACCGAGACCAGCATACCGGCCGCCGCCACGCTCATCATTCCCAGGTAGCCCAGTTGCCCGTTGGAGAAGGAGAGGCCGAGCATGGTCGCGCCGATTTTCAGGCCGAAGACACCCAGCAGGCTGATCACGGCCAGCAGCCACAGTCGGCGTGTATCTCTGTAGAGGGACGGCATGGAGCGGGAGATGTAGTACGCAACAAACATCACCATGGCGGCAGCGAGCATACACACTGCCGCCCCTGTGGTCAGCTCCAGGCGCGGGTTCTGCAGGCCCAGTGCGGTGAATTTGTCGATATGCTCACGCGTGACAAGCTCCCCTTCCGCGATGATGCGTTCTCCCGGAACGATCGACTCCAGGACCGGGGGCACATCGTTTGCCGCGCGCTGGCGTTCACGCTCGGTAGCCACCCGGTTCAGGATCCGGTTGGGGCGCAGGGCCTGATCCGCAATGATGCGAACGATCGCAGCGTCCTCCCCATGTGGCAGGGCGTTCAGCGCAGCTCCCGCAACCGACTGACGCGTCTGGTTCAGATCCTCGGCAGGGCGGCCGATATCTGCCTGATCCCGGATCTCGCGTTCCATCGCTTCCGTGATCAGACGCAATGTCACCTGACGCAGGGCATCGAGCGCAGGCTGGGGCATGGTGAGCAAACGTTGCAACTGATCCCGGGTGAAGCGGGCGCGCGTGTTGTCCTGCAGGTGCGTGATACGGGCCGTCAGGGCAGAATGGCGTGGAGAAGCGGGGAGAGATTTGCGCTCCGTCGCGATCTGATGGAAAATCTCGTCGACGGTGTTACGGGCCTGCCCGGCTGCTGTGAGGTCGACATCGTAGACAGGACGTGTGCCCTCCATAGCAGCCTTCTGCAATTGCGCCGTCTTAACAGAGTTCACATAGATCACGCTGCGTGTAGCCCGGATCTCGCGGGGGCTGCGTTCGCCTTCCCGAAGAGAGATCCGATCCGGTGTCAGGTGGATTGACATCAGTGCAGAGAGTGCGGCAAT
This sequence comes from Chthonomonadaceae bacterium, assembly GCA_025054835.1. Classification (GTDB taxonomy): domain Bacteria; phylum Armatimonadota; class Chthonomonadetes; order Chthonomonadales; family Chthonomonadaceae; genus JANWZQ01. The sequence continues at coordinate 22,102 of JANWZQ010000145.1, forward strand.
CGTGAAGACCACCAGACCCGGTTTGGCCCAGTGAAGAGGGGCAGGCGTCACGGAACGCGGAATGCGAGGGCCGGGGAGGGGACCACGGGATTGCTCACGCCTTTTCGCAGGTCGCAGCAGCGTTTTCAGGAGTCTCATCATGGGCGTCGCGCCACGGGGCCGACACAGAACCAGCAGGCACGCTGTCCTTTCACACGCACATTATCGGGGTGAGCGCGCCACAACTGCAGGAACCAGCAGGAAATTCTATATCAGAATGCACTTGCGCCGGAAGCATAGCATACTCCGAGGTCCGGAACGACTTATCGCGTGCACCAATGCGTTACATTATAATAGACACGCGCCCTGCTGTCAAGAACGCGCCGCATGGCCGGAACGGTTCGAGATCGGAGTGCTATAATGTGGCATGGCGCAGGTACCTCCGGGGCTCAGGGCATGAACGAGAGATGGTCGTGAACTTTTTACAAGCCGTTCGAGCGCAATGGCGCATCTGGCAGGCAGCCGCATCGCTGGGCTCTCCAGACGATGCCGAGCGCGCGCAGGCCATGCAGGTGCTGGAGTGCGCCGGCCACCAGAGCATCCCGCATCTGCGACATGCGGTCAGATCATCGTTCCCACGCACGCAGTTCGCCGCCGCGGTGGTGTTGCATCGCCTCGGCGATCCGGAAGGCATGGCCATTCTGTCGGAAGCTCTGCAGTACCGCCTCCCTCTCAACCCGAACTTGGCTCCGGAACTGGAAAGCACCTTCGTCGCTGTCGGCGCGCCCGATGCCGTGACGCTGCTGCTGAAGGTCTGGGGGCAGTTACCGGAATGGACAGAGAACCAGCAAGCGCTCCATCTGATCTGCCGGGTCTGGGCCCGATTGCGGGATCCCCGTGCTCTGGATGCCCTGTGCTTGCGGGCGCAGCGCATACCCGACCTGTTTCTTGAGACGATACCGGCTTTTGGTACCGCGGCCCTGCCTCATCTGAGCCGTATGGCAGCAGAGCGTGACCCTCAGCGACGCATGCTGGCTGCCAGAGCGCTGGCCAGTATCCCCGGTGAGGAAAGTCTGGAGATCTTTCACCGGTTGCTGCGCGACGAGGACCCGGATGTGCGGGCCGCGGTGCCGGAAGCACTGCTGATCGCGTGCGGGACCCAGAAGACCGGCGCCATGTTGCTCGCGGCTCTGCAAGAGCATTACAGCACTGCGCAGCTGGTAGAGATGCTGGCGCGGCTCGGCGATGTACCTGTTGAGCCGCTGCTGGATCTCGTCAGTCGCTGGGATCCACAGACGCGCACGCCTGCAGGCGACACAGGCGGATCTGTCAAGGCAGCTCTGGTCCTGTTGCAGCGTGTTTCATGCCCGAACAGTCAGCTGATACCTGTGCTCTGCGCGCTCCTGCAACGCAAACCGGACGCCGATCTGACCACGGAGATCGCACACCTGATCGGCGTGCGTGGCAGATCCGGAGGGACGCTGGATCGTGAGGTGCGAGAGACCCTGCTGCCGCTTCTGGCGCACACCGATGCGCGCGTGCGCGAGGCGGCGGCGCGGGCGTTGAACCGGCTGGGGGATGCGGTAGGCCAGAGAATGCTGCAGTTGTTAGCGGAATGCCGTTTACAGGGCAATCTGTTGAGCCGCCTCGAAGCCCTGATCCGCGGTGGACCGGAGGCCACTGCCATTGCGGCACAGACTATGCAACAGGTTTCGCAGTGGGTTTCTCGCCTCTCCCGGGAGAAAGGAGAGCGCATTGATCACTCACGATCTGCCGGGCAAATGCATCGGATGGGCTCACGTGACCCGCGTCTGATCGGGTTACTGCGCCGACTGCTCGACAACACCCTGACGTTGCTGCCGCGCCTCTCAGCGTTCAATGAGGTCAATGAAACGTTAATGCTGGCAGCATCGGCCATACGAGCCCTCGCTCGCCTTGGCCGCCCGGCAGCTGCAGAGGCACATGCCGAACTGCGCCGCGCGTTACGGTGCGTTCGACGTAGCCTGATCCATGAGGAGCACACTGGAGGAGCGCCCCGCCGCTCCGAAGTACGCGAAGTGGGTACCGTGGTGCGCACCACTGCGGCCGAGGCGTTGATCGAACTCTACGGCCCGGACAGCTTTCCCTTCTTTCTGGAAGCGCTCTATGCGCCCCATCCGGAATGCGCTGAGACTGCAATTCTGGTGCTGGGGCGACTGGGCGACGCACGCGCCCTGCCGCACCTGCAACGGTTCGTGACGCCTGCGGAAACAACACGTACGGACAGTAAAAGCTCTACAACACTCTCTGCAGCGGCTGTTCAGGCAATCGCCGCAATCCGACGCACGAATCCAGATGTGATGACCCTTCTGCGCGCCTCGACTGTCGTGGATTCCCGGCCGGATACGCTGCTCCGCCCGGCCGCCGGATACGCGCAGGAGACTGCGTCCGAAGCGCTCCTGCGTCCCGCCACTCCAGAGGCCGATAACGACCGTGAGTAGAGCAGTTGCGACCATGCCACGCGACGCGATATGCGATGCGTCGGGACAGGTTGATGGGCCTACTGGGTATCTACTCGCTGCACCAGGACCTCGCGGATCCCAGCCGGGATGGTAGTGAGGAAGCGGTACCCGGTCTCTTCTTCGATCTGCCGGGGACTTACCCGGAAATTACGCCAGTCCCTGTTGCGCACCCGGTTGTTGTTGGGAATGCGTACGGCGATCACGCGGGTCGCTTCGGAAACTCCTTCCGGGGCCTGCTGGTTACCCGGCAGTACCACGATGATCTTCCACATGACAGCCGGAACCTTGATCTTGCCTCGCGCGATGGAACGTTTAGAGCCAGCTCCGCCGGCAATGATGTACAGGTTCAGACCGGTACGCGCCATCTCCCGGGACTCGTCTTCCAGTTGTTTCCACGGTCCCTGATTGTTGCCCGGGGCCTGCGGGATGATGTTGGTCATCAGGAAGGTTGCGTCGTTGTCCTCGACAGTGGCGGTGCGGTCTCCGGAGGGGCAGAGGTGCCCGCGATCATAGCCGCTCCCGGTGTAGTCGCGGGGTGTGACGATGGTGAAGCCTCCGGGCAGGGAGAAGTCCGGTGCGAACTGCCCGCGTTCCACAACGCCCAGATCGTCTTCACGCAGGTTCCAGCTGACCCAGTTGGCGTGCCCGGCGTCATCATTGTACGAGAGGGCGTACTGCTTCCGAACAATCAGATAGTTGTCCGGGTCGTTCTCGTTGGCGCCACTGGGGTTGCCCAGAGCGAGGTGCCGGCTCAACCGGTATGACAGGTCGGCAGGACGGGCGTCGGACCCGGTAACACCATCGCGTGGCGTACTGGCGGGTGGGGCAGTAACCGGGGCGTTTGTTCTGGGGCCGCACGCCAGAAATGTCAGGGCAATGCAGGCAAGAGCGAGAACGAGACCGGGTGTTCGAGACCCCTGTTTGTAGAAGCGAAAGAACATCATCCGGGGGTTGCCTGTTCGTGTGAAGTTGTAGCGGCATCGACCACCCCTATTGTACCCCCCGATGACCGCATGCTGTCCTGCCGGGAGCCGGCTGGTTACTGTTGCACATCACCGGCGTGCCATCGAGCTGGCAACACGTGTGAGGGACGGCGGAGATCCTGACGGGAGCGGTGCAGGCGTTATGGGGGCGAAACACGGGGGACGCGCAGGTGATCGTAATTCAGGCCCCGGCGGGCGGCCATCTCACGACCGATAGCCTCCATCTCCGAGGCGCTCAGAAGCCGGGTGGCCAGAGGGAAAATGGCATGGTCCTCGATGGCGATATGTTGCCGGTAGTGCGTGCGCATCTCGTTCAGCAGGGATTGCAGGCGGGTTGTCTCCTCCCGGTTGAGCCATCCTTCCTGTTGCCACTGCCGGCCAAGTCGTTCCAGTTCAGCGTGCCACTCCATTACCTGCCTGTGATCGTCCTCGAGAGCATGCATGGTGTCCAGCAGCGCAGCGCCTTCCGGGCCGGCAACGCGCATTCTGGGAAACAGGGAGACCTCTTCATCACAGGTGTGGACGGACGCATTGTCCGCGAAGTAGCTCAGGGCAGCTTCCAGAGTGTCGCGTTGCAGGGGAGCCAGGGCACCTCCGCGCGCCTGAGCCACGATCGCGCTCAGCTCATCAAGGTACCATTCAATGCGCCTGTGGCATTCACGCATCAGGCCAATGGGGTTATCGAAACGATTCTCAGGCGGAGCATCCTCACGTAGCGGCATCACTTCCCCTCACTTTTCTTGCCAGTCTCTCATGGCACCATCTTCGATGGATCCTGGCACAATCATGCGTGCCAGTGCTGAGCCCGGGCGGGCAACATGCAACGGTATGCCTGCCTGTTTCTTCTGTGACGAGAGAATTATATCGAGACCCCTCGCGAAGTGCATCCGCTTTCCGGCGGATTGTGGGGATGAAACGCAAAAACACGCGGGCGGGGATCATGCGTCCCGGCTCGCGCGTTTCTGAGCCCGTCGCAGGGGCACGGGGTACTCTATCGGCGTCGTACTCGTAGCAGGCAGGCCAGAGTAGCTGCTCCGGCCAGTAATGCCCATGGACCCGGCTCGGGGACCTGAGTCGGCAGCGGGCGCGCCGAAAAGAGAGTGAAGTCGATACTGGGATTGAAGGCCTCGTCTGTGTAGGGTGCGGCTACGGCAACGAATCGGGTGGTGTTCGTGAACGGATCGTAGGTGAAGAAATCGAGGATCTGCCACGCCGGGTTTATACCGTCGAAGCGCAGTTGCCCCGGATCCGTACCCAGTGAAGACCAGTCGCCTTCAATGAAGACCTCGGTGAGGTATCTGGTGTCGGGATCGAAGGGGATCAAGCCACGTCCTTCGCCCAGGAAGCGTAGCGCCTGATTGCCCGACCCGCCATCGGTCAAACGGATGAAGCTGTTTCCGAAACCCGAAGTATCGAACACGGGCACTGTCGGCGTTCTGTACCCGAACTCGTAGAAGCCCGCCAGATTGTTCGGATCGAAGGCTTCGAATACCACGTCATACAGAGTCGGTGTGGACCAGACATCGCTGATGACCCGGATCCCCCCAACAGTGTTCAGGAAGAAATCGTAATACAGTTGCTTGACGCTGATCAGGACATTGAACGTATCTCCTACGGCATCCGCTCGGCCGAAGACCTGCACATAGTACGAGGCAACTGCCCCGGTAAAGTCAGTCAGTGCGCCGCTGTAACCGCCGGGGAACGTGATATCGTAGCGCGTGTAGCGATCGATGAACCGCAGCTCTGCACGGACAGAAGGCGTCCACGCGAGCAGGATGAGCCCTGTGAGCAAAAGTAACCGCAGACGTACACCGGGTCGCATTGTTGTTGCTCCTTGCCTTCACGGGTAGATGGGTTGGAACACTCCTTGCATGTGGAGGGATCGCTGGACGGGCGTATGTTGTGCGCTCCGCGCAAGCGAGCGTGCAAAATGCGTGCCAGCAGATACCCGATAAAAATACGGGGTTTTCGAGGAGGACACAAGCCCGTGTTCCCCGCTACGTCACGGTGTTGTGCTACCGGCCAGTGTGAACATGGATGGTGGGACTTCACCAACTGTGTAGAAGGAACCGGTGATAAGAAGCATGTCTTCCGGAGTGCTCAGGGCCAGCGCGGCGCGCACCGCCTCCAGGACGTCCGGAACACACTTCACTCGGCGCGTGAAGCGTCGGGCCACACGGGCCAGCTCTTCCGCGGGAAGCGCGCGCTTCCACCGGGGTTGACAGACAAATATGTGTTCTGCGTGCGGGGCCAGTGCTGCCAGCACGCCCTCCGGGTCATGCCCGCCGAGCATGCCGATCACCAGAAGGATCCGACGGATCTGATGCTGTTGCCGCAGGGCCTGCACGGGCTCGGAAAGCGCCTGTGCGGCCATCTCGTTGTGTGCGCCGTCCAGCACAATCAGAGGCCCATCGGGCATGCGCAGGACCGTGAGACGGCCGGGCAGGGCCGTATGTGCCAGCGCAGTACGAACAGCTTCCTCCGGGAGGGAGCGCCCCTCCTGTGCCAGCGCTTCCTCCACGGCGGCGACCGCGCAGGCCGCATTGGCACGCTGGTAGATGCCGCCCATGCGCATGGGCAGGTCACGGTATACAGCACGAGGTGTAGCGATGGTCACGGTGCCTGTATGCGGCGCGTTACCGGGAACGCTCCACCGCACTCTCTGGCAGGCTTCCGGGGCATTCAAGGGGGTGTCCGGGTCTGCGGGCACCACACGCGTCAACGGAGCCTGACGCTCCGCTGCAACGCGCGTGATCACTTCCAGGGCGTCCGGGTGGCCTGTAGCAGTAAAACAGGGAATGCCGGGTTTGATGATACCGGCCTTCTCCGCGGCAATCAGGGCATGGGTATCACCCAGTTGCTCCATGTGGTCCAGACCGATGTTGGTGATGACGGTTACATCTGGGCGCACCACGTTGGTTGCATCCAATCGTCCCCCCAGACCGACTTCCACGCAGGCGTAATCGACGTTCTGCTCGGCAAAGTAGAGGAAGCCGATCAGGGTCTTGAGCTCGAATTCGGTGGTCTGGCCCAGTTCGGTCTGCGCCAGCGCCTCGATGTGCGGGCGGGCCTCGGTGACGAGGCGAGCAAACGCTTCCCGGGGGATGGGCTCCCCATTGACCTGTACGCGCTCGCACACGTCGTAAACATAAGGGGAGAAGTAGCCACCGACCCGGTAGCCGCAGGCATGCAGAATAGCGGCGGCCAGTGCCGTGGTAGAGCCTTTGCCCTTGGTGCCAGCAACATGCAGGATCCGATAACGGTCCTGAGGGCGGCCCATACGGGCGCACAGGGCTTCGAAACGGTCATTGCCCAGCTTCCATCCGAGGCGGAGCAGGCCACTCATGTACTGGAGTGCTTCTTCGAAGTTCATGTTGCTTTTGTTTCTGTGGTATTGTGAGGTATTTTTTGCCGGGTGTTGGCTATATTCTACCCATAAGGCTCGTTGATCTATTCGATGGAGTGGAGGCTATAGAGGAGGCAGGATTCCAGATATGCAATCGTGGATACACTGGAAAACAGAAGGGAACGTATGGCAGTGAGTGAGTTCAACTTCGAGCTATTGAAACGCCTGTGCGAGACTCCGGGAGTACCGGGGCATGAGGAGAGAATGCGCGCGCTGGTGGCCAGAGAGATGCGGCCACTGGTTGACACCGTGGAGGCCGATGCGATGGGAAACGTAATCGGCTTCCGTAAGGGAGCCGACGACGGACCCAGAGTGATGATCGCAGCGCACATGGATGAGATCGGATTTCTGGTGCGTCACATTGACGATAAGGGGTTCCTGCGTCTGCTTCCAGTAGGCGGATGGGACCCGCGAACCATGGTGGCGCAGCGCGTGCTGGTGCACGGCTTTTCTGGAGAAACGTTGCGTGGTGTGCTGATGCCCGGAGCCAGACCTATTCACCTGCTAACGCCGGAAGAGCTGAACAAACCCCCGAAAATCGAGGAGTTCTTCGTGGATCTGGGCCTGCCCGCAGAGAAGGTAAAGTCGCTGGTGGAGCCCGGCGATATGGTGACAATGGATCGCACCTGCGAGCGGATCGGCGACAACGTGACCAGCAAGACACTGGACAATCGCCTGAGCGTGTTCGTGATGCTGGAGACGTTACGCCGGCTCCGCGAAACGTCATTGCAGGCGAACGTTCTGGCAGTTGCGACAGCACAGGAGGAGGTAGGACTGCGGGGCGCGATCACAGCGGCCTACGCGTTGCAACCGGACATTGGTATCGCGCTGGACGTCACACTGGCCAACGATTTCCCAGGCTCTCCCGAGGCCGAGCAGGTAACGCGTCTGGGCGCAGGAGTGGCGATCAAGATTGTAGATAGCTCGTTAATCTGTCATCCCAGACTGGTGCGTCATTTCCGGGACGTTGCCGAAGCGCATCGAATCCCATACCAGCTGGAGATACTGCCACGCGGGGGTACGGACGCCGGAGGGATCCAGCGCAGTCGTGCCGGGGTGCCCTCTTTTACCCTGTCAGTGCCCACTCGCTACGTGCACACCGTCAATGAGACCGCCTGTATTGCGGACATTCAGGCGGCGATTGATCTGTTATCGGCGTACCTGCCGGAGGCGCACACCCGCCAGTACGGCTATGCCGGGGATATTCCCGCACAGGAGTGAGCTATGACAGGCGAGGAACTACTGAAGCTTCTACACTCAGACACGAGCGGGTTGATGTACATGAGCGAGGCGGAATTTCCGCTCTCCCCGTTCCTCTGGGAGCAGCAGCAGGTCGGAGCGCCATCCATCACCCCGGAAGTACTGCGCGAATGGCGAAAGATCCCGGACAGCGAAACAGTACAGGAAGTTCCGTTCGCGGATTTCTTTGCTCCTGCAGTCACCGAGCAGGAGTGGTTTGAACCGGAAGACCACAGGTTGGCGGAACGTTTCCGGCAACTGATGCAGGTGTTGCAGACGCACCTCACAGATCTGAAAGTCTTCAAGGTAGGAAGAGTCCGCAAAGTGGTATACGTGGTGGGGCGCACCACCGATGGCCACTTTGCCGGTTTCTCTACACTGGTCGTGGAGACCTGAAGTGTTCCCGGAGGGAGTGGCATGCTGCATCGTGTCGTATGCACCTGTAGTGGATTGGTATTGACCGGGGTTGTCGGGTGTCGGGTACAATCAGGTAGCCGCCATGAAAGGGCAGAGATGGCCCTTGCCCCACATATCATTTGCCCTCTGATCCTCGTTGCATCTTTTGAGGGTGGTCTGTGCCGGTTCAACTGAGCGCCGCCGAAGAGTGCTTTACGAAGGAGGCGTCTCAATGCATCGTCGACATTCTGTTCGGAATGCGGGTTTCACTCTGGTTGAACTGCTGGTAGTAATCGCCATTATTGCCATTCTGGCGGCCATCCTCTTTCCTGTGTTCGCGCAGGCACGCGAGAAGGCCCGGCAGACTTCCTGTCTATCAAACATGAAGCAGATCGGTCTGGCGCTGTACATGTACGTGCAGGATCATGATGAGACCATGCCGTATGCATTTGCACAGATCCCACCGATCAACAACGGAACGACCCGGAACATCCCTTACGACATGCAGATATTGCCCTATGTGAAGAACGACCACGTGTTCACCTGCAACAGCGACTCAGTCGGGCGGGGCACGCAGAGCTTCTGGGACGGCCGGTACGCGCCGTTGCGGATCCCACGATCTTACGGGTATGTGGGGCACCTGCACACAGAGGAAGGAGTAGCGCGTGGGGAGCAACCGGATCAGAACACCGGGATGTCTCCCTGGGGCACGCACCCGCCCGTACTTCCGGCCATCACTCTGGCCGGGATCGATCGCCCTGCAGAGACTCTGGCGATCGTTGAGAGCTGGGCACCGGCAGGTACCCTTTCCGACAGTCTGGTTGGAGCGTATGACGGCTCGTTCTTCACCAACTGCGATCATGCCAAACTGGCTGGCCGCGTGTATGGAGCGCGGGACCCGATGAACCTGCCACGCATTCGCGCCTGTGGAATTACCTATTTCAGCTGGCGCCCCATGCGTGGCCATATGGATCAGGGCAACTATATATTTGCCGACGGGCACGCCAAGGTGCTTCGGTGGGCGCAGGTCCGCGGAAATGATTTCTTTCTTTTCAAACGCATGAAGCCTGCCGTTGTGTTTACACCCTAGGCAACAGGCAGTACAGATGGGGCCGCTCGCAAACCGGTGAGCGGCCCTTTGCGTTGCGGGGACAGGAGAGGAACGGCTGGCAGGTCAGGAACGTGCCTGCGCAGAATGTGAGAGGGCGTTTGCAGGCTTTTCTGGAGGGCAATGGACGGTTGGGAAATACAGTGCGAACAGTTCTGATTGCGTGTGCGGTTGCTCTGATGACCGGCCATCCCGTGGTGCGAGCGCAAACACGGGAAGAGAGGCACACATTGCAGTACGCGCCCGCACCGGTAGACAACCCGCTCAAAGGACTGGTGCCGTATGCCGGGGACGTGCGCGATCGCTTCCCGCATAGCATGGAGTTCGACTATCTGCCTCTCTCCGCACTGGTGACCGGGCCGGACACTTACAACTGGAAGCCACTGGAGGACTTGCTCAATGCGGTGGCCCGTCGAGGGCACCAGACGGTATTTCGAGTCTATCTGGAATACCCCGGAAAGCCCGGCGGAATCCCGAAGCACCTGCTGCGGAGAGGCCTGAAAGTGCACCGCTATCTACAATCCGAGGATCCACCGAAGTACATCGAGACACCGGACTACAGCAATCCCGAACTCCGCCGCACATTGCGCGCGTTCATCCGGGCGCTGGGACAGCGTTACGACGGGGACCCGCGGATCGGGTTCATTACAGCAGGACTGCTCGGTGCGTGGGGTGAGTGGCATAACTATCCCCGGGATGATCTGTTTGCCAGCAAGGAAGTACAGAAAGAGGTGATGGACGCCTATGAGGCTGCGTTCCGGGTCACGCCGGTGTTGTTGCGCTACCCCGCCGGGGAGAACCATCCGGACTACGTGCCCAATCACCGCAGGCCCTTCGGGTATCACGACGACTCATTTGCCTGGGCCACGTTACATACGGGCAGGCCGGATGACTTCTGGTTCTTCATGACGGCCCTGCGTGCTGCAGGGAAGGACGCGCTGGAGAAGTGGAAACGCTACCCGATCGGCGGAGAGATCCGCCCGGAGGCCTGGGGGCGCGTGTTTGATCCGGACCCCGGTCACCCGGACATACAGAATTTCCGCCAGTGTGTGGATGAAACCCACGTCACCTGGTTGATGGATAGCGGTATGTTTGGCGAGAACGTCCCGGCAGACCGGAAACGGCGCGCGGAGGAAGAGGTGCGCCGGATGGGCTACGTGTTTCACGTGCCGGAGGTGCGTCTGGCATACCTGCCTGATCGGAAAGTACGTGTGCGGGTGCAGGTGGTTAATCGGGGAGTTGCGCCTTTCTACTACGAGTGGCCACAGCAGTACGCCCTGATGGATGCCCGGGGCAGGGTCGTGCGTCAGTTTACCGCGCGGGGCAGGTTGCGCGGATTGTTGCCCGGGGACCCGCCTCGTGTCTGGGAGAAGGTGCTGGATGTGCGCGGCCTGCCTGCGGGAACATATCGCGTGCTGCTGCGCATACCAAATCCACTGCCAGACGGGCATCCGTTGCGCTTTGCCAACGCCGAGCAGGATCGGGATCGACCGGGATGGTTGACACTGGCTTCCTGCCAGATGCCCTGAAAGGCAACGCCCTGATCGTTGCACTGGCAGAGCAGGAGGGTACAATAGAGCGAGCTGGCGTCAATCTCGTGCCATCTGGCCGGAACGTTCCCGGGATTTCTCTACAAAAAGGAGTGGTTTGCCCGCATGCCTGCAACCAGTCTGGATCAGATTGTCTCGCTCTGCAAACGCCGTGGTTTCATCTTCCCTAGCTGTGACATCTACGGTGGCCTGCAGGGAACTTACGATTACGGCCCACTGGGCGTGGAGTTGAAGAACAACCTGAAACGCCTGTGGTGGCAGCACAATGTGTATGAGCGGGATGACATGGAAGGAATTGAAACTGCGATCCTGACCCACCGCTACGTGTTGCGCTACTCCGGCCATGAGAAAGAGTTTGTAGATCCGCTGGTGGATTGTAAGACCTGCAAGCTCCGCTTTCGTGCAGATCGAGCACAGGATGTGCAGTGCCTGAAAGAGCCCCGAAAGCACCCCGGGGAGTGTTCCGGTGCGTTCACGGAGCCACGCGCGTTCAACATGATGTTCAGAACGCAGGTAGGGCCCATCCCGGATGAGGAGTCGTTTGCCTATTTGCGCCCGGAGACCGCGCAGGGGATGTTCGTCAACTTCAAAAATGTGCTGGACTCCACCAACCGCAAGCTGCCCTTCGGGATCGCGCAGATCGGCAAGTCCTTTCGCAACGAGATCACCCCGCGAAACTTCATCTTCCGGGTGCG